>JAHFCU010000024.1 GCA_023249305.1 Gemmatimonadota bacterium
AGCGCTCTCGTGCTGGCCGTCGGCGCCCCGCGTGCGGCAGCGGCCCGGCTGCGCCGGCACGTCGCGGCATGGTGCCGCCGCGACGGCGCGGTGCGCGTGCCGCTTGCCGACCGCTCCGCCGAGGAAGTGCTCGCGCTCTGCCGCGCGGAGGGGATCCGCGTTCTCCGCTCGCGCGTCGTGACCGAACCGCCCGGCCGGTGGACGGTCCCCCCGTCGCCCGGCTAGCTTTCACGCATGCCCGAGTTCCGCCTCTACAACTCGATGACGCGAACCGTCGAGCCATTCACACCGGCCGACGGCGAGACCGTGCGGATGTACGCGTGCGGACCGACCGTCTACAACCCGGCGCACCTCGGGAACTTCCGCACGTTCCTCTTCACCGACCTCCTCCGCCGCGCGCTTTCGCTCGCCGGATACACAGTGAAGCAGGTGATGAACCTGACGGACGTGGATGACAAGATCATCAAGCGCGCCACGGACCAGAAAAAGATGGTGCGCGACGTCACCGAACCGGTGATCGACATGTTCTTCGCCGACCGCGACTACCTGCGCATCCAGCCGGCGGAGCACTACCCGCGCGCCACCGACTTCATCGTTGAGATGGTGGACCTCGTGCGCCGCCTCGAGAAAGCAGGCGTCGCGTACCAGGCCGACGACAAGACGGTCTATTTCGCGATCGACAAGTTCGCCGGGTACGGGCGGCTCTCGCGCCTCGACACGCGCGAACTCAAGGCCGGCGCGCGCGTTGCGCAGGACGACTACGCGAAAGAGAACGCGCAGGACTTCGCGCTGTGGAAAGCGGCCACGCCCGAGGACGAAGCGTGCGGCGCGGCGTGGGACTCTCCGTGGGGACGCGGGCGCCCCGGCTGGCATCTTGAGTGCTCGGCGATGGCCATGAGCCTGCTCGGCGAGACGATCGACATCCACACCGGCGGCGTGGACCTGCAGTTTCCGCATCACGAGGACGAGATCGCGCAGAGCGAGGCCGCCACGGGCAAGCCGTTCGCGCGGTTCTGGTGCCACGGCGAGTTCCTGCTCACTGACGGCACGAAGATGGCCAAGCGCGTGGGGAACGTGTCGACGGTGGAAGATCTGCGCGCGCAACGCGTGAGCGCGGCGGCCGTGCGCCACCTGATGTTCTCGACGCACTATCGCAAGCAGCTCAACCTGTCGGGCGCCGCCCTCGAGGCAAGCATTGAAGCGGTGCGGCGCGTGGGCGACTTTGCCGAACGGCTTGCATCGGCGACCGGCGGCACCGCCGCGCTTGCCGAGGCGGCGGAAGCGTTTCGCGTGGAGTTTGATGCGGCGCTGCGCGACGATCTGAATGCGCCGCGCGCGCAGGCGGCGTTGTTCATCTTCATCAATCACGCCAACGCCGAACTCGATACGCGGGGGAGCGACATGGGCTCGTTGGCGGCCGCACGCGAGGCATTTGCGCGCGCGGTCGGCGTGCTCGACATCGTGCCCGAGCAGCAAGGCGTGGACGCGTCGCTCGAGGTGTGGGTGGAGCAACAGTTGGCGGCGCGCAAGGTGGCGCGAGGACGCCGCGACTTCGCGGCGGCGGATCAGATCCGCAAGTCGTTGGACGAAAAGGGGATAGTCGTCGAGGACACCCCGCAGGGCGCTCGTTGGAAGAAGGTGCGCTGAGCGCGCCGCCCAACTCGCCCTAAAACCAACAATTGCAACGGCTTGACACTTGCCAATCCGGCAGGTTATTCTACGAGTCTCGCAAAAAAAACGGCCAGTCGCTGACGTAGCTCAACTGGCAGAGCACTTGATTTGTAATCAAGCGGTTGCGAGTTCGAGTCTCGCCGTCAGCTCTGTTGGCGAAGGGTACGGAGTGTGGGAACGAGTGCGGGGTGCGGGGGCACAACGAAGGTGGGGTACCCAAGTGGCCAACGGGAGCAGACTGTAAATCTGCCGGCGTATGCCTTCGAAGGTTCGAATCCTTCCCCCACCACTGAGAAGCGGTCGGTGCGGCGGGAGAGAGCAGAAGGGAACGCCGGGTGACTTGCGGGAGTAGCTCAGCTGGCAGAGCGCAAGCCTTCCAAGCTTGATGTCGCGGGTTCGAGCCCCGTCTCCCGCTCTTGAGATGGTGGATGGCAGATGGTCGAGCAGCGCCGCGAGCGGTTGAACAGTGCGGCGGTTTTTTGTCGGCAAGGCCGGAGTTGCTGGCGTAGCTCAGTCGGTAGAGCACACCCTTGGTAAGGGTGAGGTCATCGGTTCAATCCCGATCGCCAGCTCTGGTTGGTGCGGCAACGCAGTGGCAGGACGTCATATGGCACGGAGTGCCACGGGGGCGGTCAACCGTGAACCGCCAATTCTGCTGGACCTGAGGACACAATGCCCCGCGACAAGATCATTCTCGCGTGCAACGACTGTAAGAATCGCAACTACTTCACCACGAAGAACAAGCGCTTGCATCCGGAGCGCGTCGAGTGGAAGAAGTACTGCCCGCGCTGCAACAAGCACGTGGTCCACAAGGAGACGAAGTAACCATGGCCGTCGAGGTGGTGCCGCAGGGTCCCGCTCGCCGGGTCGTCGCGTTCTATCATGACGTGATGGCCGAGATGCGGCGCGTGACCTGGCCGGACGTGCCGCAGGTGCGCCAGCTCTCGGTGGGCGTTGTTCTGCTCTCGCTCTTCATTGGCGCGGTCATCGCGCTGATGGACGTCGTGCTCCAGCAGTTGCTGGTGCGCCTCCCCTCGGCGTTCTAGGAGCGTTCGTGACGCATCGGTTTTACGCGATCCAGACGACCTCTGGACACGAGAACAAGGTGCGGTCGCTGATCCAGCGGAAGATTGACGCGGATCCGGCGGCCCCCGAGGAGCGTGCCATCCGGCAGGCGCTCGTGCCCACGCAAGAGGTGGTCGAGATCAAGAACGGCAAGAAGGTCACCGTCGAGCGCAAGGTGTACCCGGGCTACGTGCTGGTGGAGATGCAGCCGAGCGAGGACACGCTGCACGCGATCGGCAGCATCCAGGGCGTCATCAAGTTCGTCGGCAAGGACCGCGATCCGCAGCCGCTGCGGGACGACGAAGTGCGCCGCCTCCTCGGCATCGCCGACGAAGCGGAAGAAGCGCCGCCGAAGGAGGAGATTCCGTTCCTCGTCGGGCAGGCGGTGGCCATCAGTGATGGTCCGTTCACGGACTTCAACGGCGTGGTCGAGGAAGTGATGCCCGACAAGGGCAAGGTGCGGGTGTCGGTGTCGCTGTTCGGGCGGCCGACGTCCGTGGAGTTGGATTACCTGCAGTTGCGGGCGCACTAGGCGGAGCGCCCACGGCGGCGTGGATCCTCAACCACGTCGACCGCTAAGCCGCCAAAGAGAGGGTAGACGGTAGAAGGTAGATGACGGCATCTACCATCAACCTTCCACCATCTACCCTCACTGAAGGACGCCGTTGCACGCCGGTTGATGGACGCGTGCTTGAGGAGCACCACGACCTCACTAATCACACCGTGGGAGTCGGCGGAGCGATTGGCGCTCCGCCCGAACGTCAGAGGAGCACCATGGCAAAAAAGGTCATCGGTTTCGTCAAACTGCAGATTCCTGCAGGCAAGGCGAATCCGGCCCCACCGGTCGGCACCGCGCTCGGCCCGCAGGGGATCAACATCATGGCATTCTGCAAAGAGTTCAACGCTCGGACGCAGGGCCAGGATACGATCCTCCCGGTCGAGATCACGATCTTCGCCGACAAGTCTTTCACCTTCATCCTGAAGACGCCGCCTGCGGCGATTCTCATCATGAAGGAACTGGGACTGGAGAAGGGGTCGGGTCAGCCCAATCGCAACAAGGTTGGTGTCATCAGCAAGGCGCAGATCAAGAAGATTGCCGAGCTCAAGATGCCGGATCTCAACTGCGATTCCCTCGAGTCGGCTATGGCGATGGTTGCCGGTGCCGCGCGCTCGATGGGCGTGGAGGTCAAGGACTGATGCCCGGCACCCATGGCAAGAAGTATCGTGCGGCCGCGTCGAAGCGCGTGATTGAGCAGGCCTACGCGGCCAAGCAGGCGCTGGAGCTCGTGAAGACGGGCGCGTACGCGAAGTTCGACGAGACGGTCGAGGTGGTGGTGCGCCTCGGCGTCGACCCGC
This sequence comes from Gemmatimonadota bacterium, assembly GCA_023249305.1. Lineage (GTDB taxonomy): Bacteria > Gemmatimonadota > Gemmatimonadetes > Gemmatimonadales > Gemmatimonadaceae > PNKL01. Next base: position 4,093 of record JAHFCU010000024.1, read on the forward strand.
GGCACGCCGATCAGGCCGTGCGCGGCACGGTCGTCCTCCCCGCGGGGACGGGCGCCGTCGTGCGCGTGCTCGTCATCGCCGTCGGCGACAAGGCCAAGGACGCCGAGGCCGCCGGCGCCGACTACGTCGGCACCGAGTACATCGCGAAGATCAAGGAAGGCTGGACCGAGTTCGACGTCATGATTGCCACGCCGGACCAGATGGGCCAGGTCGGCCAGCTGGGCAAGGTGCTCGGCCCTCGTGGGCTGATGCCGAATCCCAAGGCGGGCACGGTGACGATGAACATCGGCCAGGCCGTGAAGGAGACGAAGGCGGGCAAGATCGAGTTCCGCGTCGATAAGGGCGGCAATGTGCACGCCAAGATCGGCAAGGTCTCGTTCGGGCTCGACGCCCTCGAGACGAATTTCACCGCGTTCATGGACCAGATCGTCCGGTCCAAGCCGGCCGCGGCCAAGGGCGTCTACGTGAAGAACCTGTCGGTCTCGTCGACGATGGGCCCTGGGGTGAAGGTCGACACCACCCCTTACCGGTAACGAGCCATGAATCGCACTGACAAGGAAAAGCTCGTCGCCGAGCTGAGCAAGAAGATCAAGGGCGCGAACGCGCTCTACTACACCGACTTCACCGGCCTGAACGTGAAGCGGATGACGGACCTGCGCCGCCGGCTACGCCGCGCGGGCGTGGAGTACGTGGTGATCAAGAACTCGCTGGCCATCCGCGCGGTCAATGAGTGCGGTCTGGTGGGGCAGCCGATCAAGGGCCCGACTGGCGTCGTGGTGGCGAAGGATGCCATCGCCGCGGCCAAGGTCCTGACTGAGTTCGCCAAGGCCAACGACCACCGTCCGGCGATCAAGGGCGGTGTGTACGAGGGGGCGGTGGTGGACCAGGCGATGGTAACCAAGCTCGCCACGATGCCGACCCGCGACGAGGCCCTGAGCATGTTCGTGGGTTACCTCAACAGTCTCATGATGTCGTTCGCGCTCGCACTCGACGCGCGGAAGACGCAACTCGAAGGCAGCAACTGATTCCCCAGGCGTCCGCCTGACTCACAACGCCCCAGGATTCCTGGGAGACAACGGAGAACGAAACCATGGCTACCACGACCCTGAGCAACGACGAGATCCTCGAAGCGATCGGCAACAAGACGGTCGTCGAACTCGTCGAGCTCATCGACGCATTCAAGACGAAGTTCAACGTCACGATCGCTGCAGTGGCGGCGGGCGCCCCGGCGGGCGGCGGCGCCGCGGCCGCCGCGGTCGAAGAGCAGACCGAGTTCACGGTCACGCTCAAGGCTGCCGGCGCCAAGAAGATTCAGGTCATCAAGGTCATCCGCGAAATCACCGGTCTGGGGCTGAAGGAAGCCAAGGACTTGGTGGACGGCTCGCCGCAGACCGTGAAGGCCGGCGTCTCGAAGGACGAGGCCGCGCAGCTGAAGTCGAAGCTCGAGGCCGAAGGCGCAGAAGTCGAGGTCAAGTAAGGCCGGGGGTTGTCGGCGGCGCGGGTTGTCCGCGCCGCCGGGGTCCACCCTCAGCCCCAACGACCACCGTGATCGCACGCTTCGTCCCGCCGTACAACTGACGTAGTGCACGCCGTGACCCGCCCGCGCGGATTTTGCCGCTCGGCCGGGCCCGGGCCGTTTTGGCCTATCCACCGGAACTGCCGGAACCGACATGATCAAGCAGATTTCGTTCGCCAAGCTCGACGAGCGGATGGAGATGCCCCATCTCCTCGACATCCAGGTGCGCGCCTTCGAGTCGCTGCTCCAGCTGGATGCCGCCGCCAAGCACAAGGAAGACGTTGGCCTCGAGCGGGTCTTCAGGGACCTGTTCCCCATCGAGGACGTCCACCAGAACTTCTCGCTCGAGTTCGAGAAGTACACGCTCGGGGAGCCGAAGTACTCCGTCGAGGAGTGCATCGAGCGCGACATGACGTACTCGGCGCCGCTTAAGGCGACGCTGTCGCTGCGCGTCTTTGAGGACGCCGGCAACGGTAAGCGGCTCAAGAACGAGATCCGCAAGGAAGTCTACCTCGGCGAACTGCCGCTGCTGACGAACCTCGGGACCTTCGTGATCAACGGGGCCGAACGCGTCATCGTCTCGCAGCTGCACCGGTCGCCGGGCGTGGTGTTCGAGGAGAGCACCCACCCCAACGGCCAGCGGCTGATCTCGTCGCGGATCATCCCGTTCCGCGGCTCGTGGGTGGAGTTCACCGTCGACATCCACGACATCATCTACGTCCACATTGACAAGAAGAAGAAGTTCCCGGCCACGGCGCTGCTGCGCGCGTTCGGCTACGGGAGCAATGCCGACATCCTGCGGCTCTTCTTCGCCGTGCGCGACCTCGACCTGACCAAGAAGCGCGAGGGGCGTGCGGAGAACCGCGAGGTCATCGGCGCGATCATCGCGGAGGACGTCGAGCTGGCAGGCGAGGCGGCGGCTGAGGACGCGCCGAAGCCGAAGACGAAGAAGGCGCGCGCGCAGCGCGAGCGCGACGAGAACCTGCTGCTCGTGAAGGTGGGCGACGAGCTCACGGAGGAGGTGTTCAACCGCCTCCGCCGTCAGAAGATCGACAAGGTGAAGGTCTTCGCGTCGTACATGTCGGTGGACCTGCGCGACGAACTCGACGCGATCGAGCGCGGCGAGCGCACCACGGCGCGCATCATCGCGCTCGACATCGTGGACCCGGCGACCGGCGAGGTGATCGCCGAGGCGGGACAGGCGCTCAAGGAGATGCTCTGCAAGCGCCTGCGCAAGGCGGACCTGCATCGCGCGCACGTCTTCGCCCCGTCGCTGCGCGTCGAGAGCCAGTTGATCAAGAACACGCTGCTCAAGGACCCGACACGCGCCGAGGAGGAGGCACTCAAGCAGATCTACAGCCTGCTTCGCCCGGGCGACGCGCCCAACAAGGAGACGGCCAAGCAGGCGCTCGAGCGGCTCTTCTTCTCGCCCAAGCGCTATGACCTGGGCCGCGTGGGCCGCTACAAGATCAACCAGCGCCTCGGACTCCCGACGTCGCCCGACACAACGGTGCTCACCGTCGAGGATTTCGTGGCGATCCTCCGCTACCTCGTGGAGCTGCACGAGGGACGCGGGCACACGGACGACATCGACCATCTGGGCAACCGCCGCATCCGCTCGGTGGGCGAGCTGATCGCCAACCAGTTCTCCGTCGGCCTGTCGCGCATGGCGCGCCTCGTCAAGGAGCGCATGAGCATCAACCAGGACACGGAGAAGATCGCGCTCGACGACCTCGTCAACGCGCGCACGGTGTCGGCCGTCATCCAGGCCTTCTTCGGGTCGTCGCAGTTGTCGCAGTTCATGGACCAGACAAACCCGCTGGCCGAGCTGACGCACAAGCGCCGCCTCTCGGCGTTGGGCCCCGGCGGCCTGACACGCGAGCGTGCGGGGTTCGAAGTCCGCGACGTGCACTACTCGCAGTACGGCCGCATGTGCCCCATCGAGACGCCGGAAGGGCCGAACATCGGCCTCATCACGTCGCTCGCGTGCTTCGCGCGCGTGAACGATCTCGGCTTCGTGGAGACGCCGTACCTGGTGGTCAAGAACGGCAAGGTGACGGGCGAGCTCGAGTGGCTCGACGCCAACCGCGAAGAGGACGCGATCATCGCGCAGGCCAACGCCAAGCTCAACACGGACAGCACGTACGTGGACGAGCTCGTGCTCTGCCGTCAACAGTCGGACGTGCCGCTCGTGCCGCCGACGAAGATCGACTATATGGATGTGGCGCCCGAGCAGGTGGTGTCGATCGCCGCGGCGCTCATTCCGTTCCTCGAGCACGACGACGCCAACCGCGCGCTAATGGGCAGTAACATGCAGCGCCAGGCGGTGCCGCTCCTCAACCCGCAGACGCCGATTGTCGGCACGGGGCTCGAGGAGAAGGTGGCGCAGGACTCGGGCGCGGTGGTGATCGCCAAGCGCGCGGGCGTGGTGACGCGCGTGACGGCCGACGAGATCATCGTCGACGCCGGCCAGGGCAAGGAAGGGAAGCGCGACGCCGGCGCGCCGCTGGCGCGGCTCACGCAGCAGGACCGCTACCGCCTCAAGAAGTACTGGCGCACCAACCAGGACACCGCGATCAACCAGCGCCCGGCGGTGAAGCTCGGTCAGAAGGTGAAGCAGGGCGAGGTGCTGGCCGACGGCGCGGCGACCGAGCATGGCGAGCTCGCGCTCGGCAGCAACGTCACCGTGGCGTTCATGCCGTGGTACGGGCACAACTTCGAAGACGCCATCGTGCTCTCGGAGCGGCTGGTGAAGGACGACGTCTACTCGTCGATCCACATCCAGGAGCTCGAACTGCACGTGCGCGACACGAAGCGCGGGCAGGAGGAGATCACGCGCGAGATCCCGAACGTTTCGGAAGAATCGCTCGTGGACCTTGACGAGCGCGGCATCGTGCGCATCGGTGCGCACGTGAAGCCGGGCGACATCCTCGTCGGCAAGATCACGCCCAAGGGCGAGACCGAGCTGTCGCCGGAAGAGAAGCTGCTGACCGCGATCTTCGGCGAGAAGGCGAAGGACGTGAAGGACTCGTCGCTCAAGGTGCCGCCGGGCATGGAAGGCGTCGTCATCGACTGCAAGATCTTCTCGCGCGTCGAGGACCAGGTGGTCGAGAAGGACCGCGGCGAGCGTATCGGCGACGTTCGCCGCCTCGAGGGCGAGGAGAAGGTGCGCGTCAACGACGTGCGCGACGAGGAGATCAAGGAACTGCTCCTCGGGCAGACGGTCGAGCTCGCGCTCAAGAGCGGGACGGTGGAAGAGGCCATCGCGAAGGGGACGAAGCTGACCGAGGAGATCCTCGGCACGCTGCGCCTTGCGACGCTTGACCTCAAGACGTTCCGCGTCGGCAACAAGAAGGTGAACGAGGAGGTCCGCGAAATCATCGAGGCGGCCAACGACGTGAAGGGGCGCATCGAGGAGAAGGCGGAAGAGCGGATTGACCGCATCCTCCAGCCGGACGAACTGCCGCCGGGCGTGATTCAGCTCGTTAAGGTCTATCTCGCCGAGAAGCGCAAGATCTCGGTGGGCGACAAGATGGCCGGCCGCCACGGCAACAAGGGCATCGTGGCGCGCATCGTGCCGGAAGAGGACATGCCGTTCCTGCCGGACGGCCGCCCGGTGGACATCGTGCTCAATCCGCTCGGCGTGCCGAGCCGCATGAATGTCGGGCAGATTCTCGAAACCCACCTCGGCTGGGCGGCGAAGCTACTCGGCTTCTACGCCAAGACGCCGGTCTTCGCCGGCGCCAACGAGCGCGAGATCGGACTGCTGCTGCGCCTCGCCGGTGTCTCTTGGGCGAAGGCAGCGCTGGGCTTGCAGGCCGAGGCGCCGGCGATCACCGAGAAGGAGATCCGCCACCTCCTCGCCGACATCAAGCCGAGCGCGGAGAACCTGGACAAGGTGGAGCTCCTCGACGACGCGACGCTCAACGATCTGCATGGCCGCGCGATGTCGGCCGAGACGAAGGAGATCTTCGTCGCGGTGCGCGACTACCTCGCGGCGGCGGCGAAGGAGATCGCCGAGCGCGAGCACGCGAACCTGAAGAACGAGCACACCTTCCACGAGGTGGCGGCGGACGACGCCGACTACGCCGCGCGGAAGGCCGAGTTCAAGAAGGCCGCGAAGGAGCTCGAGAAGATCAACGCGCTGAGCGCCCCCGAGCAGCTCGAGGCGCGCGGGCTGCCCGCGCTGGCGGCGACGCTGGGCCGCAAGAGCGAGGCCGACGTCGACGCCGCCGCCATCGAGCTGCTCGGGCTGGCCGGCATCCTGCCGTTCGGCAAGATCCGCCTGCGCGACGGCCGGAGCGGCGAGACGTTCACCAGCCCGGTGACGGTGGGCCAGGTGTACATGCTCAAGCTCAGCCACCTCGTGGACGACAAGATCCACGCGCGGAGCATCGGCCCGTACTCGCTGGTGACGCAGCAGCCGCTGGCCGGCAAGGCACAGTTCGGCGGGCAGCGCTTCGGCGAAATGGAAGTGTGGGCCCTCGAGGCCTACGGCGCGGCGCACACGCTGCAGGAGATCCTGACCGTCAAGTCGGACGACGTGAACGGCCGCAGCCGCGTGTACGAGGCGATCGTGAAGGGGCAGAACCTGCCCGAGCCGGGAACTCCTGAATCGTTCAACGTGCTCGTGAAGGAACTGCAGGCGCTGGGCATCCACGTCACGATGGACGCGAACGAAACCTTCGGCGGGTCCTTCGGGAACGGGAGCGAGGAATAACCCATGATTGATTTCCGCAACGCGCGCGAGCAGCGCGCCTCGGCGTTCGACTTCATCCAGGTTCGCATCGCGAGCCCGGAGGAGATTCGCGGCCCGCGGGACCCGAAGGAGCGGGAGCGGCTCGAGATGGCCGGCCTGCGGTCGTGGTGGTCGTGGGGCGAGGTCACCAAGCCCGAGACGATCAACTACCGCTCGTTCAAGCCGGAGAAGGACGGCCTGTTCTGCGAGCGCATCTTCGGCCCGGTGAAGGACTGGGAGTGCCACTGCGGCAAGTACAAGCGCATCCGTTACCGCGGCGTCATTTGCGACCGCTGCGGCGTGGAAGTGACGCTCAGCAAGGTGCGCCGCGACCGCATGGGGCACATCGAGCTCGCCGTGCCGGTGGCGCACATCTGGTTCTTCAAGACGCTGCCGAGCCCGATGGGCAACCTCCTCGACCTCACGCTGCGTGACCTCGAGAAGGTGATCTACTACTCGAATTATGTCGTCATTGACGCCGGCGAGCAGGACGTGCACGTCAACGACCTGCTCGACGAGGAGCAGTTCCTCGAACTCCGCCTGAAGGCGAAGGCCGAGGGTGACAGCGCGTTCCACGCCGACATCGGCGCGCCGGCGGTGCGCGACCTGCTACGCCGCCTCGACGTGGACAAGACGGCCGAGGAGCTGCGCGCCTCGGTGGCGGTGGAGACGTCGCAGCACAAGAAGAAGCAGCAGCTGAAGCGCCTGAAGATCGTGGACGCGTTTCGCAACTCGGGTGATCACTCGGACGTGCGCAACCGTCCCGAATGGATGGTGATGGACGTCGTGCCGGTGATTCCGCCCGACCTGCGGCCGCTCGTGCCGCTCGACGGCGGACGTTTCGCTACGTCCGACCTGAACGACCTGTACCGCCGCGTCATCAACCGCAACAACCGCCTGCAGAAGCTCATCGTGCACCGCGCGCCGGAAGTCATCCTGCGCAACGAGAAGCGCATGCTGCAGGAGGCGGTGGACGCGCTGTTCGACAACGGGCGCCGGTCGAAGGCGATCCGCGGCCGCGGCAAGCGCCCGCTGAAGTCGCTCTCCGACATGCTCAAGGGCAAGCAGGGCCGGTTCCGCCAGAACCTACTCGGCAAGCGCGTGGACTACTCGGGCCGCTCGGTCATCGTCGTGGGCCCGGAGCTGAAGCTGCACCAGTGCGGCCTGCCGAAGGCGATGGCGCTCGAACTGTTCAAGCCGTTCATCATCCACAAGCTGGTGGAGAAGGGCATTGCCGAGACGGTGAAGCGCGCCAAGAAGATCGTGGAGCGTGAAAGCCCCGAGGTGTACGAGATCCTCGAGGAGATCATCCGCGACCATCCGGTGCTGCTCAACCGCGCGCCGACGCTGCACCGCCTGGGCATCCAGGCATTCGAGCCGGTGCTCGTTGAAGGCAAGGCCATCCGCATTCACCCGCTCGTCTGCGCGGCGTTCAACGCCGACTTCGACGGCGACCAGATGGCGGTGCACGTGCCGCTGTCGTTTGAGGCACAGCTTGAGTGCCGCGTGCTCATGCTGTCGTCGAACAACATCCTGAAGCCGGCCGACGGCCGCCCGGTGGCGGAGCCCAGCCAGGATATTGTGCTTGGCTGCTACTTCGCGACCAAGGCGCCGTTCGACTTCGACACGCTGGTGAAGGACGCGAAGCGCGTGACCAAGCTGCCCGCATTCACCAACGCGGCCGAGGTCGAGATGTCACTGGCGACCGGCCGCCTGCAGATGAACTCGGCGGTGCGCTACCTCGTGACCGGAGCCGAAGGCGGCCCGGCGTGGCAGGTGACGACGGCCGGCCGCGTGATGTTCAGCGAGATCGTGCCGCCGGAGCTGCCGTTCCAGAATCGCGAGATGAAGAAGAAGGCACTGTCGGAGCTCGTCTTCGAGGCGTACCGCGCCTCGGGCCTGGCGGCGACGGTCGCGTTCCTCGACCGGCTCAAGGAGTTCGGCTTCCGCAACGCAACGCGCGGCGGTGTCTCCATCGGCATCTCCGACCTCGAGATTCCCGAGGAGAAAGAGACGCTGCTCGAGGAAGCCGGCACGCGCGTCGAACGGTTCCAGAAGGCGTACGCCACGGGCAACATCACGAACGGCGAGCGCTACAATAAGGTGATTGACACCTGGACGCACGCGAACAACGACATCGCCGACGCGATGGTGAAGCGCATGCGGGAGTCGCAGACGGGCTTCAACCCGGTGTTCATGATGTTCGACTCCGGTTCGCGCGGTTCGCGCGACCAGATCCGCCAGCTGGCCGGCATGCGCGGCTTGATGGCGAAGCCGCAGAAGAAGCTCACCGGCGGCATCGGTGAGATCATTGAAAGCCCCATCAAGTCGAACTTCCGTGAAGGCCTCTCGGTGCTCGAGTACTTCATCTCGACGCACGGCGCCCGCAAGGGCCTCGCCGACACGGCGCTCAAGACGGCCGACGCCGGCTACCTCACGCGCCGCCTCTGCGACGTCGCGCAGGACGTGACGATCAACGAGGAGGATTGCGGGACGATCATGGGCCTCGAGGTGTCGGCGCTGAAGGAAGGCGAGGACATCATCGAGCCGCTGTCGGAGCGCATCGTCGGCATCGTCGCCGCCGAGGACGTGTACGATCCGCAGCTGCGCGACGAGGCCGGACGTCCGGCGCTGCTCGTCGAGGCCGGCCAGATGATGGAGGAAGACACCGCCCGCGCCATCGAGGACGCCGGCATCGAGTCGGTCAAGATTCGCTCGGTGCTGACGTGCGAGGCCAAGCGCGGCCTCTGCCGCATGTGCTACGGCCGCAACTTGGCCACCATGAAGATGGTGGACATCGGCGAGGCCATCGGCATTATCGCGGCACAGTCCATCGGCGAACCGGGCACGCAGCTGACGCTGCGCACGTTCCACATCGGCGGCACGGCAGCCCGCATTGCCGAGCAGACCGCGCGCAAGTCGAAGGTGGCCGGCGTCGTCGAGTACGGAGACCGCCTCGTCACCGTGACCAACGCCGATGGCCATCGCATCGTCACGTCGTACGAAGGCGAACTCTTCGTGCGCGCGTCGGCCGACCGCAACGCCCCCGTCGCGGCGCGCCTGCACGTGCCGCTCGGCGCGCTGCTGATGGTGAAGGACGGCGAGGGAGTGAAGAAGGACGACGTCGTCTTCACGTGGGACCCGTACACCAACCCGATCATCACCGACACCGAGGGTACCATCAGGTTCGTGGACCTTGTCGAGGATGAGAGCTTCGCCGAGGAACTCGACGAGCTCACCGGCCTGCGGCAGCGCGTCGTGATCGAGGATCGCGAGAAGAAACTGCATCCGCACATCGAGGTCTGGGCCACGAAGGGAGGCAAGGAGAAGAAGGTCCGCGACTTCGTCATCCCGGTGGGCGCGCAGCTCATCATTGACGACGGCGACAACGTCGCGGCCGGCACGACGATCGCCAAGATCAGCCGTGAGGCGTACAAGACGCGCGACATCACGGGCGGCCTGCCGCGCGTGGCCGAGCTGTTCGAGGCACGCCGGCCAAAGGACCCGGCGACGATCTCGGAGATTGACGGCGTCGTGCGCTTCGGCGACATCAAGCGTGGCAAGCGCGAGATCTTCGTGCAGCCGATTGACGCCAGCGGGTCGATGGACGAGCAGGCGCCGGCGCAGCTCTACGAGGTCGCGGCCGGCAAGCACTTGCGCGTGCACGAGGGCGACCGCGTGCGCGCTGGCGACCGCCTGTCGGAAGGTCCGGTGAACCCGCACGACATCCTGCGCATCAAGGGTCCGCGCGCCGTGCAGGAGTACCTGCTCAACGAAGTGCAGGAGGTCTACCGCCTGCAGGGCGTGAAGATCAACGACAAGCACATCGGCGTGATCGTGCGCCAGATGCTGCAGAAAGTGCGCGTCCTCAACTCGGGCGACACCGAGTTCCTGGAAGGCGAGCACGTGGATAAGGCCGGCTTCCGTGACGCGAACGACAAGTCGAAGAAGAAGAAGCTCGTCGCGGCGACGTCCGAGCCGTTGCTGCTCGGCATCACGAAGGCGAGCCTCACGACGCAGTCGTTCATTTCGGCGGCGTCGTTCCAGGAGACCACGCGCGTGCTGACCGATGCCGCGATCCGCGGAGCCAAGGACAACCTCCTTGGCCTCAAGGAGAACATCATCATCGGCCACCTCATTCCCGCGGGTACCGGCATGTATCGGTACCAGCAGGTGGACATGGACGTCGAGGTGCCGACACTGCCGGAGGCCGAGTTCGGCCTCGGTGAGCTCGGCTCTCTCCCGCCCATTCCGGACGATCTGTCGCCGCTTGGCGCCGAACGGCTTGACTGAGTAGGGTGCGATCCGCACGCGGCGAGGCCCGCCTCCGCAAGGAGGCGGGCCTCGTTCATTACTTCGAGCGCTTGCGCGGGACGGACGACTTGCTCACAAGGTCTGCCAGCTTGCGCACCGTCGTGATATTGCGAAACGTCGCCGCCCGTCCGATCGCCTGCTCGAACCGTGTGAGCGAGAAGTCTGCGTAGCTCGACCCGATCTTGCGACGCCAGTAGACCTCGGTACCTCGTGCCGCGAAGTCAGAGGCGTCGGTGACGAAACTGGCGAGCGCGCGTCGGCCCGCCGCGTCGAGCGGTGCCGAGATGAAGCCGACATACAGCAACTCGCCCGCGAGGAGCGGCCCAAACGGGCTGTGCCCGGCCGCGGCGGCCATCTGGGCCGGCGTCCGGATGAACGTCCCGACCGGGTATCCGAGCGACGCCTCAAGAGCGCGCGCGATCGTGCGCTCGAGCGACGCGGGCCGGGCGGCACTGGCGTTGAAGAGGACGTTGCCGCTGGCGATGAAAGTCGAGACGTCGGTGAGATCGAGCGCCTCAAAGTGCCGGCGGAGGGCGTCCATCTTCACCACGTGGCCGCCGACGTTGATGGCGCGCAGGAGTGCGACGAATCGGTGCATGGAGACCGTGAGGGCGTGATGATCGAGGGAGGAGGTCGGGCGACGTTCGTTCAGCGCCGTCGCTGAACGAGGAACAGCGCGCTGCCCACCTCGCGTTCGCCCGTGCGGTCGGACGGGATGTTCACCACGCGTCCCCCGATCACCATCGTGGTGGAGCCGCCGCCATCGAAGTTGAGCGCGTTCCACGCGCCAAGCTCTCTCATTAGATCCGCGAGCTCGGTGAGCGTCATGCCGGCGCTCGCGGCCTGCCGGCCGTCCACGGTGACGATGTAGAGCGTGGAACTGTCGCGGCTGAAGCCAACCGCCGTGCGCGGATGCCGCACCTCGGCGTTGCGGGAGATCGTGCCCTCCTCGGCCGGCGCGCGCGCGGCCACGCTGGCGCCGTCGCGCAGGATACGTGGCCAGCCGCCGATGATGAGCGCCGGCGCGGCGGCGCCACGTGGCGGCGACGGCCACGGTGCGGCGGTCAAAGTGATGCGCACGGTGTCGCCGTCGGCCGTGGAGTCCACGACCGCCGCGCGCGCGCCGTATGCGGCAAGCACCGCGCCGTCGTACGGGATGGTGCTGCCTCCGCCCTTGGCCGCGGAGCGCCGCACGAACAGCGACGTGTCGGCGCGTCGCCCTACCACTGTCAGGGTCAGTTCGGTCACGGTACGCACGGTGTCGCGCGGCGTCGCTGCGCCGTAGCGCGGCGTCCATAGCGCCGTCCCCTCATAGGTGCCGGCGGGCAGCGCGTTGAGCGTGATCAGCGGGAAGGTCCATCGTGCGGTGCGCGCCCAACCGTCGAACGCGAAGCGGTCGAGCCGAGGGCGGCCCGCGCTGTCCATCGCGAACTGCGTATGAACGTTGGTGTACGTGTCATACGGCGAGTCGGTCACGCGCACGCCTTTCCACCACTCCCCCTGAACTAGGACGTTGTTCTCACTGGCTCCGGAGGCGAGGTCGAAGAAATCGGCGTTGACCGCAGCGATAACCTGTTCTCCCACCGCCGATCGGCGCGCCACCATCGCGCTCACCCGCTCGCGCGTCGTGAGCTGGTCGTGCGCACGCACCTGCTGCATGGCGACGCGGCGGAGGTCCGCTCTGAGAAGGTGGATCACCCACGGGCCGGCGTTGCGCACGATGCGCGAGTGGATGACGCCCGCGGCCAGCGTATCGGTGCGGACGGTGTCCGCGCGCTGGGCGACGGCGGGTCCTCCCGCGATCAGCAGCGCGAGGCTTAGGGGAGCGAAACGAGTCATTGAGTATGGCGGTCCCGAGGAAGATGCCCTAACTTAGGCCCCCAAACGAGCGGCTGCACGCACGCCGTTCGTGGCATGGTAGGCTGACAGAACGTGGCATCTGCTCACCGTTGGACCCCCCCTCGGACCGCCCCCCATACTCCTCCCCCTAGCATCAGGAGCACTCGCATGCGGAGACTCGTGAGCTACGCGCTCGCGGCGGTCGCATTTGTGGCGGTCATCGCCACGACGGCCATCGCCCAGAACACCATCACGCTGGAAGGCGTTGTGAAAGCCGAGGGCCAGCCACTCGCTGACGCCCAAGTGACGGTCACCAACGTCGCGACCAAGGAGACCGCCAGGGCGACCACGCGCGCGAATGGCGACTTCCGCATCATCGGTCTCTTCTCCGGGCAGTACGCCGTGCAGGTGCGCGCCATCGGCTACAAGCCAGCAGGCCAAGTGGTGCAACTCGTCATCGGCCAGCGTGCGCGCCTGGACTTCAAGCTTGAGAAGGGGATTGCCGAGCTTGCCGCGCAGACGATTGTCGGCGAGAAGGTGAAGCAGGTGGAGGTCCAGCGTCTCACGGTATCTGCGCCGGTCCTGAAGGTCGAGATCGAGAACCTGCCGCTCAATGCGCGCGGCCTGATGAACCTCGCGGGCATCGCCCCGGGCATCAAGACGTACGCGCCGCAGTCGGGACGCACCCTACCGAGCGCCGGCGGCGCCCCTGACCTGCGGTTCTTCAACGTCTATGTGGACGGCGTCGAGATGAAGTCGCTGTACAATGGCAACATCGTCGGCCTCGGCCAGACCGGTTCGCCATTGCCGCAGGAATCGCTCGAGCAATTCCGCGTCTTCGTGAACCCATACGACGCCGAGTACTCGCGCGCTGGGTCCTATGTGATCAGCACCGAAAGCCGCCGCGGCACGAACAAGTGGGAGGGTTCGGCGTTCGGGTTCCTGCAGAACAAGTCCATGATCACGCAGAACGCCTTCCAGACGTACGTGCCGAACTACAAGCGAGACCAAATCGGCTTGAACATCCGCGGTCCGTTGCAGACGGACAAGCTGTTCCTCGCCGCGAGCTACGAGCTGACGAACACGTCGTACTTCCTGGACGTGACTCCGACAAGCGGCGGCTGGACGCAATACAAGGGTTCATTCCTCGCCCCGAACAAGAACCACACGCTGTTCACGCGCCTCACCTACGTGCAGAGCCCGCGCATCACCTATGATGCGATGGTTTCGGCGCGCTACCTGCGCGGCGAAGGCAACTTCGGCGGCAAGGTCTCGCAAGACGGCGGCATTTCACAGAAGTACGACATCTACACGGCGCAGTTGCGTCAGCGCTATCTAAAGGAAGGCGGCCGCTTCGTGAACGAAGCGTCGCTGCAGCTCGTCAGCTGGGGCCACAATGAGGTGCCGCTCGTGCCCGGGCCGCAGCTCAGCTATCCCGGCGTCGTCACCGGCACGGCGGGTTTCCCGCTGATCCTCAAGGAGCTTCACACGCGCTTCGTGGATCGCGCCACGTGGAACGTGGACAACGCATCCGGCTCGCATGTGATCAAGGCCGGCGTTGAGCTCTCCAGCATCACGGCGAGCCAGACATATCCGATCAATAAGGACGGCACGTTCTCGTTCCTGACTGACACCTCCACGATGCCGTACACCGCCTCGATCGCGGTCGGATTCATTAGTCCGAACGGTATTGAAGACTCCAAGGCGAGTGCTCCGGCGAAGAGCACCGGTGTCTACATCAACGACGAATGGCGCATCAAGGACAACTTCACGCTGAGCCTAGGCCTGCGCCACGACGCCGAATTCAACACGATGGACAACAACTACACCGTGCCGTGGGCGAGTGACACGACGCTGCAGCGCCTCGCGGCGAATGGCGGCCCGCTGGCCGGCTTTCTCAATCAGGGCAACCGCAAGAACCAGATGGGCAACTTCTCGCCGCGCATCTCGTTCTCGTGGGATCCGACGCGCGAGAACCGCACGTTCGTTCGCGGCGGCCTCGGCGTCGTCTACGACCGCGTCACGAGCTTCATGGGCTTCGCCGAGCGCCGCAATTCCACGTGGCGCACCTACAACTTCACGTTCAACACCACGACAAACCTGCCGACGAAGGACCCGGCCGTGCTGCGGGCGCGCGTGCTGGCCGGGCAAGCCGGCTCGCCAGCGCCGATCCTGATGAAGCAAGACATGAAGACGCCGAAGAACCTGCAGATGTCGCTGGGCGTCGGCCACCAGTTCAACGAGCAGTTCGGCATCAACGTGGACTACGTGCGCCAGCACCTGACCAATCTGTACGTCGCGATGAACCCGAACTACACCGACAAGTCGGTGACACCGTCGGCGCGCAAGCTGACGCCGCGGTTCGGCGATATCGTGATGTACACCGACATCGGCGAGGCGTGGTACTCGGCCTTCCTGATCTCGGCCACGTATCAGCGCAACCAGACGCGCGTGAACCTTGCGTACACGCTCGGCTTCTACGAAGGCAACTTCGACACGTCGGGCATCCCGACGGTCGCCCTGCCGTTCCTGTTCAACCGCCAGCGTACCAGCGGCGACGAGCGGCATCGCCTCGTGCTGTCGTCCACGACGCCGCTGCCGTGGGGCTTCAACTTCGCGACGGTCACCACGGTGGCGAGCCCGCGTCCGTTCATCAGCACCGACGGCCGCGACGTCAACCTCGACAACATCACCGGCGACGACTACACCGGTGGCACGGCGGCGGCCACGGGCAACCGCACGGTGATGCCCGCGAACGCGTGGCCCAACTGGTACCGCACCGTGGACATCCGACTCGGCCGGCCGCTCTACACCGTGAACGGCAAGAAGGTCAGCTTGACGGCCGAAGTCTTCAACCTGTTCAACTGGTTCAACAAGCTGTCGTTCGGCGGCACGCAGTTCACCGCCACCGGGACTGCGGTCGCCTCGTACGGCGTCGCAACCGCTGCCTATGCGGCTCGTCAGGCGCAGGTCGGCATGCGCGTGGACTGGTAGGGACCTCTCGGGCGGACTGCCGGCGCAGATCGGCAGCACCGCCACGGCATGATGTGCGGGGGCATCGCGAAACATGTCGTGATGCCCTCGTTGCATGCGGATAGGATGGCGCACGATCGCGCGCCGTAGATGGTAGCGCACGAGCCGCCGCCGCCCCACATTCTCCGTTTCATTGCCCCCGACTCCATGACCGAAATCGCGATCACCGCCGACGCTCCCAACGCGCACATCATCCGGCCCCGCGCGGTCGTCTCATGGGTCGTCTACGACCTCGCGAATACCATCTTCTCGATGGGCGTGGTCTCGATGTACTTCTCGTTCTACATCCGGTCAAAGGTCGGGGCCCAGCGCGCCGACGCGGCGTATGGCATCATCACCGCCGTTTCCATGGGCATCATCTTCGTCATCTCGCCGATGCTCGGCGCCATGACCGACCGGGCGCGCACGCGCATGCCGTTCCTCGTTTGGAGCACGATCGTCTGCGTTGCGCTCACCGCGCTGATTGGCACGCTGCCGTACCAGATGACGCTCTGGGCATTTGTGGTCGCCAACGCCGCGTACCAGGCCGGCCTTCAGTTCTACGACGCCATGCTCCCCGAAATCAGCACCGAGGAGAACCGCGGGCGCATCAGCGGCATCGGCGTCGCCATCGGCTACCTCGGCTCGTTTCTCGCCGTTGGACTCGGTCTCTACTTCGGCACGAGCGACCTGCCGCGGCTCTTCCAGTGGATCGCCGCCACGTTCCTCGGACTGTCACTGCCGTGCTTCTTCTTCGTGCGCGAACGCGGCAATCCCAACCCGCGGCCTGTCTTCAGCTGGAGTGCGCTCGCGGGCTCGATGCGCGAGACGATCGCCACCTTCCGGCACGGCCGCCAGTATCCGGGCCTCATCCGGTTTCTCGTCGGCCGTATCTTCTATACGGATGCGATCAACACCGTGATCTCGATCATGACGCTGTACTCGGTCAACGTGGCCGTGGCGAGCGGGCAGCTGGAAGAAAAGGCAAAGAACACCGCGTCGCTCGTCATGATGGTCGCCATCACGTTCGCCGTGCTCGGCGGCTTCTTCTGGGGCTGGTTGGTGGACCGCATCGGGCCCAAGCGCACGTTGAATATCGTGCTGCACATGTGGGTTGCGGTGTTCATCGCCGCGTCGCTGATGGGCATCGTCGGCCTGCCGATGTGGATCTTCTACATCATCGCGTCGGCGGCGGGCGTCGCGCTCGGCGGCGTCTGGTCAGCCGACCGGCCGTTGATGCTGCGGCTCACGCCACCGGACCGCGTCGGCGAGTTCTACGGTCTCTACGGCATGGTCGGGCGCTTCTCGGCGATCACTGGCCCCATCATCTGGGCGATCGTCGCCAAGATCACGATCGAGAGCGGCTGGATGTCGCCCGCGCGCGGGCAGGGCATCGGTGTGATCGTCCTAATGCTGCTCATCCTGGTGTCGTACTGGATCCTGCGCTCGGTGACCGACGAGCGGCGCGACTGGGCGCAGCTGCGCGCCGACGGGTAGCGCACCGCGGCGCGCTCGGCGCCGCGGCTCGTCCACGCGACACGCTCGAGGACGCTTGACCCGGGCGCGGCCCACGCGAATGTTGCCAGTCGATGCGTCTGCCCATCATTGACATCCTGCTTGCCGCGACGCTGCTCGCGGTGAGCCTCGTGCTTGGCGTCGGATGGTACTGGCGCCGCTGGGTGCGGCGCGCCGCGCGCCGCGCACACCGCCGGTTCGGCGCGCGCATCGACCGCTTCAAGCTGACGGGGAAGCGCTACATCACCGAGGCGCTGCTCAACGACCCCGACGTCACGGAAGCGGTGGGCGTCCATGCGCGCGAACACGGCGTGCCGGAGCGCGAGGTCTGGGGAAGGGTGCGGGGGTACTTGGCTGAGATCATTCCCGCATTCTCGCTGCTCATGTACTACCGGTTCGGCTATGCGATGTCGAAGGCGCTGCTCTCGCTGTTCTACAAGGTGTCGGTGGACTATGTGCGGCGCGTAAGCATCGAGGAACTTCCGCGCGAGTCCATCGTGGTGTATCTGCTGAACCACCGCAGCAACGCCGATTTCGTCGTGGCCAGCTACGCGCTCGCGGGCGAGGTGGCGATCTCGTACGCGGTGGGGGAGTGGGCGCGCGTCTTTCCGCTGGAATACCTCTTCAAGTCCTTCGGCTCGTACTTCATTCGCCGGCGCTATCGCGAGCCGCTCTACCACCGCGTGCTCGAGCGCTATGTGCAGCTCATCACGCGCAACGGTGTGACGCAGGGCATCTTCCCGGAAGGTGGCCTCACGCGCGACGGGCATCTGCGCCCCGCCAAAGTGGGGTTGCTCGACTACGTGCTGGGCGTCGCCCGCGAGCCGGGGTTCGCCGAACGCCTGCACGTGATTCCCGTGGCGATCAACTACGACCGCGTGCTCGAGGACCGCACGCTCCTGCGTGAGTTGCGCTCCGCCGATGGCGGCGACCGCCCCGGGCGCCTCGCGCAGTTGGGCCAGGTGCTTCATTACATGGGCTGGAATGTGGGCCGAGTACTGTCGCGCCGGTGGAAGCGATACGGACGCGCGGCAGTCGTGATCGGCGAGCCGATTCCGGTGAAGCCGTGGCTCGACGCGCTCGCGACTGGCGGCACGCCGCTCTTCGATCGGCCGCGCTCGGAGCGGCTCGGTGCCGTGCAGGAGTTCTGCGATCGCATGATGGAACGCATCGGAGCGATCATACCCGTGACGCCGGTGCCGCTTGCGTGTGCTGCGCTGCAGACGTTTGATGCCGACTTCGTGCCGCGCCAGCGCCTGCTTGACCGCATGGCCGAGTTGCGCGACGCGCTCGTCGAGCGCGAGGCCCGGTTGTTGCGTGCCGACTGCCGCGTGGAGGAAGTCTGGGATCGCGCGTATCGGATGCTGCGCATGCGCCGCGTGGTGGCGCGAGCGGGAGAAGGCTACCTGATCCTGCCGCGGGGGCGGGAGCTCGTGAGCTACTACGCCAACTCCATCGCGCACCTCTGCGGCGAGTTCGAGAGCGCGGTGAAGGCGCGTGACCAGTTGCCGGTCGACAGCCTGATCGGGTTGTAGGCGGTTGACCCGAGGCGGTGGACCCGCTACTTATTCAAGTCTGTTCCGTGCCACCCATTCGGGGTGATCCACGTAGAATCAGGTTCACGAACAGCACCAGGATACGATGCCGACGATCAACCAACTCGTCCGGCAGAGCCGCCGAAATGTCGCCCGGAAGGAAAAGGCGCCGGCTCTGAAGGCGAACCCGTTCAAGCGTGGCGTGTGCACACGAGTGTACACGACCACCCCCAAGAAGCCGAACTCCGCGTTGCGAAAGGTAGCGCGCGTGCGCCTGACGAACGGCTTCGAAGTCACCGCTTACATTCCCGGCGAAGGCCACAACCTGCAGGAGCACTCGATCGTGCTCATTCGCGGCGGCCGCGTGAAGGACCTGCCGGGCGTGCGCTACCACATCGTGCGCGGCAAGCTCGACGCCTCGGGCGTCAACGGCCGCAACAAGAGCCGGTCGAAGTACGGCACCAAGAAGCCGAAGGCCGGGGGGAAGTAAGCCATGAGCCGCCGCAAATCCGCCGTCAAGCGCTCGATCCTGCCGGACGCGCGCTACGATTCGCAGACCGTTTCGAAGTTCATCAACGTGCTGATGTACGCCGGCAAGAAGTCCACCGCCGAGCGCATTTTCTACGGCGCGATGGACCTCGTCGAGAGCCGCACGAGCCAGCCGGGCGTCAATGTGTTCAAGCAGGCGCTCTCAAACCTCAAGCCGGTCGTCGAGGTGAAGAGCCGCCGCGTTGGCGGTGCCACCTATCAGGTGCCCGTCGAAGTGCGTCCCGAGCGCCGCACCGCGCTCGCCATGCGCTGGCTGATTTCGTTCTCGCGCGACCGCAATGAAAAGTCGATGGCCGAGAAACTCGCCGCCGAGGTGATCCTGGCATCGAAGGGCGAGGGCAACGCCATCAAGAAGAAGGAAGACACGCACCGCATGGCCGAAGCGAACAAGGCGTTTGCGCATTATCGCTGGTAGCGAGACGGCAGACACGCGATGGATGCCCCGGGCTCATGCTCGGGGCGTCTTTCTTTATTGGAACGAGGAGGAGGTAGAGGCTTGAGCACGGGCGAGGAGAGGTGGAACGGGCGAGGGCGCTCAGTTCCTCGTTCCGCCCCTCAGCCCCCGTTCCGTAGCCTGTACCTCCTCCTCGTTCGACCTCTCCTCGCCCGTCCCGCATTCCCCCTCCCGCATTCCCCCTCCCGCATTCCCCCTCTCGCAAGCCTTGACACCACAAGGAATTGCGCTACTTTTCTCAGGCTACGGTGAATTGCAGGTCATCGCGTCGTTGTAGCCTTCCGCGTCGAAGAGGTTTTCGTGCGGACGACCTGGGGGACTGCGCCCCGGCATCTATGGGCCCGCCAACTGACTGGTTGATGTCGTCAGCGCGGGGGCGAAGGACCAAGCCGACCGATGACGCACGGGAGCCGTTGTGGCCCGCGCCGAGGTTTCCGAAAAGCAACGCAGGACAACTCAACGTCGGGGCTAGGAGAGACCGGCGCGCCGAGGGTCCCCACCCGCGCAGCAGTGGCGAGTGTACCCGGCGATGGCGGATGGACACCGGCCCTTTTCCCTCGTGGAGCGGGGCGCCAGGTCCAGCCGCGTTTTCGTTGGCTCAGGCCTCAATCCCGCTCCGCGCGGGTGTCATTCATCGGTTCCTTCTCTTCATGGCTCGCGAGACAGACCTCAGGTTCTACCGCAACATCGGCATCATGGCGCACATCGATGCCGGCAAGACCACGACGACTGAGCGCGTCCTCTATTACACGGGGAAGTCGCACAAGATCGGCGAGGTTCATGACGGCGCGGCCACGATGGACTGGATGGAGCAGGAGCAGGAGCGCGGCATCACGATCACGTCAGCCGCGACGACCTGCTTCTGGCGGCGGCACGGCGACTCGCACGCCACGGCCGGGTCGGGACCCGAGTATCGCATCAACATCATCGACACGCCGGGGCATGTGGACTTCACGGTCGAGGTGGAACGCTCGCTGCGCGTGCTCGACGGTGCGGTGACGCTGCTCGACTCGGTGGCCGGCGTGGAGCCGCAGACGGAGACGGTGTGGCGCCAGGCGGACCGCTATCAAGTACCGCGCATGATCTTCGCGAACAAGATGGACCGCGTGGGCGCGAACTTCGAGCGCTGCCTGCAGATGATCAAGGACCGCCTTACGAAGCATGCGTACGCGCTGCAGCTCCCGGTGGGTTCGGGCGAGCTCTTCACCGGGCACATCGACCTGATCGAGCGCCAGCAGTACATCTTCGACGAGGAGACGCTGGGCAAGACCTTCACGGTCACTGACGTCCCCGCCGACATGCACGACAAGGTTGAGGCCGCGCGTCACGAGCTGATCGAGGCGGCGGTGATGCATGACGACGAGCTGATCGAGAAGTTCCTGGCGACGGGCGCCGACTCGCTCACCGTTGACGAGATCCGCCACGCGATCCGCGCCGCGACGATCAAGATGCAGTTCTGCCCGGTGCTCTGTGGCGCCTCGTTCAAGAACAAGGGTGTGCAGGCGCTGCTCGACGCGGTGATTGATTTCCTGCCGGCCCCGATTGACGTCCCGGCAATCCAGGGCCACTTGCCGCATCACGACGAGACGTACGACACGCGTGTGGTCGCCGACGACGCACCATTCGCGGCGCTGGCGTTCAAGATCGCCACCGATCCGTTCGTCGGCCGCCTGACGTTCTTCCGCGTCTACTCGGGCGTCCTGAAGGCCGGATCGCACGTGCACAACAGCACGAAGGACAAGCGCGAGCGCATCGGCCGCCTCCTGCAGATGCACGCCAACAAGCGCGAGGAGATCGACGAAGTGTGCGCCGGCGACATCGCCGCCGCCATCGGCCTCAAGGAAACGCGCACCGGCGACACGCTCTGCGACGAGGACACGCCGATCATCCTCGAGGCGATGAAGTTTCCGACGCCCGTCATTGACGTCGCGGTCGAACCGAAGACGAAGGCCGACCAGGACAAGATGGGCATCGCGCTGAACAAGCTCGCCGAGGAAGACCCGACTTTCCGCGTGCACACGGACGCCGAGACGGGGCAGACGATCATCTCGGGGATGGGCGAGCTGCACCTCGAGATCATCGTCGACCGCATGATGCGCGAGTTCAAGGTGGACGCCAACGTCGGCCGCCCGCAGGTGGCCTACCGCGAGACGATCCGCAAGCGCGTCACGAAGGTCGAGGGCAAGTTCATCCGCCAGTCCGGCGGCAAGGGCCAGTACGGCCACGTCGTCATCAACGCGGAGCCGGCCGGTGTCGGCCAGGGCTACGTGTTCGAGGACAAGATCGTGGGCGGCGTGGTGCCCCGGGAGTACATCTCCCCGGTGGAGGCCGGCATCAAGGAGGCGCTGGAGAACGGCATCCTCGCCGGCTACCCGATGGTGGACGTCAAGGTCGAGCTCGTCTACGGCTCATACCACGACGTGGACTCGAGCGAGATGGCGTTCAAGATTGCGGGCTCCATGGCGATCAAGGCGGCGGCGAAGGCGGCCGGCCCGGTGATCCTCGAGCCCATGATGAAGGTTGAGGTCGTGACCCCCGAGCAGTACATGGGCGACGTCCTCGGCGACCTGTCAGCCCGCCGAGGCAAGATCGGCGGGATGATGCAGCGCGGTGAGGCGCAGGTGATCGCGGCCACCGTGCCGTTGGGCGAGATGTTCGGCTATTCCACGCGGCTCCGCAGCATGACGCAGGGACGCGCCGTGTACTCGATGGAGTTCTCGCATTACGAGGAAGTTCCGAAGTCCAAGATGGAAGAGATTGTTTCCAAGTCGAAGTAAAACCCCGTACCACCTTTTCACCGCACAGGACCATATCCCATGGCCAAGGCAAAGTTCGAGCGCACCAAGCCGCACGTGAACGTGGGCACGATCGGCCACGTCGATCACGGCAAGACGACCCTCACCGCCGCCCTGACCAAGGTGTCGGCGGAGAAGGGCTTCGGCACGAAGTACGTCTCCTATGACCAGGTGGCGAAGGCTTCGGAGTCACAGGGCCGTCGCGACGCGACAAAGATCCTCACGATCGCGACGTCGCACGTGGAATACGAGACGGCGAACCGCCACTACGCGCACGTTGACTGCCCCGGGCACGCCGACTTCATCAAGAACATGATCACGGGTGCGGCGCAGATGGACGGCGCGATCGTCGTGGTGTCGGCGGTGGACGGCCCGATGCCCCAGACGCGCGAGCACATCCTCCTGGCGCGCCAGGTGAACGTGCCGAAGATCGTGGTGTTCCTGAACAAGTGCGACCTCGTGGATGACGCCGAGCTCCTCGATCTCGTGGAGCTCGAAGTGCGCGAGTTGCTGTCGAAGTACAACTTCGACGGCGACAACGTGCCGGTGATCCGCGGCGCCGCAATCCGCGCGATCGAGGGCGACCCGAAGTGGGTGGCCTCCATCGAGGAGCTGTGCGCGGCGCTCGACTCGTGGATCCCGCAGCCCCTGCGCGAAGTGGACAAGCCGTTCCTGATGCCGGTCGAGGACGTCTTCTCGATCACCGGCCGCGGGACGGTGGCCACGGGGCGCATCGAGCGCGGCAAGGTGAAGACGGGCGACGAGCTCGCAATCGTGGGCTTTGGCTCGGAAAAGAAGACCGTCTGCACGGGCGTCGAGATGTTCCGCAAGCTGCTTGACGACGGCCAGGCGGGCGACAACGTCGGTCTCCTGCTTCGCGGCGTGGACAAGAAGGAGATCGAGCGCGGCATGTGCCTGGCGAAGCCGGGCTCGATTCCGCCGCACACGAAGTTCGAGGGTGAGGTCTACGTCCTGACCAAGGACGAGGGCGGCCGCCACACGCCGTTCTTCAAGGGCTATCGCCCGCAGTTCTACTTCCGCACGACAGACGTGACCGGGTCGATCGAGCTGCCGGCCGGCACCGAGATGGTGATGCCGGGCGACAACATCCAGATGACGATCGAGTTGATGACGCCGATCGCGATGGAAGAGACGCTGCGCTTCGCCATCCGCGAGGGTGGCCGCACGGTGGGCGCTGGTGTCGTGACGAAGATCCTGAAGTAGGGACAGCGATGGCAGATGGTCGATGGTAGACGGTAGACGGCGCCGCCGTTTCTACCGTCCACCATCCACCCTCTACCGTCATTGTCCAAGCAACCAATCGCAGAGACCACACCATGGCAGGCAAGATTCGCATCCGGCTGAAGGCCTTCGACCACGCCGTCATTGATCAGGCGAGCGCGGACATCGTCCGCACCGCCGAGAAGACGGGGGCGCAGGTGAGCGGCCCGATTCCGCTTCCGACGAAGACGCAGCGGTGGACGGTGCTCCGGTCGCCGCACGTGGACAAGAAGTCGCGGGAGCAGTTCGAGCTGAAGACGCACAAGCGCATGATCGACATCCTCGATTCACGCGCACAGACGGTGGACGCGCTCACCAAGCTGGACCTGCCGGCGGGCGTGGACGTCGAAATCAAGGTGGAGTGAACTACGGACGGTAGACGGTAGATGGTAGACGGTAGACGTCGCCATTCCGACCGTCTCCCCCTGCAGGGCGCTCACAGTCCAACGGCCATTCAGCCGCGCGCATCGGGCGCCGGTGGCCGCGACTAAACCCGAGGAAGATATGATCGGAATCATTGGTAAGAAGCTGGGGATGACCCAGATCTTCAACGAGGCGGGGCAGCAAATCCCCGTGACCGTTGTCGAAGCGACGCCGAATCCCGTCACGAAGGTGACGAGCAAGGAGACGGCGGGCTTTGCCGCGGTTGAGCTGGGCTACGGTGCGCAGAAGACGCGCCGAGCCAGCAAGAAAGGGGAGCGCGAGCCCCGTGGTGTGCGGGCGCCCAAGGCGGAAATCGGGCACGCGACAAAGGCTGGACTCGAGGCGGCGCCGCGGGTGCTGCGGTCGGTGCGCCTCGATGACGCGCCGGGCAAGAACCCCGAAGTCCCGGCGTACAACGTCGGCGACGTGATCACCGTGGGCATCTTCGCCCAGGGCGAGATCGTGAAGGTGACGGGGACGTCGAAAGGGCGCGGGTTCCAGGGTGTCGTAAAGCGCCACGGCATTGGCGGCGGTCCAAACACGCACGGCAACACGAAGCACCGGCGCCCGGGTTCGGTGGGCCCCGGCACGGACCCGTCGCGCGTGATCAAGGGCAAGCGCATGCCGGGCCACTTCGGCGCCGAGCGCCACACGCAGATCAACCTCCGGGTCGAGAAGATCGACGCGGATCGCCATCTCTTGTACCTCCGCGGTGCGGTGGCCGGGCCGAAGAATGGCCTCGTGCTCGTCCGCAAGCAGGGCTAATCCATGGCTGATACGATGCAACTCGAAGCGGCTGCCTATACCGCGCTGGGGACGCCGCGCGAGAAGGTGAGCCTGCCGCACGCGACGTTTGACGGCACGGTGAACGTGCCGGTGATGCAGCAGGCGGTGAAGGCGATGCTGGCGAACCAGCGCCAGGGGACCGCGTTCACGAAGACGCGCGGACTGGTGATTGGCGGCAACCAGAAGCCGTGGAAGCAGAAGGGGACCGGTCGCGCCCGTCAGGGCTCGACGCGCGCCCCGAACTGGCCGGGCGGCGGCACGGTGTTCGGCCCGCACGGCGATCGCAACTACTCGCAGGCGGTGCCGCGTCAGGTGCGCCAGCTCGCGCGCCGGAGCGCGTTCAACGCCCGCGCCCGCGAGAACGCCGTGTTGGTGATCGACCGGTTCGCGTACGAGGCGCCGAAGACGTCACAGCTGCACCAGCTGCTCGCACGACTCGGCGTCGCGCACCAGAACGCGCTGATCCTGACCGACGGCGTGAAGCCGAACGTCTACCTGAGCGGCCGCAACCTGCCGAAGGTGCGGGTGATGCCGTACAGCGACGCGTCGACGTACGACCTGCTGTGGTCGGACGTGGTGCTGGTTGAGGCGTCGGCCATCGGCCAGGTGCTCTCGCCGGTGACGGAGAAGGCGGTGGAGAAAGTGAAGGTGAAGAAGACCGCCGCGCCGAAGACGCCGAAGGCGAGGCACGCAGCCGAGACGGCGAAGAAGGAGACGGCGAAGAAGGCGGTGAAGGCCGCCGCGAAGAAGAAGGCGCCGGCGAAGAAGGCGGCCGCCAAACCTGCGGCGAAGAAGGCACCGGCCAAGAAGGCCGCGGCGCCGAAGAAGAAGGGGAAGTAGCCGATGCCATCCACGTATCGCACGATCGTGCGCCCCATCGTCACCGAGAAGAGCTCAGCGGCGTTCCAGGACCGGGGCGAGTACACGTTTGAGGTCCATCCCGACGCGAACAAAGCGGCCATCAAGCAGGCCATCGAGTCGCTGTTCGGGGTGCATGTCACCGGCGTCTGGACGTCGCAGCAGCGCGGGAAGCCGCGCCGCGTGGGGCAGAGCATCGGGCTCCGTCCGCGCTGGAAGAAAGCCATCGTAAAGCTCCGCGCGGGCGACACGATCGAGATCTTTGAGGGCTAACCATGGGCATCCGTCAATTCAAGCCGGTGACGGCTTCCTCGCGCTTCCGCTCCGTGTCGGACTTCGATGCGATCACGCGGACGACGCCGGAGAAGTCGCTCACCGAACCGCTGAAGAAGTCGGGCGGCCGCGACAACCACGGGCACATCGCCATGCGGCGCCGTGGCGGCGGCCACAAGCGGAAGTACCGCGTCATTGACTTCAAGCGCAACAAGCACGGTGTGGCGGCCACGGTCACGCAGATCGAGTACGATCCCAACCGCTCGGCGCGCATCGCGCTGGTGAAGTACGCGGACGGTGAGCTGCGCTACATCATCCACCCAAAGGGACTGGCGGTGGGCGACGCGGTGACGTCGGGGCCCGGCGCGGACGTGCGCACGGGCAACGCGATGCCGCTGAAGGAAGTGCCGCTCGGCACGGCGGTGCACAACGTCGAGCTCATTCCCGGGAAGGGCGGCCAGATGGCGCGCTCGGCCGGCACCTCGCTGCAGGTGGTGGCGAAGGAAGGCGACTACGTGACGCTGCGCATGGCGTCGAGCGAGATGCGCCTGGTGCACGGCAACTGCCTGGCGACGATCGGCGAAGTGGGGAACGCCGAGCACGAGCTCGTCTCGTGGGGCAAGGCGGGGAAGATGCGGTGGAAGGGGCGCCGCCCGAAGGTGCGCGGCGAAGTGATGAACCCGGTGGATCATCCGCACGGCGGCCGCACACGCGGCGGCCGGAACGTGGTGAGCCCGTGGGGCAAGAAGGAAGGCGTGAAGACGCGCAACAAGAAGAAGCCGTCGCAGCGCCTGATCGTCCGCGGCCGGAAGCGCGGCAAGGCCACGCAGAGCTAACCGGGGCAACCATCAATGGCACGCAGCATCAAGAAGGGCCCGTTCATCCAGGAAAGCCTGATGAAGAAGGTGCAGGGGATGAACTCCCGCAACGAGAAGAAGGTCGTCAAGACGTGGTCGCGCGCGAGCACGGTGCTGCCCGATTTCGTCGGGCACACGTTCGCGGTGCACAACGGGAACAAATTCATCCCGGTGTACGTGACCGAGAACATGGTGGGGCACAAGCTCGGCGAGTTTGCGCCGACGCGCCTGTTCCGCGGCCACACGGCGGCGGGGAGCAAGGCGGCGGCGGAAGCGGCCGCCGAAGCGGCGGCCAAGAAGGCGAGGCCGGGTCCGGCCGCGGCGGCCGCGCCCGCTGCCGCTGCTCCCGCTGCATCGCCGGCTGCGCCCCCGGCGAAGGGAGGGAGGTAAGCCATGGCCGAGGCACGCGCGATTCAGCGCACGGCGCGCCAGAGTCCCTACAAGATGCGGCTGGTCGTTGACCAGATCCGTGGCTTGGGGGTGAACGACGCGCTCTCGCTGCTGCAGTTCTCCAAGAAGCATGCCGCGAAGCAGATCTCGAAGGTGCTGAAGAGCGCCGTCGCGAATGCGGAGCAGGCCGCCCGGACGACGAACGCGTCGCTGGACGTGGATCAGCTGTACGTGAAGGTGGCGACGGTGAACGAGGGACCGAAGCTCAAGCGGTGGACGCCGGCGGCGATGGGTCGCGCGACTCCCGTCCACAAGCGGACCAGCCATGTGGAGATCATCGTGGCCGAGAAGGAAGGGCGCTAATGGGACAGAAAACGAATCCGATCGGCTTCCGCCTCGGCGTCACGAAGGAGTGGCGGTCGAAGTGGTTTGCCACGAAGGACTATCCGCAGCTGCTGAAGGAGGATGACCTCCTCCGCAAGTACCTGCGCCTCCGCCGGTTCCCGGGGAACGCGAGCCCGGCGATCGCGGACATCAACATCGACCGGAAGCCGGGCAAGGTGGTGGTGACCCTGCACACCGGGCGGCCGGGCGTGGTGATCGGCAAGAAGGGCGAAGAGGTGGAGAAGCTGAAGTCCGAGCTCCAGCAGATCACGGGCAAGGACGTCGGCATCAACGTCGAGGAGATCAAGCGGCCGGAGATCGAGGCGCAGCTCGTCGCCGACAACATCGCCGCCCAGCTCGCGCAGCGCATCTCGTTCCGGCGCGCGATGAAGCGCGCCGTGCAGAGTGCGATGCGGATGGGGGCGGAAGGGATCAAGGTGAAGTGCGGCGGGCGCCTGGGCGGCGCCGAAATCGCGCGCGTGGAGGGGTACCGCGAAGGGCGGGTGCCGCTGCACACGCTGCGTGCCGACATCGATTACGCGACCAGCACGGCGAAGACGACCTTCGGGACGATCGGCGTGAAGGTCTGGATCTTCAAGGGCGAAATGGTGGAAGGCCGTCGCGGCAACACCTACTCGTCCGACGCGTGAGGCGCTGACCGATGCTGAGTCCGAAGCGAGTCAAGTTCCGCAAGATGTTCAAGGGGCGCACGCGCGGTCTGGCGACGCGCGGGGCCGAAGTGTCGTTCGGGCACTACGGCCTGCAGGCGCTCGAGCCGGGATGGGTATCGAACCGGCAGATTGAGGCCGCGCGCGTGGCGCTGACGCGTCACGTCAAGCGCGGGGGCAAGGTGTGGATTCGCATCTTCCCCGACAAGCCGATCACGAAGAAGCCGGCCGAGACGCGCATGGGCAAGGGCAAGGGCGCGCCGGAGGGCTGGGTGGCGGTCGTGAAGCCCGGCCGCGTGCTGTTTGAGATCGAAGGCGTCGACAAGACGATTGCCCAGAAGGCGATGGCACTGGCCGCCGCGAAGCTGGGCATCCGCACGAAGTTCGTGGCTCGCGAGGAGGCGCCTACCGCATGAAGGCCGGACAAATTCGCGAGCTGAGCGGCGCCGAGATTCAGGCGCGCATCAAGGGGCTCGAAGAAGAGCGGTTCCGCCTGCGGTTCCGGCGGGCGACCGAACCGTTGGAAGATCCGCTGCGCCTGCGCGTAATCCGCAAGGACATCGCGCGCCTGAAGACCGTGCTGCGCGAGAAGGCCGCGGGCGCGGCCGCTGGCCGCTGACCCGAGGAGTGACCCATGGCTGAACAGACGAAGACTGAAGCGGCTGCCCGCCCGACGCGCAAGGTGCGCACGGGCAAGGTGGTCAGCGACAAGATGCAGAAGACGGTGGTGGTCGCGATCGAGCGTCGCGTCCCGCACCCCGTGTACGGCAAGATGGTGACCCGCACGAAGCGGTTGAAGGCCCACGACGAGCAGAACTCGGCGAAGGTCGGCGACACGGTGCGGATCACGGAGACCCGCCCGCTGTCCAAGGACAAGCGGTGGCGCGTGGTCGAAATCCTCGAACGCGCGCAGTAGGAGGAGCGGGCCATGATTCAACAGGAATCCGTCGTGAAGGTCGCGGACAACAGCGGCGCCAAGCGCGCGCTGGTGATCCGCGTGCTCGGCGGCACGCGGCGCCGCTACGCGCGCCTGGGTGACCAGGTGATCGTGGCGGTGAAGGACGCGCTGCCGAACGGAACGGTGAAGAAGTCGGACGTCGCGCGCGCCGTGGTGGTGCGCACGGTGAAGGAGACGCGGCGCAAGGACGGGAGCTACATCCGGTTCGACGAGAACGCCGTGGTGATCATTGACGACAAGGGCGAACCGCGGGCGACCCGCATCTTCGGCCCCGTGGCGCGCGAACTGCGCGAGCGGCGCTACATGAAGATCGTCTCGCTGGCACCGGAGGTCTTGTAAATGCGCGTGCACACACATCGCAAGACGCTGGGCACGCGGCTGACGCGGCGCCACGCGATCAACGCGGAACGCGAGCGGCTGCCCGTGACGAAGGGCGACACCGTGCGCGTGATGCGGGGAGAGGACAAGGGCAAGGAAGGCAAGGTGATCCGCGTGCTCCAGAAGAAGGGGCGCATCGTGATCGAGGGCGTGAACATCGTGAAGAAGCACCGCAAGGCGCGCAACGCGAACGAGCAGTCGGGGATCATCGACATGCCGGCGCCGGTGCACGTCTCCAACGTGATGCTGCTCGATCCGAAGTCGGGGCTGCCGACGCGGACGCGCCGCCGCATTGACGCGGACGGCACGAAGGAGCGCATCAGCGTGAAGAGCGGCGACGCGATTCCGCGCAACCGCTAAGGGCGAGGACCAGACTGATGGCGACGAAGGAAAAGACAGCCGCCGGCAAGGGCGGCGGAAAGGGCGGACGGGGCGACAAGGGGAGCTCGATGATCCCCAGCGCCCACAAGGGCGCGAAGCTTCCGGTCGTGCCGCCGCGGCTGCGCGAGTACTACGCGCAGACCGTGCGGCCGCGGCTCGCGACGCAGTTCGGCCTGAAGAACCCGCACGAGGTGCCGCAGCTCGAGAAGATCGTGCTCAACGTCGGTATGGGTGAGGCGATCAAGCAACCGAAGGTGCTCGACACCGTGGTGGACGAACTGGCGGTGATCACGGGCCAGCGGCCGGTGCGGAAGAAGGCGAAGAAGTCGATCGCCAACTTCGGCCTGCGCGCCGGGCAGGAAGTGGGCGTCAGCGTGACGCTGCGCGGCGCGCGGATGTGGGAGTTCCTCGACCGCTTCGTGTCGGCGGCGCTGCCCCGCGTGCGCGACTTCCGCGGCCTCTCGACGCGCTCGTTCGACGGGCGCGGCAACTACTCGATGGGCGTGAAGGAGCAGATGATCTTCCCCGAGATCAACTACGACCAGGTCGAGCAGATCCACGGGATGGACATCACGTTCGTCACGACGACGACCAAGGACGACCAGGCGCTCGCGCTGCTGCGCGAACTCGGCATGCCGTTCCGCGGCGACGAGAAGCCAGTCGTGGTCACGCACTAACCGGACCGACTCCATGGCCAAGAAGAGCAGCATCGAGAAGAACGAGCGCCGCAAGCAGACGGTTCAGCGCCACGCCGCGAAGCGGAAGGCGCTGAAAGCGGTGCTCCAGAATCCCAACGCGTCGGACGACGA
This sequence comes from Gemmatimonadota bacterium, assembly GCA_023249305.1. Classification (GTDB taxonomy): domain Bacteria; phylum Gemmatimonadota; class Gemmatimonadetes; order Gemmatimonadales; family Gemmatimonadaceae; genus PNKL01. The sequence continues at coordinate 34,806 of JAHFCU010000024.1, forward strand.
GAAGGTGGCCGCGCAGTTCGCGCTGCAGAAGCTGCCGCGCAACTCGTCGAAGACGCGGATCCGCAACCGCTGCCAGATGACCGGCCGCTCGCGCGGATTCGAGAGCGCGTTCGGACTGAGCCGCATCGCGCTGCGCGAGATGGCGAACAACGGGCTATTGCCCGGCGTGCGAAAGGCAAGTTGGTAAGGACGCCGACGGTTGACGGTTGACGGTGGACGGTTGATCAACCGTCGACCCTCCACCGTCCACCGTCACTTCATTCACTTCCTACAGGTCCGCCCCACGCGGAAACCCGAGGAGAATCGAGAAACACCATGAGCATGACAGATCCCATTGCCGACATGCTGACACGGATCCGGAACGCCGTCGGATCGAAGCACCGCCGCGTGGACATGCCGGCCTCAAAGCTGAAGACCGAGATCGCGCGCCTCCTCAAGGAGTCGAACTTCATCTCGGACTACAAGATTGTGACGACGGAGACCGGTACGACCGTGCTTCGCATCGCGCTCAAGTACGCGCAGGGTGGCCAGCCGGTCATCCGCGAGCTGCAGCGCGTCTCGAGCCCGGGCCTGCGCCGGTACGTCGGGGTCACCGAGATCCCGCGCGTCCGCAACGGGCTGGGCGTCGCCATTCTCTCCACGTCGCAGGGGCTAATGACCGACCGGCAGGCGCGCACCGCGCGCACCGGCGGTGAGCTCCTCGCGATCGTCTGGTAGGGGGCGCCGCCATGTCGCGTATTGGAAAGCTCCCCGTGGACATCCCTGCCGGCGTGACGGTCAACGTTGCCGGCTTGGTGGTCACGGTGAAGGGGCCGAAGGGCGAACTGAAGCGCACTTTCCACCCGGCGATGAGCGTCGCGGTGGACGGGAGCACAGTCACAGTCGGCCGCCCGTCGGATGATCCGTCGCACAAGTCGCTGCACGGCCTGTCGCGCACGCTGATCCACAACATGATCGAGGGCGTCACGAAGGGTTACGTGCGCCAGCTCGAGATCTCGGGCGTGGGCTACAAGGCGGAGCCGAAGCCGTACGGGCTGCTCTTCGCGCTGGGCTATTCGCACCAGATCGAGTTCAAGGCGCCCGCGGGGATCAAGCTGACCGCGCCGCAGCCGACGCAGGTGATCGTGGAAGGGGCGGACAAGGAAATCGTCGGCCAGGTGGCCGCCGAGATCCGATCGCTGCGCAAGCCCGAGCCATACAAGGGCAAGGGCGTGCGGTATGCGGGTGAGCAGATCCGGCGGAAGGCCGGCAAGGCAGGAGGCAAGTAATGCCGATGCGTACACCGAAGACGGGCGCGGATCGCCGCGAACGCCGTCATTTGCGCGTACGGAAGAAAGTCACGGGGACGGCGGAGCGTCCGCGCCTCGTAGTGTTCCGTTCGCTGAAGCACATCTACGCCCAGCTCGTGGACGACGTCGCGCGTCGCACGTTGATGACCGTGACGGACAACGGCTTCGATGGAAAGAAGTCGGTGAAGTCGGTCGAGGTGGGAAAGAAGATCGCCGCGCAGGCGAAGGCCGCCGGCATCAGCAAGGTCGTGTTCGACCGTGCTGGCTACCAGTACACGGGCCGCGTGAAGGCGGTGGCCGATGGTGCCCGCGAAGCCGGGCTGGAGTTCTGATATGGCTGACGAGAAGAACGAAACGACGCACCATGCTGGCGGCGAGACGCCGAGCGGCCCGTCGCGTCCGCAGGGTCGCAGCGGCGGCCCAGGCAGCGCGCGCAGCGGCGGCGGCCGCGGCGGTCCC
>JAHFCU010000025.1:0-28186 GCA_023249305.1 Gemmatimonadota bacterium
TCTGCCGCAGGAAGAAGATCCAGAAGCCGAAGATCACCACCCACGGCAGCAGGTTCACGAGCAGCGCCGCAATGGACGGGCTCGGATCCTGCGCGTCCACCACCACACCCTTCGCGTTCAGCTTCTCGAGCTCCTTGTCCGAGTTCTGCACGGGGAGCTTGACGCTGAACTTCCGCACCTGACGGCTGCTGACCATGACGGGTGACTTAAACGTCCCCTCAATCAGCTTACCGCCCGTGATCGTCACCTGCTGGATGTTGTCGGCCTGCAGCTGCAGCGCGTACTCGGTGTACTTGATCTCGCTCGAGCCGTCTGACTTGCCGCCCGCGTACTGGATAATGAACACCGGCACGAGGATGACCAGCAGCCAGAAGGCAACGGCCTTCGACACTTTGCCGAAGTTCGAGGGAGGCGAGGAGGGTGTCTGATTCTGTGGCATGTCGAGAAAGGAAGACGGCGGCCGGTGCGACGCGCGGCGAACGCGGCCGCGCGAGGCTCAGGCGAGACTGGCGATGTACGGCACGTGACGGAAGTTCTCGGCGTGATCGAGGCCGTAGCCCACAAGGAACTCGCTCGGCGCGTCGAACCCCACGAAACGGACCGGGTGCTCCAGATGCTCCGCGATGTGCTTGTGCAGCAGCGCGCAGATCTGCAGCGACCTCGGACGCCGCGTCTCGAGGAGATTCACCAGCTTCTGCATGGTGCGCCCCGAGTCCACGATGTCCTCCACGAGAAGCACGTGCGTCCCCTCGAGGTCGGTTTCCGGGTCGTACAGCAACCGCACGTCGCCCGTCGACACGGTCCCGGCACCGTACGACCCCGCCACGATGAAGTCCACCTGGAGCGGACGAGGAATGTGCCGCACCAGGTCCGCCGTGAACATGAAGCTCCCCTTGAGCAGGCCAAGTGCGAGCAGCTCGCCATCGGGATACGCGGCTGCGATCTCACGTCCCAGTTCGGCGACGCGTTGGGCGATCCGCTGTTCCGTGTAGACGATGCGCTTGACCTCACGCCCCATCAGGCGCGGGTCGGCGGGTTCCGTGGTCATGAGACATAATATAGTAGCGCGCCCCTCTGGACGTTCCATTGGCGCTGTTAGAGGCGCCGCACAACGAAGGTACGCGCCGTCCGCTCGACCACCGCTCCCCCTGATAGAGGGGACCGTTGGCCCGGCTTCGCGCCGGGAGCCCAGTCCGCCAACCGTTCGATCCCGCGGCGGTCAAGGACCACACCCACACGCCCGGCCAGCTCTGGCCAGATGATCGCGTGGCTCTCCACGGTCATTCCGTCCAGCGGTGCGGCATCGATGACGAGCGCGTTGCCAACGCGCTGCGCGCCGAGTGAATCAACGAGCCGTGCGAAGTCGGACCGCCAGCGAGCGGCCTGAGCACCAAGGGCCACGAGCTGGTCACGGAATCCGGGGCGCGCCGATTCCACGGCGCTCATCAGATCGGCTCGCAACCGATTGCGCAGATACCCAACGTCGGTGTTGGATGGATCCTCGACGTACGGCACGTGGGCTGCCTCTCCGTAGCGCGCCAGCGCCGACCGAGTGATGTCGAGCAGCGGGCGTACCACGCCGGGCACCGACACGGCCATTGCGGCAAGGCCTCGGGTCGATGCATCGCGCAGAATGCGCAGCGCGACCGTTTCGGCCTGGTCGTCACGGGTGTGCGCTGTCACGATCACCGCGCGGCGTTCCTCGGCCACGGCACGCAGGAACGACCAGCGTGCGGCGCGCAGCACCGACTCGGACGCTCGCACACTTCTCGGCTGACCCGGAGCGCGCCCAGCCACCACCGAGACCCCACGGCGAAGACTCTCACGCACGACTAGCGCGACCGCCTCGGTGGCCGCGGCGCCGGTACCGTGATCAAATGTGGCGACGGCCGAGAGCGCCTCGCGCCGCGTGACCGCAAAGGCGTCGAGCAGGGCCATCGAATCCCGGCCGCCGGACACGGCGAGCAGGTAATCCGCGGCGGGAAGCGCTTCGAGCGCTTTCGCGATTGCGCGCACATAGCTAAGATATCGTCGCGCGCAGAGCGTGTTCAGCTCGCGGACCTTTCGCCCCAGACCAGATCGTGGAACATCAAATCGGCGGACCTCTCGGGACCCTCATCGCCGGCGTCGGCATGTGCGCGTACTACGTCGCGCTGATCTGGATCAACGTACTCCTCGGCATGTTCCTCACACCGTTGTTTCTGATTCCGCTCACGTGGATTCAGGACGCATGGAAGGCCAGAGGAGCCGGTCGTCAGGCAGTCTGAGCGTCGGACGCAGGGGGTGGGGTAGTCAGGGACCGGTGATTTGCCGGTCCCGTTTCTTTACCTAGGTGTCTCGTAGCCACCGCCGCAATGACAGGCGTTTCGCTTCGCTGACAAGAATATTTGTGATCGTCCGGTCGAACGGATCAAGCGACCTTGAGGCCGTCCTATTCGCATCGAGTACGTCGGCCGCGGGGCGGGTTACCAGATGCGAGCGGGCTTGGTTGCGTCAGCGAAGTATCCACACGGCGCCGCGAAAGTGCGGGAATGTGAGAAGTCTGCGGCAATCTTGCCGTATGCAACACAGTGCATACAGGAAATGCATAATTAATCACTCAAGTGCATATCTAGGGCAGCTTCATTCTAGAGCTGCAATCCTGCATTCTATAACAAGTTATGCGCGGCAAGATCATTCACCGCATTAGATTCGCCCGTCTTACCATCCGGCTGGAGGCACCGCCAGCGCGAATCGCTTGATCGTGCTCGCTAGTGTGGCGAGACGATGTAGCGGAATGCCCCGTGCAAAGCCGCGAGGCCGGACATCCGATTGGCATTGACTGAGGCATCCGCAGTCCCATGCCTCCTATTGGAACCAGTTCGAACCACGCTTGACGCGTCGGCGGTCGTACAGGCGCCACGTGCAGGAGACCGTCAAAGTGGCTGGTGTGCTCTCCTCACCCGCCGAATCTGCCCAGCCAGGGACAGGTCGTAGGAGGCGCCTGGAACACGAGAGAGACTACAACGAGCCGGCGGAGCGAAGGCGCCCAGACTGTGTCCAAGCCACCCCCGCCCCGCCGTCAGACTGCTTCCGGGAAGCTCTAGTGTCCGCTGCCTCCGGTCAGTTCCTTGACCAACTCGCCGACGACCTTCTTGGCGTCGCCGAACAGCATGAAGGTGTGGTCGGCGAAGTAGAGCTCGTTGTCAATGCCGGCAAAACCGGGGTTCTTGCTGCGCTTGACGGCAAAGCAGGTCCGGGCCTTGTCGGCGGCGATGATTGGCATGCCGTAAATCGGGCTGGTCTTGTCGTAGCGTGCGCAGGGATTGACGACGTCGTTGGCTCCCAGCACCAGCGCGACGTCGCACTGCGGCATGTCCGCGTTCACGTCGTCCATCTCGACGAGATCGGTGTACGGGATGTTCGCCTCGGCCAGCAGCACGTTCATATGCCCGGGCATGCGGCCGGCCACCGGGTGGATGGCGAACTTCACGGTGATTCCGCGCTTCTTCAGTTGCTCGTACAGTTCCTGGACCTTGTGCTGCGCCTGGGCGACGGCCATGCCGTAGCCCGGCACGATCACGACGAAGCTGGCCTGCTCGAAGATCTGCGCGGCCCCTTCGATCGACTCGGACTTGTAGACTTTCTGTTCACCGGTTGCCGCGGCTGCCTGAACCTGGCCGAACGCGCCGAAGAGCACGTTGGTGAAGGACCGATTCATGGCCTTGCACATGATGATTGAAAGGATCAGGCCGCTGGATCCGTCGAGCGCGCCGGCCGTGATCAGCAACTTATTGTCGAGCACGAACCCCATGGCGACGGCGGAAAGGCCGGCGTAGGAATTCAGGATTGAGATCACCGTGGGCATGTCCGCGCCGCCGATGGGGATGATCAACAGCACGCCGAAGAGCAGCGCGAGACCGATGATCGCCAGGAAGGCCGTGGGCGCCCATGCCGCAGTGGGAGTCACCACGAGGGCAATGCCGAGGGCCGCCGCAACGAGCAGCAGGAAGACATTGCTGGCGTTCTGTCCCTTGTAGATCACGGGCCGCTGCGGTATCCACTTGATTTCTTGGAGCTTTCCGGCGGCCATGAGGCTGCCGGTGAACGTCAGGTAGCCGAGGATGATCTCGATGACGAGCGCCGTCATCTTGAACGGCGTCAGGTTCTCCTGCTCGCCGTTGTACCACAGGAAGAACTCGGCCGTGCCGACGAGGCCGGCCGCCGCGCCGCCGAACGCGTGCGACAGCGCCGTCCGCTGCGGTACCGCAGTGAGGGGAACACGGGAGAGTGGAACGCCCACCACGAAGCCGAGGGCGATGGCGATGACGATCCACACGTGGTGGACGATGATGGCCGGCTGCGCCCAGGTAGCGGAGACGGCAAGGAACATGGCCACGACGCCCGCATACACACCTCGCCGGGCGGTCTTGGGGTCGCTCATCCAGTGCAGCGCGAAGATGAACAGCGCCGTCGAAAGGACGTATGAGGACTGGCTCAGCGTGTAGAACATCAATGCGTTCCCTCCTGCTTGAACATCTTGAGCATGCGGTCAGTGATCAGGAAGCCGCTCACGATGTTGGTCATGGAGGCGAACAGAGCGATGGCGCCGAGAATTCGAATGTTCTGCGGGTAGTCGGAACCCGTGACGATGATCGACCCGACGACGGCGATCGCCGAAATGGCGTTGGTGATGGACATCAGTGGCGTGTGCAGCAGGCGTGACACGCGGCGGATCAGGCCGATGCCGATGAAGGTCGAGAGCATGAAGACGAACAGCATCGACCAGTAGTCCAGCGCCGGGGCCGCCTTCTCCTTTTCGGCCGCCGCGGCGCGCTGCGGCTCCGCAGGCAGCGCAGCGGTGGGGCTGCCCTGCTGGGGCGCGACGACGGCCGTTGCCGACGCCGGCTCCGGCTGTGGCTTCGGCTGCGGCGCCTGCGTCGCTGCACCGATCAGCAGCACGGCGGCGATCAGCGGTATCCCGAGCCGTGCAAGTTGTTTTCCAGACATCCTTGAAGTTCTCCGTAGAAGAATTAGGCCGGTTCCTTGGTGCGTGGAACCGGGAGGCTCTTGCTCAGTTCGGCGCACCGGCGGCGCGGGCAGACTGCATGGCTTTCTTCGTACCCTCATGCAGGATCTCGCCCCCGTGAGTCACGATGGCGCCCTGCTGGATGTCGTCGGTGAGGTCCACCACGAAGGCATTGTCCTTCGTGAAGGTGTCCACGAACGAGGCGAGGTTGCGGCCGAACAGAAGGCTCGCGTGCGTCGGCATCGTGGCCGGAAGGTTCAGCGGCGCCAAGATCGTGATGCCGTTGACGACCGTCGTCTGGCCGAGCTTCGAGAGTTCGCAGTTCCCGCCGCCGTCGGCTCCGAGGTCAACCAGAATGGAGCCCCGCCGCATCTTGTGGACGATGTCCGCCGAGATGACCTTCGGTGCGAAGACTCCGCCGATAAGGGCCGTCGTGATGACCACATCGGCGATGCCGCACTGCTCGGCCAACATCTCCTGCTGCCGTTTCTTGTCTTCCTCGGACAGCTCCTTAGCGTAGCCGCCACCTGCGGAGGCGCTTCCCGACAGCTCGACGCCGACAAACTTCGCGCCGAGGCTTTCGATCTCCTCCTTCACTTCAGGGCGCACGTCGGTTGCCACGACATTGGCGCCGAGTCGCCTCGCGGTGGCGATGGCCTGCAGGCCGGCCACGGCCGCGCCGACCACGAAGACCTTGGCTGGAAAAACCGTTCCGGCCGCGGTCATGAACATCGGGAAGTACTTCGGGAGTTCAGCAGCGGCCAGCAGCACACCTTTATACCCACGGATGTTGGCCATCGAGGACAGTGTGTCCATGGCTTGTGCCCGAGTAGTCCTCGGTATCGCATCCGTGGAGAAGGCGGTGACCTTGCGCTCCGCGAGCGCCCGAACGACATCCGTGTTCTTCAGCGGCATCAGCGACGTGAGCACGATGGTGCCCGGTCGCATCCAGGCGACCTCGTTGCGGCCGGCAGCACCACCGATGGCCGGCGGATTAATTGAGAGGACGAGGTCGGCCGATCCGAAAAGCGCGGCGGCGTCGGATTCAACGACAACTCCGACTTCGCGGTACGCGTCGTCGGAGTAGCAGGCAAGATTCCCGGCGCCGGACTCGACACCGATGGTGTAACCCGTCTTGATCAGCTTCTTGCATACCTCGGGTGCGAGCGCAACCCGCGTTTCACCCGGTCTTGTCTCTTTGGGCACGCAAATCTTCATGAGTGATGGCTCCATTGGTGTTTTGATGCCATTCGAGCAGCTCCCGGCAACACGGTACCTTGGGCCGTGGTCCGCCTTGACGACCGGCGGAACGACCACAGCCAGAATCGCTGCTGAATTGGAGGGGGCTCGCGGGCGTGAAGTTACCGCCCGAACGCATTCATTTCAATAGCGGTTCCCGACTGCAGAACGGTCACGCCGCGCGCAATCGATCACGCGAGACGAGGCCGCGCATGAGGAGAGGACGAGGGCGCGATTCCTCTCGTGGCGGAGGGAGATCGGAGATGAGAGAGCAGCCCAGCGGACAGTTGAGTTCGCCGGGCTCTTCCGTTCCGCCGGCTCCGCTCCGTACGTTCCCGCGCACCTCCTGCCGGAGTACGTCATGTCCGTTCCGCCCGACACGGACCGCCGCCTTGCGGTCTCCCGTCGTGAGTTCGTCGCTCTCACCGCTACCGGCGCTGCGATGGCGTCGGCGGCCAGCGGACTCGTGCCGACCAACGCAGACGCCGCCTCGGTGCGCAACGACGGCGCTTCCGACGCGGCAGCACGCCTCGTGCATCGCCGCGAGGACGCGCTGTTCGAGAGTGGCGTCGCCGAACTCTCCGCTCTGATGGCGCGCGGCGCACTCACGTCGCGCGCACTCACAGAGCGCTACCTGCAACGCATCGCGGCGATGGACAAGCAGGGACCGGTGATCAACGCGGTGATCGAGCTCAATCCCGACGCCGCGGCCATTGCCGACGCAATGGACGCGGAGCGCATGGCGGGCAAGGTGCGCGGACCGCTGCACGGCATCCCGGTGCTGATCAAAGACAACATCGACAGCGCCGACCAGATGCGCACGACGGCCGGCTCGTTGGCACTCGCCGACAGCCCAGCGCCGCGGGACGCGTTCATTGTGCAACGGCTGCGCGGCGCGGGCGCGGTGCTGCTCGGCAAGACGAACCTGAGCGAGTGGGCCAACTATCGCTCCACGCGTTCGACGAGCGGGTGGAGCGGGCGCGGCGGACTGACGAGGAATCCGTACGTGCTGGACCGGAACACGAGCGGCTCAAGCGCCGGCACGGGCGCGGCGCTCTCGGCCGATTTCGCGACGATCGGCATCGGCACCGAGACCGACGGCTCGATCATCTCACCGTCGGGCATCTGTGGCCTGGTCGGCATCAAGCCGACGGTCGGACTCTGGAGCCGCTCGGGGATCATCCCGATCTCGGCCTCGCAGGACACCGCAGGGCCGATGTGTCGCACCGTGGCAGACGCGGCCGCGTTACTCGGCGCGCTCACCGGCGTAGATCCGCGCGATTCGGCGACAAACGCGAGTCGCGGGCACACAGCGGACTACACGACGTATTTGAAAGCCGGCGGATTGCGCGGCGCGCGTATTGGCGTGGCGCGGGCACAGGCGGAGTTCAATCCCGATGTGGACGCGGCGCTTGAGACGGCCATTGCCGCGATGAAGTACGCCGGGGCGGTGATCGTTGATCCCGCGTCGCTGCCCAAGCCCGACGAGCTCGAGCGCGCCGAACGGACGGTGCTGGACTACGAGTTCAAGGCGGGGCTCAATGCGTATTTCTCGTCGCGCGGCGCGACTGTGGCGGTGAAGTCGCTCGCGGAGCTCATCGCCTGGAATGAGCGCGAGAAGACGGATGAGATGCCGTGGTTTGGGCAGGAGATCTTCCTTCGCGCACAGAAGAGCGGGCCGCTGACCGACAAGAAGTACCGCGACGCGCGCGCGACGTGCCTCCGGTTGACGCGGACGCAAGGGATAAACGCCGTGATGACGAAGCATCGGCTCGACGCGCTCATCCTGCCGTCGAACCAGCCGGCGTGGACGACCGACCTGCTGAACGGCGACCACTTCACGGGCGGCGACACAACGTACGCCGCAGTGGCCGGTTATCCGAGCATCACCGTGCCGATGGGGACGGCACACGGACTCCCGGTGGGGCTGAGCTTCATTGGGCGCGCGTGGAGCGAGGGGACGCTGGTCACGCTGGCGTTCGGATTTGAGCAGGCGACGAAGGCTCGGCGCGCACCGACCTTTCTCACAACACTCGGTTGAGCAGCGCCAGGTCGAGGCGCGCGTTGGCCGCCGCTACTGATCGAGGATGAACGCGTAACGGAACGCCGTCTCGCGCAGTCGTTCGTAGCGTCCGCTCGCGCCGCCGTGCCCCGCGCCCAAGTTCATCTTGAGCAGCAGCGGCGCCGTGCCGGTCGCCGTGGCGCGCAGCTTGGCCACCCACTTGACGGGCTCCCAGAAGGCGACGCGCGAGTCGTTGACGCCACTCGTCACCAGCATCCGCGGATAGGCCTGTGGCAACACGTTATCGTACGGCGCGTAGGCGCGCATGCACGCGTACGCATCGGGCTCCCGCGGATTGCCCCACTGCAGCCACTCCTGCGCAGTGAGTGGGATGGACGCGTCGAGCATCGTGTTGATCACATCCACGAACGGCACGTCGGCAACGATGGTGCGGAACAGGTCGGGGCGCCGATTGGCGACAACGCCCATCAGCAGGCCGCCGGCGCTGCCGCCGTTCGCCGCCAGTCGGTCCGGTGAAGTGTAGCGTTCACGCACGAGATGATCGGCGACCGCGAGGAAGTCGGTGAAGGTGTTCAGCTTCTTCATCATCTTGCCGTCATCGTACCATGCACGCCCCAGTTCCTGGCCGCCGCGCACGTGCGCGATGGCGAACGCGAAGCCGCGGTCGAGCAGCGAGACACGCATTGAGTTGAACGTGGGTTCCACCGTGTAGCCGTACGAGCCGTACGCGTACAGCAGCAGCGGTCGCGCGCCGTCGCGTGCGAACGGCGTGCGGTAGACCAGCGAGACGGGAACGCGCGTGCCATCCACCGCGGTCGCCTCGAGTCGCTCGATCGCATACGCCGACTCGTCGTAGCCGCCGAGCACCGCGTCTTTCTTGCGCACGACGCGGGTGCGTGCGCGCAAGTCGTAATCGAATACGGTGTCGGGCGTGGCGAGCGACGAATACGTGAAGCGCAGTTCGGACGCATCGAACTCCGGATTCGCGCCTAACTGGATGCCGTACGCTGCCTGCGGAAACTCAACGTCGTGCGTCTCGCCGCGCTCGAGGTCGGCCACGCGCAACGTGCGCAGGCCGCGCTTGCGTTCCTGCACGGCGACGAACCCTCTGAAAGCGACCACTCCCTCGACGAAGACGTCGGGACGATGCGGCAACCACTCCTCCCACGCACCGGGATGAGCGAGCGGCGCGCGCATCACCTTGAAGTTGGGAGCGTTCTCGTTGGTGCAGACGTAGAGCCAGCCGTCGCCCGGTTCGACGTCGTACTCCACGCGCGCGCGGCGCGCGCGTACCAGCGACGGCGGCTCCGCCGGGCGTGCGGCATCGACGAGCCGCACGTCGCCGTCACTGAAGGACGACGCCGTAATGACAACAAACGCTCCGGAGCGCGCGCGATGCGCGCCGACGTTGTACCGCACGTCGGGTTCGTGAAAGACTTCGGCGTCCGCCGCGCGGTCATTGTCGAGCACGTGCCGCCAGACACGGTCGGCGCGTTTGGCCTCGTCCGTGGTGAGGTAGAACAGCGTCCGGCTGTCCGACGCCCACGCGAGGCCGAAGCCGAGCCTTTCCATGCGGTCCGAAAGCCACTCGCCCATGGTGAGGTCGCGTACGCGGAGCGTGAAATCCTCGTACCCGGCGACATCTTCGAGGATGGCCAACAGCCGGTGATCGGGACTGACCTCAAGCGCGCCGAGTTGATAGAACTCATGGCCGGCCGCGGCGAGGTTCTGGTCGAAGTAGATCTCTTCTGGCGCGTCGACACTACCGTGGCGACGGCAGAAGATCGGGTACGCCTTCCCCTGCTCGGTGCGCGAGTAGTAGAACCACGCGCCGCGCCGTGCCGGCACGGTGGAGTCGTCCTCCTTGATGCGCGCGAGCATCTCCTCGTATAACTGGTCCCGCAGCGCCGCCGTGTGCGCCGTCATCGCCGCAGTATAGGCGTTCTCGGCCTCGAGGTACGCGGACACCTCGGCGTTGTCACGGTCACGCAGCCAGGCGTAGGGGTCCACGCGCAGTTCGCCGTGCAGGCGCTCGGAGCGCTCGATACGCTTGGCGACGGGAGGTCTCGGTGGAAAATCAGGCATCGCAGACAATTAAGGATATGGAATCCGGATTCCGATCCCGGATTGCAATCGCGGATTGCGATCTTCGATTCCCATCCGGGTTCGTGACGAACGATTGACCATGATGGCGACAAGCGTTCCATCAGCATCGCGACGAGCAATCGAAATCTAGCGACGCGCTGCGTGACGACTTCATCCCGCCACCTGATTGGGATAGTTTGTTGTGATGCGCAATGACGCCCCCGGGCAGGCCCTCCTCACGCGGTGGCGCCGGCTTTCCGCGTTCCCGCTCGGCGGGTGGCTCTTCAGCAAGCTCCTGGGCTGGCGGGTACCGTACTCCGGGTCGGTGTCGCCGCGCGTGCTCGCGCTCGCTCCCGGGCACGCCCGCGTGCGCATCGTCGAGCGGCGCGCGCTGCGCCAGCACCTGGGCTCGGTGCACGCGATCGCGCTCATGAACGTCGCGGAGATGGCCAGCGGGCTCGCGATGCTCAGCGCGCTCCCCGGGGGAATGCGCGGCATCGTGACGAAGATCGGCATCGAGTACTTCAAGAAGGGGCGCGGCGTGCTGGTGGCGGAGAGCAGCTTCACGGTGCCGTCGGATCTGCCGCCGGGCGAGTACGACTTCTTGTCGGAGGTGACGGACGCGTCAGGTGAACTGGTCGCGCGCGCGACCGTCACGTGGAAGCTCGGTCCGGTAACCGCATGAACACGGCAGCGCAGCAGCTGTTCCTGCGGGAGTCCGGTGCGACCGTGCCGCTGATTTGCGGCCCGATGTATCCCTGCAGCAACCCAGAACTCGTCGCTGCGGTCTCCACAGCGGGTGGCATCGGCGTCGTGCAACCGATCTCGCTGACCTACGTGCACGGGCACGAGTACCGCGCCGGGCTGCGTCTTATTCGACAGCTGGCCGGCGGCCGGCCGTTCGGCTTCAACGCGTTGGTCGAGAAGTCGTCGCGCGTCTACGAGCAGCGGATGATCCGCTGGGTGGACGTCGCCCTTGAGGAAGGCGTGCGCTTCTTCATCACGTCGCTCGGCAATCCGCGCTGGGTGGTGGACAAGGTGCACGCCGTGGGCGGCGTCGTGTACCACGACGTGATCAACCGACGCTGGGCCGACAAGGCGCGCGACGAGGGTGTGAACGGCCTCATCGCGGTGAACAATCGCGCCGGCGGCCATCTCGGCAACGCGGACCCGCGCGCGCTGCTCGAGATGCTCGCGCCACTCGGCCTACCGATCGTCGGCGCCGGCGGCGTGGGCAACGCCGCCGACTTCGCCACCATGCTCGGCCACGGCTATTCCGCGGTCCAGTGCGGCACGCGTTTCATCGCCACCAGCGAGTGCAAGTCGGGCGCGGCGTACAAGGCGGCCGTGGTCGCGGCCGCCGAGTCGGACATCGTCAGCACACAACGGCTGACGGGCGTGGCCGTGGCGGTGATCAACACGCCGTACATCGAGCGCCTCGGCACGGAGATCAACTGGTTCTGGCGATGGATGTTCACGGGGCGCAAGACGAAGCACTGGGCACGCACCTACTTTGGCTTGTTGGGATTGCGCCGCCTGAAGCGCGACCAACTGCGCACAGGCAGCGGGCATGGCGAGTACTGGCAGGCGGGACGAAGCGTCGCGACCATTGACGCGGTGCAGCCGGCCGGCGAGATCGTGCGCGACTTCGACGCGGCATGGCGCACGGCGCCCTGACAGCACCGCGCGTCCCATCAATTGTCACATCAACACAGGGAACAAAATGCACGCGGATGACATTGGAAATCGCGGATGAGTGATCGCCCGGCGATTTCCGCCATCGTGGCGCGCGCGAGCCAGGTGGCGACGGTCTTGCTCTCGGGGGCCGCGGTGGCGGCCGCGCTGTTCATCGGCGCCATGCCGATCGGGCGCGCGCCCGCGCTTGGCGCGTTCCTCGAGCCGGCGCACGGCATCTGGGCGATGGCGCGCACGGCGGAACTGCCGCGGCGTGCGTCGATGCGCATCGCCGGCCTGAAGGATAGCGTCGCGGTGACGTACGACGGCCGCGGCGTGCCGCACGTCTTCGCGCAAAACGAAGCGGACCTGATGCGCGCGTTCGGGTTCGTGGTCGCGCGCGACCGTCTGTTCCAGATGGAGCTGCAGACGCGCGCAGTGGCGGGGACGCTGAGCGAACTGCTCGGGTCGACCGCACTGCAACTTGACCGCGAGGCGCGCGCGCAGGGACTGGCGTGGGGCGCGGAGCGGAAGTGGAAGGCGATTCCCGACACGGCGGACAACTTCCGACTTGTGACGGCGTATGCGGACGGTGTGAACGCGTACCTCGCGCAGTTGACGCCGGACGACCTGCCCTTTGAGTATCGGCTACTCGGCGCGCGGCCACAGGCGTGGAAGCCACAGTACACGTACTACCTGCTCGCGCGCATGTCGCTCACGCTCGCGTGGAATGACGAGGAACTCCGGCGCGCGAACATCGAGGCACTCGTTGGGGCCAAGGCGGCTGACGCGCTCTTTCCGATCAACGCTCCCATCCAGGAGCCGATCCAGCCCGTGGACGGACGCCAAGCGCCGCGCTTTGACACGTCGCCGCTTCCGCCGCCGGCGCCGCGCGACAGCGCGCACATGGCGATCGCCGCCGCATACCAACGCGCCGCGGAATCCGAGACGCTGGACGCGCTACGCGGCCGAGGAGAAGTGGCGGTGGGAAGCAACAACTGGGCGGTGTCGCCGCGGCACACTGCCTCGGGTTACGCGCTGCTCAGCGGCGATCCGCACCTTCAACTCACGCTGCCATCGATTTGGTACGAGGTGCACCTCCAGGTGCCGGGAGTGCTCGACACGTACGGCGTGACGATTCCCGGCGGGCCGATCGTGCCGATCGGGTTCAATCGCTCGATGGCGTGGACGGCCACGAACACGGGCGCCGACGTGCTCGATTACTACGACGAGAAGGTCGACGACGCGCGGCACCCGACGAAGTACCTGCTCGATGGCGCGTGGAAGCCGCTCGAGCTGCGCATCGAGGCCGTGCGCGGCCGGGGGGGCCGGGGGGGCCGGGTGCTGCGCACCGACACCATCTACCACACGCATCGCGGACCGATGGTGCACGTTGGCGACCGGTGGCTCTCGCGTCGCTGGACCGCGCTGGACATTTCAGACGAAGGGCGCCTGTTGCGCCTCGCCAACCAGGCACACTCGGTGGACGAGTGGATGACGGTGATGGGGCAGTACGGCGTGCCGGCGCAGAACTTCCTGACGGCCGACACGCTCGGGCACATCGCCATTCGTTCGACGGGACACTATCCGCTGCGCGCCGGCAACGGGCGCGGCAACCATATCATTGACGGCACGACGAGCGCCAACGACTGGCGCGGATACTGGCCGGTGGAGCGCTATCCGCAGGCGACGGATCCGGCGCAGGGCTACCTCGCCTCGAACAACCAACAGCCCAAGGATCCACAGGTCGATCCCTCGTACATGGGCTCCAACTGGCCGTCGCCGTTTCGCGCGATGCGCATCAACAAGCTGCTGCGCGCCGACACGGCCGTGACGCCCGACGCGATGCGGCGGTTCCAAACCGATCCGACGAGTGAGCAGACGGACCTCTTCGTGCAACCGATGTTCGACGCGGTGGCGAAGGCCGCCGCCGCGGGACGCCCGGACACGGCAGCCGTGCGCGGCGCGGCGCTGCTGCGCGAATGGGACGGGCGGTTCACGCCCGACAACGAGCGCGCCGTGCTGTATGACGCGATGATGGACGAGTTGATCCAGCGCACGTGGGACGAACTGCGCGGCGCACCCGATGTGCGACGCGGCCCGACGCCTTCGACGACGGTGCTGGCGCAACTCATGCGCGATGCCAACTCGCCATGGTGGGACGACCGGTTTACGCCGCAACGCGAAACGCGCGACAGCATCCTCGTGGCGAGCATCGGCGCGGCGTATCGTCGAGTGACGCAGCGGTACGGACCGCCGGGCCCGCGCTGGCGCTGGTCGGGGATTCGCACGGCCACGATTAACCATCTCGCACGCATTCCCGGATTGGGCCGCTCGAAGATCCCGATGCCATCGGGGCGCGGCACACTGAGCCCGTCGGACGGCGATGGCTCGCATGGCGCGAGCTGGCGCTTCGTCGTGGAACTTTCGGGTGAGGTGCACGCGTGGGGGACGTATCCAGGCGGCCAATCGGGCAACCCGGTGAGCGAGCGCTACGATGACCGGCTCGCCTCATGGACCGCCGGCATGCTCGACTCGCTACAGTTCCCGCGCCGCGCCGCCGAGATTTCGGCGCCGCGCGCGACGCTCACCCTCTTCCCGGAGCGCTGACCGATGCGATGGATTCTGCAGGTTGTCGTGCTGACGCTTCTGTTGGCGGCCGGGACGTGGTTTGCGGGCTGGTGGTTCGTGCCGCTCGCCTCCGCCGCGTACGGCGCGTGGGCCGCCAACCAACGCGCCGCAGTGCTCACGGCGATGTTTGCGGGTGCTCTCGCGTGGACCGCGCTGCTGGCGTACGACGCGTCGGTTGGCCCGATGGGGCGCCTGACGGACGTGCTCACCGGTGCCCTGCGCTTCCCGGGAAGCACCGTCGTCATGCTGACCGTCGCCTACGCCGCGTTGCTCGGCGCGACGGCCGCGGCGTTCGCGCGCGGGGCGCGTCGCCTACTGTCGCCGGCGAAGGCGTCGGCGTAGGCGCCGCTTCCGCCCGGACCGCCCCCCTGCCGTTTCGGGGGCGCGTCAGTGCATTTTACGAATCGGTGCGGCACCGCCGCGCTGCTCTCACTTTGCTGATCGAACCGCCATGCGTGTCGTGCGCCCCGTCTTGTTCGCGATCCTCGCCATCCTGCTTACCGCTTGCAATGGCAGCCATGTGGCCACTACGAGCGTGGACACCAATGTCTACACGTCCGATCCGGCGACGTCGGCGTACGCCACGTCGCTGAATGTCAACATCGGGTCCATGACGAAGACGACGAGCGGCCTGTACTACAAGGATCTCGTCACCGGCACGGGCACGACCGCAACCGCCGGCTACACCGTGCGCGTGCAATATACGGGATGGCTGCCAAATGGCTTGCAGTTCGACACCACCGATGGCCGCACCCCGAGCTACTTCGAGTTCCTGCTGAACGCCGGGAAGGTGATCAAGGGCTGGGACGAGGGCGTGCAAGGCATGAAGGTCGGCGGCAGGCGGCAGTTGGTGATTCCGCCAACGCTGGGCTACGGCGAGAGCGGCTCCGGCACTATCCCGGGAAACGCCATCCTGGTGTTCGAAGTCACGCTGCTGCAGGTGCGGTAGGCGCGCCGTCGGCGCGCCTCCGTTGGCGACGCGTCAGCGCGCGCCGCGGTGCGTCCACTGGTCGAGCGCGGCCGCGAGCCGAGCATCATCAATGGGCTTGGAGATGTAGTCATCCATCCCGGCGGCGAGGCAGCGTTCGCGATCACCCGGCATCGCATTGGCGGTCATCGCGATGATTGGCGTGCGGTGCGCGTCGCCCTCGCGGCGCCGGATGGCGGCCGTCGCGGCGTAGCCGTCGAGCACCGGCATCATGCAGTCCATGAAGATGATGTCGAACGCCTCGGCCTCTGACATCTTGACGGCCTCATCGCCGTTGGCCGCCAGGTGCACCGCGCAGCCGGCCTTCTCGAGCAAGGCGCGCGCGACCATCTGATTGACCGGATTGTCTTCGGCGAGGAGCACGCGAACGCCACCGTCGGCCTTTGTCGCCGGCGCCTCCGATGCGGCTCGTGCGGGCGCCTTGCGACGCGCCGCCGGTCGCATGGGCTCGGTGATCTCGGTCGTGACGTCCCGCTCGCGCTCGGCCCGCGCGCGACGCAGGGCGCCGAGCAGCGCGGCATGGTGCGTCGGCTTGGTCACGACATCCACGAAGCCCGCGGGCGCGGCGGATTGGGCGGAGATGCCGTCGCTCGCGCGCACCAACAGCACCAGCGGCGTCGCGGCGATGGCGCGCTCGCTGCGCATTGCCTGCGCAAACTCCTTGTTCTCGCTGGTGCGCGTGCCGTACTCCACGAAGACGACGTCGTACGGCTGTCCGCCGCTGGCCGCCTGGCGCAGCTGCTGCAGCGCATGGTCGCCGAGTGCGCGCGTATCCACCGTGGCACCGAATCCCTCGAGACGCTGCGCGAGGGCGCGACGCGTGACGTCATGGGCGTCCACCACGAGCACGCGCCGACTCGCGAGGTCGGGCATCGGCGACGTCTCATGCGCGTCGGCCGGCACCGTGAGGCGCACCGTGACCCAGAAGGTAGATCCGCGCCCCTCGACCGAGCGGAAGCCAGCCGCACCGCCCATCATCTCCGCGAGTCGCCGGGTGATCGCGAGGCCCAGGCCGGTGCCGCCGAAGCGCCGCGACATCGAGGCGTCACCCTGGCTGAAGTCCTCGAAGATGCGCGACTGCTGCGCCTCGGGAACGCCGATGCCGGTGTCGTGCACCGAGATACGCACCATCGCGTCGCTGCCGCGGCGCTCGATGACTTCGACCTCCAGCACCACGTGCCCGAAGCTGGTGAACTTCACCGCGTTTGAGAGCAGGTTGAGCGTCATCTGGCGGATGCGCCCCGCATCGCCGACAAGCTGCGTCGGCACCGTCCGTCCCACGTGCAACGCGAGCGCGATGTTCTTCGCGTCGGCATCGGTCGCGAGCAGGTCACAGGCCTCCTCCAGCGTGCCGATGAGGTCGAACGGAAGCGGCTCGAGGGAGAGCTTGCCGGCCTCCGCCTTGGAGAAGTCGAGGATGTCGTTGATGATGGACAGCAGCGAATCGGCGGATGACTTCACCGCCTGCGTGTACTGGCGCTGCTTCGCATCAAGTTCGGTTTCGAGCAGGAGCCCGGTCATGCCGATGATGCCGTTCATCGGCGTGCGAATCTCGTGCGAGACCGTCGCCAGGAACTGGCTCTTGGCGGTCGCGGCCGCCTCGGCGGTTTCCTTGGCGATAACGAGCGCCTGTTCGCTCTGACGCCGTTCGGAAAGATCGCGCACCTCGAGGAGCGACACGGCCTCGCCCTCGAGCAAGATGGGCGTGCACGTCGCCTCCGCCGGGAAGAACGCGCCGCTCAGCCGGCGGAATTGCAGCTCCGCGACTTTAGTGCCCTTCGATCGGTCACGGTTCAAAAAGGTGGCCACCACTCCAATTGACTCCTCGCCGTCCGGTTGGTGCTCCGGCATCAGCCCGAGAAGTCCAGGTGTCGTCAACTCCGCCTTGTCGCGCGCGGCGAACAGCCGGACTGCCGCGTCACTGCAGTCGGTGACTTCGACGCCCCGCAACAGGAAGTGCGCCGACGCCGCGTGGTCGAAGATGGCGCGGAACCGCTGCTCAGCCGCGACGCGTTCGCCGATGTCACGCAAAATCCCCATGAAACTCGTGTCGTCGCCGGCGCGCACGGCGCTCAACGACATGTCGAGCACGACCTCCCGACCGTCCTTTCGGCGTCCGCTCACGATCTCGCTGACCCCCTCGGGGCTTTGGCGCGCGCGATCGAAGTACGCCCGGAACTCCTCGTACGGGAGCGACCGGTAACGCTCGCCCGTCAGCGCACGGGCCTGCATGCCGATCATCTCCGCCTCGCTGTAGCCGAACATCCGCTCGGCCGCCGGGTTGCATCCGATGATCACGCCGTTGTCGTCAGAGGCAACGATGGCGTCAATCGAGGAGTTGAGCAGGGCGCGCGCGCGCGCCTCGCGGCCGAGGGCGGCGCGCGCCCGCGACTCCACTTCGTCCTCGAGGCGCGCGAAGGACTTGTCGGCTGCGCGTCGGCGTCGCGCCACCAGCATCGCGCCGGCGGCAAAGAGCGCCACAGCCAGCACCTCGATGGCGAGCTCCACGCGATCCAGTCCCCGCGTGCGCCGCTGCGACGCGGCAGTCAGCGCCTCGCTGATGCCTTGATTCTCCTCGGAGGCGGCGCGGAGGGTCGCATCGTAGCGCACGTCAATCTGGTCGTCTGCTTCGCGCGAGCGCCGCCCCTCCTTCATGCGCTGGCCGGAGAGTTGGCGCAACGACGCGATTTGCCCGCGCAGCGTCTCGATGCGATCCGACAGCAGGGGGTCCACCAGAGTGTTGGCCCCGCTTGACGCGTCGGGGTCGCCCAGTTGTTCGAGTCGCCGGAGCGCGTGCGTGTACCGTTCGTCCACATCTATGGAGGCCGAGAAGACGCTGTCACCCGCCAGGATTTCCTCCACTGCCAGATGCGCGCGCGTCAGGTTGAGTTGCACGTCTTGCTGCGTGGCGGCGATGAACGCGTCCCGTTCGCGTGAGCGGCGTGCCTCCCGCTGCACGGCCCAATCGAGCGCGGCCGCGAGCAGGCCGATCGACAGAAGCCACACGGCAAGGCCGTCGCGAAACGAACGCGATCGCGCGCGGGAGCTCTCGGAGACGAGGACCATACGCGCCTAAAGATACGCGTGCGCGGCGCGGCGGAAGAGCCGCTGGTCGGCTAGAAGCTCCGGCGCACGTTGACCATCACATGGCGCGTGGCGAACGGAAACACGTAGTTTGTCCCGCCGCTCGCGTACCCGCCGCCGAATGCCAAGCGGTCGCCGACGTTGTTAACTCGCAGGGTCACCGCGGTCGCGCCGTGCGTCCACGTCGCGCCGGCGTCGGCCAGCACGTACCCGGGCAGCGACGCCTGTCGGTTGCCCGTGTTCGTCAGCATCGCGGTCGAGGCTTCGCGCGCCTCCGCCGTCAGCGAGAAACCACCGCCCATGCGCCACGCGACGGCCTGCGTGGCGACGGCACCCGGCGTGAGCCGCGAGCGTACGTCGCGGTACTCCACGCCGCTCTCGGCGTCGGTGAAGCGCCGAATGCGCGCGTCGGTGAGGGCTAGCGTCGCGTCAAGCGACAGCGCCGACGACGGCTGCCAGCGCAGTTCGCCCTCGAGCCCGCGCCGGTGCGACGCGCCGACATTGACGCGCAAGGGCGAGCCCGTGAGACTGAGCGCACCGACCGGGGCGATCTCCTCGCGGAACTCCATCGCGAACACGTTGGCCGACGCACGCAGCGCGCCGCGGGTCCACGTGGCACCGGCCTCGTAGTCGACGACCTGTTCTGGACGCACGCGATCGAGCGGCACGATGGACGCCGCGTTGGAGGCGTCGAGGTTGTCGGCGCCGGAGAACATGTCGTCGCGCGTCGGCTCGCGTCGCACCGCGCCCACCGACGCAAAGAACGAGAGCGCGTCCGACTGGCGCCACGTGACGCCGAGCCGCGGGTTCAGGAAGCCCCAATCGCGCGACGGCCCCTTCACGCCCGCGTTGCGATCGGGGGTGTAGCGAAATGCGGCGCTCCGCAGCTGCACGTCGCCAAACCAGGTCGCGCGCCCCGCCGCGACGGCGATTTTCGCGAAGGCCGCTTGCTCGTTCTTGTGGCCGGTGTTGTCGTAGGCTCGTTCATCAAGGTGCGGCCAGATCTCCATGAAGTGGTCGCGGTGATATTGCATCACGTGCGCGCCGGCGTCGAAGGACACCGCGTCGCGGCGGTAGGAAAACGTGCTGAGTGCACCATACCAGTTGTACGACAGGTTGAAACGCCAGAGTTCGGGGTCCACCCGCACATCGAACCAGCCGCCGGCGCCCTGCCGATAGATGGTGGTCGTCCAGACCGCATGCTCACCCACCGCGCGCATGTGCTGGACGTTCCAGAAGACCTGCGAGAAGCGGTCGCGCTCCTCCGTGGCCATCGGGTTCGCGCGCGGGTCGTCGCGCACCGTCGCCTCGTCGGCGGCGTAGTACGACGAGCGCAGCTTCGACAATCCCGCAAAGGCCGTGAACTTGACGACGTCCGTGCGTCCGTACCACGCCGCCGACAAGAAGCCCGACGAGGCATTGTTGCCGGAGTGCCGCCGGAAGCCATCCGTCTGGTGCGAGGTGACGCGTGCGGCCATCGCCCATCGGCCGGCCACGAGTCCCGAGCGCCATTGCAGCGCCGCACGGCGCGTGTCGAAGCTCCCGCCCGACAGCTGCAGTTCGCCGCCGCGTTCAGCCGACGCAAGGTCGAGCGACTGGAAGTTTACTGAGCCGGCGTACGCCGCCGTACCGAACGTGCTCGTGCCGACTCCGCGCTGCACCTGCACCGACTGCACGCTGTTGGCGAAGTCCGGCACGTTGGAGAAATAGAACGCCTGGTCCTCGGGATCATTCAGCGGAATGCCGTCGAAGGTCAGATTCACGCGGTTCTGATCGAGGCCGCGCATGCGCAGGTAGCTGTAGCCGGTGAACGAGCCGCTCTCAGAGTAGGCGGTGATGCCGGGAACGCGCGTGAGCAGGAGTGGCGCCTCCTGCCCGGCGTAGCCACGCTGCAGTTCATCGCGTGCGATGGTGCGTTCGCTGAGGGGCGCGACCCCTTCGGCACGCACGGCGCGTACGGTGACGCGTTCGAGCGTATCGGTGCGTGAGGGACGCGTGGAGTCGGGCCGCTGGGGGAGCGGCAGGGCGGCGAGCGCCGCGAAGACTAGCGTGAGTGGCTGCATGGCCGGTTCGCGAAGCAACGGTTGCGATCCGGAAGTGGGCCCGACCGGGGGGCGCAAATACAATGCGCCACCCGGCCGAGTGGGTGGCGCAACGGAGACCGCCGCGACACGCCGCACTCCCTACGCCGGAATTATCCGGATCAGGTTCCAAGGGACTTTCTCAACTTCGGCGGACGCCGAAATACCCCTGGCGGCTGATGCGCAATCTAAAGCGTTGCACCGGCCACGCCAGCGGCCCGCTTGCCACCACCGAGGCGGGTAGCCACCTTCCCCGCTGACATGCGATCCACGCTCCAGCACTTCTTCGACTCGCCGACGGCGGCCCGGGTTATCGTTTGGACGACGCTCAGTCTCACCGTCGTCGTGGGCGCCGTGTCGCTGGTCCTGCTTGAAGGACGTATTCGCGACGCCGACGAAGCCCTACTGCAGTCGCGTCGCGACGAGCGGCGCGCCGAGATCCAGCGCTGGCACCGCGATCTGGTGCGCGCGAGCAATGCCGTGGAGTCCTCGCCTATCGTGCGCCCAGTGCTACAACGCCTCCTGAGAGGCTCCAAGGCGCCCGCTGACTCAGTGGGCGCCGACCGTGCCATGGGCACCGCACTTCGAGTCGAGGGCTGGCTCGCGTGGTCGCTCGTCGACAGCGGCGGCAACGTGGTGATGACCAGCGCCGCAACGCGGGACGAAGTCGCCGCCGGACTGCGGCGCAGCCCCCGCCTGCGGCGCGCATTCGGCGGCAGCACCGTGGTGAGCGCACCGGCTCCGCTGACGCGGGCCACCGAGGTGAGCGGCGAGCAACTCGAGATCGGCGAACCGTTCGTCACGATCGCGACGCCCGTGCGCGATTCGGCCGGGCGCCACCTGGGCGCGGTGCTCTTCGACGCGCCCATGGCCGTCGGCCTCGCCGTGAGCCGTACCTGGACGACCGGTGATGTCTACCTGGTGAGCCGCGACGGCGTCTTTGCGAGCCCCCCGCGATTTGGCCAGGCGTTGCTGGACGCGGGTGTCGCGCAGGCGGTGGATGGTGCCGTGGCCTTCCGGCTCGCCGCGCGCGATCCCGGCGCGCCGCTGGAGGGGCGCCGCGTGGCGGCCCGCAATGCCGCGCGTTGGCCGCTCACACACGCGGTGGCGGATGTCACGCAGGGCTCCACCGATGTGGACATGCGCGGCTATCGCAACTACCGCGGCGCGACCGTGGTGGGAGCGTGGACCTTCATTCCCGAGATTGACGCGGGCCTGATCTTCGAACTCAACGCCGATGAGGCGTTTGCCCAGGCGCGGATTCTGCGTTGGCTGTACCTGACGCTCTGCGTCGTGCTGCTCATCAACGCGGGCATCGCCGTGCTCAACCGCCGCCGCGCGCAGCGCCAGCGCGACCTGCGCAAGGCCGCCGAAGCGTCCCTTCGTGCAGCCAAGGAGCAAGCCGAAGCGGCGTCGCAGGCGAAGAGCGAGTTCCTCGCGACGATGAGCCACGAGATCCGCACGCCGATGAACGGCGTCATCGGCATGACGTCGCTGCTCTCAGAAACGACGTTGAGCGCCGAGCAGCGTTCGTACCTGGAGACGGCGCAGCGCTCTGCCGATCACTTGCTCAGCGTGATCAACGACATCCTCGACTTCTCGAAGATCGAGGCCGGCAAGCTCGGCCTCGATCCGATCCCGTTCGACCTGCACGTCGCGGTCGCCGAAGTGGCGGACCTCATCGCACCGCGGGCCCGCGAGAAAGGGACGGAGATCGTCGTGCGCATCGCCCCGGGGACGGCGCGTCGCCTCATCGGCGACAGCGGACGCGTGCGGCAGGTGCTGCTCAATCTGGCGGGCAATGCCGTCAAGTTCACCGAGCGCGGGCATGTGCTCATAGAGCTCGAGTCGCGCAGAGTGGACGACACGCACGTGGGGGTGCTCCTCAGCGTGCACGATACGGGCATCGGCATCGCCCCAGATCGGCTCGCGCGGTTGTTCAGTCCGTTCGAACAGGGCGACTCGTCCACCACGCGGCGCTTCGGCGGCACCGGCCTCGGACTCTCAATCAGCAAGCGGCTGGTGGACTTGATGCACGGCACGATGACGGTGGAGAGCACGGAGGGCGTCGGTTCGATCTTTCGCGTGGACGTGACGCTGCCGCTCGACCCCAACGCCGTGCCGGTCCCGCCGCCCGCGCAGGAACTCCGCGGCGAGCGCGCACTGGTGGTGGACGACAATGACGTCGGGTTGCGCGTCCTGCTCGAGCGGCTGACGTCGTGGGGGATGCGCGTGGGAGTCGCGACCGACGGCGACCAGGCGCTGGCCGAATTGCGCGGCGCGCAGCAGGCGGGCGACCCGTACCGCGTGGCCGTGGTGGACTACATGATGCCCGGCGCCGACGGCGAGGGTGTGGGGCGCGCCGTGCGCGCCGATGCGGCGTTCGACGCGATCGGCCTCGTGCTCGCGACGTCTGCGTCATTACGCGGCGATGCGGCACGCTTCCACCAGGTGGGGTACGACGGATACCTGCCGAAGCCGCTGCGTGCCGACACGCTGCAGGCGATGATCGAGGCCGTGCTCGCGCGCCGGAGCCCCGGGCAGCCCGATCCACGAAGCCAGCCGCTGCTCACGCAGCACTTGTTGGCCGAGCGGGCGGCCGCGGCGCGCGACGCCGCGAAGCAGAGTTCGCTGCCGATGCCGCGGGCGTCTGGCCGCGTCCGACTCCGTGTCCTGCTCGTTGAGGACGACCTGGTCAACCAGATCATCTCACGCAAGATGCTTGAATCGCTGCACTGCGAAGTCGAACTGGCCGAGGACGGCCTTCAGGCCGTGGACAAGGCGTTGATGCGCGAGTACGACGCCGTGATGATGGACTGCCACCTACCGCATCTCGACGGCTACGAGGCGACGCGGCGCATTCGCGCCGCGGAGCCGGCGAATCGCCACATGCAGATCATTGCCCTCACCGCCAGCGCGCTCGACGAAGAGCGCGAGCGGTGCCTCGAGGCGGGCATGGACGACTTCGTCAGCAAACCGACGAAGCTCGACGACGTGCGCGGCGCGCTCAACCGCGTGATTGACCGCGGCCTTGCCACGACGCTGCCGCCCGTGCCGACGACACCCTAACAAACGCGCGCGATGCGTGTACAATTCCCGGTCGCGCGCTGAGGCGCGCGTTTTCATTCATTCCCACCCGGAGTCGCATTTCATGTTGTGGTCCCGTCTCTTGTTGATCGCCTGCGGCGTCACCGCTGGCGCATTGGTCGCCGCGTCCGCCGCGTCCACCGCCTCCGCTCGCGCGCGTTCGCAGGATGAGACGCCGTTCGTGAACGCGTCGAGCCCGGTCGCCGCGGGCGAATACCTCACAGTCGTCGCCGGCTGTCAGGACTGCCACACCGCGGGCTGGGTGGAGAAGAAGGGGAATGTGCCGCCCGAGGACCGCCTCGCTGGCAATCCCGTCGGCTTCTACGGGTCGTGGGGAACGAGCTACGCCAAGAACCTGCGCCAGATTGCCGACCGCGAGGGCGAGGAGCACTGGGTGCAGGTGATGCGCACAGCCGACGGCGGCGATGGCAAGTTGCCGATGCCCTGGCATAACGCGTCGAAGTTCAGCGACAGGGACCTGCGCGCGATGTACCAGTACACGAAGTCGCTGGGCCCCAAGCCGCTGCGGCTGCCGCGTGGCACCCAGCCTGGAGTGAAGCCGACGGGTTCGTACATCGACCTGATGGTGAAGGACTCGACGAGCAAGTAGCGACGGCGAGGCGCCGTCCCCCGCGCGGTTCGCCGCGCGGTCCCCCGTGCGGCCGCGTCAGCGGTCGCGCGCCTCCTGCTCCGCTGACTCCGCGCGCGCCTTCAGCGCGTTGATCATCCCGGGGAAGATGAAGCGGTGGAACGGCAGCACGGCGTACCAGTAGAGGTAGCCGAGGATACCATCGGGCTCAAAGAACGCCGTTTGCTCCACTCGGCTGCCCATCGGGTCGGGCAACACCTCGAACTGCAGCCAGGCCGCGCCGGGCAGCTTCATTTCCGCGCGCAAGCGCAGCAGGTGCGGTTCCTCGAGCGCCTCGACACGCCAGAAGTCGATTGGCTCGCCCACGCGAAGGTCGCGCGGGTGGCGCCGCCCGCGCCGCATGCCGGTGCCTCCCACCACGCGGTCCATCACGCCGCGCAGCTGCCACAGCCAGTTGCCGGCGAGCCATCCGTGCTCGCCACCCATTTGGCATATCGCCTCGAACATGCGCGCGGGCGACGCCTTCGCGCGGCGACGCTTCCGGTCGAGCAGCATGCCCTCGTGCTCGCCGAGCGAGTCTTCATCGCCTTGTTCCTGCGTAAGGCTCGACAGCGAAGATGCCCACGTGGTGACCACCGTATCTTCGGCCATGCGTCGCAGCGCCAGACGCACTGCATCGTCGTAGCCGGTGGGCTCGACGCGAAAGGTCGTGCGCGCCGCCTGATCTTTCACGACGACCTGCGTGTGGAGGCTTTCAGCCAGCGGCGCCGCGATGCTGTACGGAATCGGCGTGACAAGATCAACCCAGTGGCCGGCAAGCTGCGGCAGCGGCACGGGGAAGGACATGATCAGGCGATGCAGGCCGCGGAGGCGCGCATAGCGCTGCATCATTACGCGATACGAGAGCACGTCGGCGCCGCCGATCTCGTAGATGCCGCGCGCCGTGGGATGGTCGAGCGCCTCGACGAGGTAGTCGAGCACCGAGCGGATCCCGATCGGTTGGCAGCGCGTGTCGACGGCGGTGGGAGCGATGATGATCGGCAACCGCTCGACGAGGTGACGGATCATCTCGAAGCTTGCGCTGCCCGACCCGACGATGACCGCGGCGCGGAACTCGATCACGGGCACCGTCGTCGAGGCGAGGGCCCGGCCAACTTCCTGCCGTGAGTGCAGGTGGGGACTGCGCGCGACGTCGGGATCGCCGAGCCCGCCGAGGTAGATGATGCGCTTGACACCCGCTCGTTCGGCGGCTTCGGCGAAGGCGAGGGCCATCAGCCGGTCACGCTCACGGTAGAAGCGCCCCGCAGCCATCGAATGCACGAGGTAGTACGCCGCATCAATGCCGTCGAGCGAATTCCAGAAGATGTCCGGTTCTTCGAGGTCGCCGGGCACGATTTCCACGCCCGGCCATGGATGGCCTGCCAGTCGGCTCGGGTTGCGCGCCACGCAACGCACGCGGTGTCCTCTCTCGAGGAGCCGCGGGACGAGGCGGCCGCCAATGTAGCCCGTGGCGCCGGTGACGAGGACGCGAAGCGGGGCGGCGAGAGGATTGGGTGGCCGAGTCACGGTACGGAAGAAGGTCCCTTGACTCTGTGTCAGTAAACGAAGACAATCGGGCGATAGGTGAGAAGAACGTCTCCGCGTACTCCGTCGGGGTCAAGGGCAAGCAGCCGTCGTGACGTGGGTCGCTGCTGTAGCTGCGCTGCCACCGAGGCCTCCTCGCCTTGGCGCGCCCTGAGGCATGACCCGCGACCGTTCGCCACGAGGAACGATGCGCGCTATGCTTGAGGGACCGCGATTAGATCTCGACCAAGCTGAGTTGTGCGAGGCGGACTTTGCCACCACGCCACTCCTCCGGCCTGGGTGTCGCTTGATACCAGCACTGGTGTCGATCGGAGGGTTCCGTGACGACAATCAACTCGACCCGGCTTCTCGCCTCGCTGTTCTGTAGCCTCGCCAGCGGGACGCAGACTCCGGCACAGGCGGTGGCACCCCAACCGCCTTCAGAATCGGAAGTCTTTGAGTACTTAGAGAACATGTACGGCAGTTCTTCGCGGAAGCCTACTCTCTCGCGCTCGCAGGTGGAGCAACTACGTCTCCGGATCGACGGCACACCGCAGGTCTCCATTCCGCTCCTGCGCAAGATCATGACCGATGGCCGATCGGGGCCGGGGCGCGCCAACAATGTGGCGAGTGAGGCGGAGAGTGTGCTGAGATTCGTTGCGCGAACGCTCTCACGAGACTCCGCCTCCGGCCGACTCGTGCCGGCGATCGAGCGCATCTCACCTCCGCTGGCGTCACCGCCCGGGTACTGCGCGCTGCTCGACGTTTCCGGTGACGCGACGATCGCGCAGGGCCTCACGGCCCATTATTCCGCGAGTGGACAATGGTATGGATCGAGGCCGAGTAGCGTGCTAGGCGAGTTGCGCTTCTCCCTGACGCGAACCGAAGGGCGCGTCAAGTCCGAAGAGATATTCGCGGTTCCGCTCGCCCAAGTCGCGCGACTAGTGGTCGGCTTCGAGCACGGAGCCGTGGGCTCCGGAGCCGAGGTCTGGAGCATCCTGCTCCATGACGGACGCGAGATCACGATCCATCGCAATTTCCTCGAGGAATCCGGCCCCGGCAGCGTCAGCCCTTCACGCCGTGCGTTCGACTGGTACTCGCTCAAGAGCGGCGAAGTCCAGGGTGAGGCGCTAAGGTTCTGGGGCTTTGGTGGCCAAGCCCGGTCCGCGTCCGGACGCGTGGGTCGCCTCGAGATCGGCCTAGACGATGTGGCGGTGATCCGGTGCCGCGAGTTGCGGGCGAGTCCACCGCGGCGCTGAGAGGCACGCCCCTGCTCATGATCACCGCGCGAGACTGCTCGACGGTTCAGTCACGATCAGCATCCAGAGTCGAACGCGAATAGCAAACCCCGCAACGGCGCGAAGCTGTTGCGGGGCGTTAACTTTCAGCGAGTAGCTGGGGAGGGGATCGAACCCTCGACCTCACGATTATGAGTCGTGCGCTCTCACCAGCTGAGCTACCCAGCCATCAAGCCTTGTAATATACGGGAGGCGAAGACCGCCTCAAAGTCCCGCGGTACACGACCCGCGCCTCCTTCGAGCGCGGCATTCGCAGTGCTCTCCCGCAACCGAGTCCATCGGACAATCGTCTTCTATAGATGACTCCCGACGATCCGTTCAAGCGTCCTTTCCCGGACGAGAACTACGTGCCGCCGAGTGAAGCGGACCTGCGCAAGCAGGCCCTGCAGAAGGCGTACGAGATCGCGCAGTCGATCACGACGGAGCAGGCGCGCGCGGTGCAAGCCGCCGAGAACAAGCCCCCGGTGGATCGCGGCCCGCTGCTGCGTGCGGTCAACGCGGCGCTCGCCGTGGGCATCGCCGTCTGGCTCTTCATCGCACCGCCGCTCTGGCTCCCGCAGGCCACGCGGGACACGCGTTCCGTCGAGCAGAAGGAGCTCAGCCTGCGACTGATCCTGGCCATGGAAGCATCGCGCGTAAGCGCGTTTCGCGAGGCCGAAGGACGGCTTCCCGCGTCACTCGCCGAAGCGGGCGGTGACTTGCGCAGCGCGGCCTACGTCGCGCTCGACGGATCGCGCTTCACGCTGACGGCCACCGACGGCTCGTCGTCGCTCACGTACGACAGCACACAACCACTCGGCACATTGCTCAGCGGGGCCGGGGGCCGCCGGTGACGG
>JAHFCU010000025.1:28196-35626 GCA_023249305.1 Gemmatimonadota bacterium
ACGGGGACCGGTCCGATCAACGAACCGCGTTCCGGTGAACGGGGCGGTATGGACCGCCGCCCAGGCGAACCGCGCACCGGCGAGCGTCCGCTCGAAACGCGCGCCGCCCCGCGGCGGCCAGTGGCCGGCGAGCGGCGCCCCGGCGGTCCCGGCGGCCCCGGTGGCCCAGGCGGCCCCGGTGGGTCCGATCGAATGGCGCCCTCGCGCGCCGGCGAACCGTGGCTGCTGCGTCACGCGCTTCGCATTCGCTGGGCTACGTGGATTGGAGTTGCGCTCATTGCGATTCGCCTCATCGCGCCGCGACCTGACGGCTGGCGTTTATGGAGTGATGCGGCGGCGGCGCTCTCCGACGTGGAGCAGGCGCGAACCGCGGCGCTTCTCTATTACCAGGCCGCGTCGCGCACGTGGCCACCGCCAGGACGTCCTGGCGTGGTTCCATCAGGCATGCTGCCATTCCTGCCGGGCGGCGTGTCGTTCTCGCGAGCGCGCTATCGTCTGGCGTGGGAGTACGCCGCCGATACAATCAGCGGAGCGCGCGTGATCGGCATCAGTGTAGCCGGCGACGACGCGCGCCTCGCGCAGACGATGGCGCAGCGCGCGCCGCAGGGCATGCCGTTCATCGTAAGCGGGCGGCGATTCGTGGCGCTGATCGCGTCGGCGCCGGGACGCTAGCACGCACCAACAGCACCCCAAAACGCACAACGGCCGGTCCCAAGGGACCGGCCGTTGTCGCTGATGGCGGGGGCGGGATTTGAACCCGCGACCTTCGGGTTATGAGCCCGACGAGCTACCAGGCTGCTCCACCCCGCGTCAATGGACGAATAGTAAGGGATCGCGGGAGGTGAAGCAAGATGACTGACAAGCGAGAAAGACGTCGCTCATCACGCCTGCAGTCTTGTGTACTAGCGCTTGTCTTCGGCGAACCGGTACAGTATTTCCTTGTCGCCCTTCACCATACCGAACTCCTCGCGCGCGAGTCGCTCCTGGACGATCGGATCGGTCTCGATGGCGCGCTTCCAGCGCACGAGGCTGTCCACCTGAGACCGCAGCGAGTCTACGTCGTGCTGCAGGACCGCAAGGCGGCGGCGTTGACGCAGCAGATCGGTGGTCCCGTATTCTCCGCCCTGCACGGCAAAATACGCCACGCCGATGGCGATCGCGGCGAGCATGGCGAGGACGGCGGGCGGCTTCTTGGCGGTGGATTTCCTGGGCGGCATGGGCGACCTAAAGACGAACGGCCTCACGACAAAGGCACGAAGGGCGCAACCCATGGGTTGCGCCCTTCGTGCCGCCGAGGCGACGCCGCTCACCTTACTTCTTGAGCCCGTAGATCGCGCCGCCCGGATAGACCGCGGCTTCGCCGAGGTCACCCTCGATGCGCAGCAACTGGTTGTACTTGGCCACGCGGTCGGTGCGGCTCGCCGAACCCGTCTTGATCTGGCCGGCATTGGTGGCCACCGCGAGGTCGGCGAGGAAGGTGTCCTCGGTTTCGCCTGACCGGTGCGAGATGATGCTCTGGTAGCCGTTGCGGCGCGCCAACTCGATGGTCTCGAGCGTCTCGGTCACCGTGCCGATCTGGTTCAGCTTGATGAGAATCGCGTTGGCGACGTCTTCATCAATGCCGCGCGTGAGGTACGTCGGGTTTGTCACGAAGATGTCGTCGCCGACGAGCTGCACGCGATCGCCAAGTGCATCCGTCAGCGCGGACCACCCTTCCCAGTCGCTCTCGGCAAGGCCGTCTTCGATGGAGACGATGGGATACTTGGCGAGCCACTTGGCGTACATCTCGACCATCTCGTCGACGCTCCTGGTGCCGGCGCCGCTCTTCTTGAACGTGTACTTCCCATTGGCGTAGAGCTCGCTGGCCGCGCCGTCGAGCGCGAGGCAGACCTGCTTGCCCGGCTCGTAGCCGGCGGTTTCAATGGCCTCGATGATCACCTTGATGGCTTCTTCGTCGTTCTTCAGGTCGGGGGCGAAGCCGCCCTCATCACCGACGCCCGTGCTCAGCTTGCGCTTCACCAGCACCTTCTTGAGTGCGTGGAACACCTCCGCGCCCATGCGCAGCGCTTCGCTAAACGTCGGCGCACCCACCGGCACGATCATGTACTCCTGAAAGTCCACGGTGTTGGTGGAGTGTGCCCCGCCGTTTAGGATGTTCATCATCGGCACCGGAAGCGTGCGCGACAGCGGCCCGCCGAGATAACGATAGAGCGGCACGCCGAGAACGTCGGCCGCGGCGCGCGCCGTGGCCATGGAGACGCCGAGGATCGCGTTGGCGCCGAGCTTGCTCTTGGTCGCGGTGCCGTCGAGCGCGATCATCGCGCGGTCAATGGCGAGCTGCTCGGTGCAGATCATGCCCACGAGTTCGGGCGCAATGAGCTTCTCGACGTTCTGCACGGCCTTGCGGACGCCTTTGCCGAGGTAGCGCTTGGGGTCGCCATCGCGCAGTTCGAGCGCCTCGTTCTCGCCCGTGGAGGCCCCGCTGGGCACCGCCGCGCGGCCCATCGTGCCGTCTTCGAGCGTGACGTCAACTTCTACAGTCGGGTTGCCGCGCGAGTCGAGGATTTCGCGGGCGTGGATGGCAAGAATAGGATACATAAGAAGAGACCGAGGATATGGAATCCGGATTACGATTCAGGATTGCGATTCCCGTCGCTGGATTCGCAACAGTCCTTGAATTTACGCGATGGACGGCGCTCCCGCTTTCGCCGCCGGGTCCGTCACGCCGTGCTCGCGTTGCAGGCACTCGGCGATGCGCACGCGCGCCTCGACCGCCAGCGCGTCGCGCTCACCGTAACTCTTACCGGCGGTCTCGATCGGCGCGAGGAAATGCATGTCGATGCGCCCGGGCCGGATGAGCACTGAACCCTTCGGTTGGATCTGGATCGTCCCGAATATGGCCACCGGCACGACCGGCGACTGCGTCTCGATAGCCAGCACGAAGGCGCCCTTCTTGAACGGGCGCGGGGCGTATGATCGGCCGCGCGTTCCTTCGGGAAAGAGTATCACGCTGGCGCCCGCGTGAATGGCCGCGCCCGCCTGATGGATGGACGTGCGCGCCCGCGCCTGCTGTTGGCGCTCGATCGGAATCATTCCCGCAACGCGCATTGCCGGGCCGAACAGCGGAATGCGAAAGAGCTCGGCCTTGGCCACGAACTTGAACCAGCGCAGGTGCGCGGCCATGGCGAACACGTCGAACCAGCTCACGTGATTGCCGACGAAGATGTGCGTGGATCCGCGACGGTGTTCGTCGCCGTGAACCACAACGCGCACGCCGGCGGCGGCAAGAATGATGCGCGCCCACACCCGCGGCACCCAGTCGGCCAGTGAGCCGGGGCGGTCACGCTGTCCCGCGAAGCCGGCGACGATGACGGACAACGCCAACGGCGGCGTGGCCACCAAGATCGTGAGGTACGTCAGCGCAGTGCGCAGCAGAGTAGAGATCACGGCGACGGGAAGTGATCGTGGCCGCGCGGCAGTTCGATGCGCTGGCCGTGCCGCAGCGTCAGCACCGCCGGCTCATCCGGGAGCGGCGGCGCGACCGCCCCCACGCAGGTGAGCGGAATGCCGCATGCCGCCGTAAACGCCGCGGCGTCGAGGGACGCCGGCGCGGTGACGAGCAGTTCGTACTCCTCGCCGCTGCGCGCGGCATCTTCGACGCTCGCACCTGGCACCGCCGGCACACGGTCGAGATTGACGACGAGCTGGGCCGCGCCGGCCGCGGCGAGGTGGCCCGCGTCGGATGCGAGTCCGTCGCTGATGTCGAGGCCGGCGGTCGCGCCATGTTCCACCAGCCACTGCGCGGCGGCGAACCGCGCCTCGGGGCGCGCGAACCGCGCGCGACACTCCGCCGTGGGTGCGCTTCCACTCTCCCACGCGCGCAGCGCGAGCAGCGGACCGCCGAGACGGCCCGTCACCCACAGCGCGTCGCCGGCGCGCGCGCCGCGTCGCGAGAGCGGCGCCGCAACGTGCCCAACGACGGTGAGCGTCATGGACAACGCGGCGCTGCGCGAGAGATCACCGCCGATGATCTTCGCCCCGACGGTGCGCACGGCATCGCCGATTCCGTCGCACAAGCGCAGGAACTCGTCACGCCATGCGTCGGGCAAAGTCATCGCGATCGCAACGCCCACGGGTTCGGCGGCCATCGCCGCGAGGTCGCTGAGCGCGGCGGTGGTCGCGCGATAGCCGATTTCCTCCGGCGTCAGCCATGACCGGCGGAAGTGCACTCCTTCGACGGCGCTGTCCACGCTCAGCACGAGGCGCCGGCCGACGGGCACATCGAGCACGGCGCAATCGTCGCCGATGCCGGACGCGAGCGGTCCCCACTGGCGCAGGGCGGCCGCGATCACGTCGAACTCGCCGCCGTAGCCGAGGGGAAGGTGCCGCAGGTGCGTCATGGCGTGGCCGCGCGCTTATGGAAGAAGGCCGTCGGCGAGGCGCCGCACGCGGACGACGCCGCCGAGCGTGCTGATCCAGGCCCACGGGCCGTCGAGCAGGAGGTCGTTGACGGCATCCGGAAGATCGCTCCCCAATCGCAGAGTGCGCGAGCGCCCCGTGCGCCGATCCACGGCGACCACACCGAACGCCCCGCCCGCCCAGACCGTGCGTGCATCGGCCGCCAGCGCCTCGAGCGGACCCGCGACGCGCCACGCGGCGGCCGGCCACGGCTCGCGCCACGATCCGTCGCGCAGCGAGAACGCGAGCACGGCGTCACTCAGCGCGACGAAGACCACGGAGTCCGATTGGGCGAGAGCATACACCGGCTGGCGCAGCCGCGCTTGCGACGACGCGGCGGCGGGCCGCACGAAGCGGTCTTCCGCTCCGGGCGGGCGCAGCACGATTCCGCCATCGGTCCCCACCCAGAGCGTATCGCCCGTCGCGAGCAGGGCGCGCACCGCAACAGCGGTCACGTCGCCCTGCGTAATCAGTCGGCCGCGCGTCTCGGCGGAATCATTGGCGAGGAAAGCGAGGCCGTGGTCGGTGCCCACCCAGACGCCGGCGTCGCGTGCCAACACACTGAGCACCACGTCGCTCGGCAGGCCGGCCATGAGCGTGAAGTTGCGCGCGCCCATGCCGCCGTCAGTCGGAATGCGGAACAGGCCGCGCGTCGTCCCCATCCACAGGGTACCGCCACGCACGTCAAGCGCCGTGCCGCGCGCGCCGCCGAATCCACGGCGCGTGGGGTCGTCGAGCCATCGCCACTGCTGGAGGTCGCGCGCAGCGAACGTCACGGCGAGCCGCTGCGCGACGCCGCGCGCGGCCGGAGCGATCCAGACGCCATCGGCGGCCTTCGCGAGCGCGCCAGCGCCCGATGCGGCGATACCGAACGGCTGCGACGTCGCGTGATTGAAGAGCGGATCCACCTGATAGAGCCCGCCGCCTGCGGTGCCGAGCCAGACTTCGGTGCGGTCGGGAGCGCGCGCGCCAGCGACCACTGGGTACGTCTCGAGCGCGGCGTCGTCACGCGTCAGCAGGCGTCCGAACGCTTCGAGCGACGGGAACTCGCGGTAGACGGCGTCAAGCGTTTGGACGCGCACGCCCGCGGGGGGCGCGCTCGCGGCGCGCATGAGGAACGGGAGGGCGGGCTGCAGGACGTACGTCCCGATTGGTGTCACAAGCCAGGCGCTCTCGTCGGACGGATCCACCGCCATCGAACGCACGATCGCCGGATCGAACCCGCCTTCCTTCGTGAACGGCGGCATCCACAGGCGGCGGTTGCGGTCATAGACCATCACCGCCTCGGGCGTGAGCGAATACACCCACCGGCGCGTGACATTGACGGCGCGCACAACCGTGCCGCGCGTGATGACCACGCGGTCGTCGCGCAAGAGCGAACCAACGCCTCCGCGGCGCGGCGTGGCGGCGCCGGTGACCCCGGGCGGCGGCGGTCCGCATGCTACCACGACGCCAACGCCGGCGACGATGGCCGCGACGCTCGCCGCGGCGAGTACGCGACGAAGACTCACTGCTCGCCGACCGCTGCCAGCTCGGCCAGCACGTACGGCGCGCGCGGCGCCTCCGCGCACTTCCACGCTTCGCGCAGCGACGCCAGCACGTCATCGAGCGTGACGCCGCGAATCGCGCCGTCGGGCGCGGCAAGTTCAGCCGCGCGACCGTGCACCCACGCGGCCGCCGCACCGGCTTCGAGCGGCGAGTGAATTTGCGCGAGCAACGTCACGGCGATGCCCGCAAGGATGTCGCCGCTGCCACCCTGCCCCAGCACGGGTGTGCCGCTCGCGCTCACCATCATGCGCCCCTCGGGATCGGCGATCACCGTCGGGACGCCCTTGAGCAGGACTGTCGCACCGGTGGCTTTCGCCAGCGGGGCCACGACGTCGAACCGCTCGGCGTTCACCGCCGTCGCGTTGGCGCCGGCGAGGCGTGCGAACTCCAGCGGATGCGGCGTGATGAGCGCGGGACGAGTGCCGATCAGCTCGGCAAACGTCGCCGGTTCACCCTCAAACGCGTTGAGCGCGTCGGCATCAATCACCACCGGACACGGAGTTGCGCGCACGCACCGCGCGACAAGCGGCTGCACGTGCGCACCGCGCCCGAGCCCAGGACCGACGAGAAGCGCGTCGCCCCACGCAGCGAGCGCTGCGGCATCCGCATTGTCTTCCGGCCACGGAACCGCAAGTGCCTCGGGCAACGCGCGCTGCACGAGATCGATGTTCTCCGGGTGCACCGCGAGCTTGACGAGCCCGACGCCGCTGCGGAGCGCGGCGCGCCCCGCGAGCAGCACCGCGCCGGCCATGCCGCGGGCGCCGCCGACGATGGTGACCTTCTTGCGCGCGCCCTTGTGCGCGTCGGCCGCAATGCGCGGCACCACGGCGCGCACGAAGTCGGCATCAACCAGCAGCGGTGCGCCGTCGTCGAGCTCTACGTGATCGCCGAGTCCGATGTCCACGACGACGATGATACCGCACCAGTCGCGCGCAAGCAGGTGGCCGCGCTTGACGGTGCCGAACGTCACGGTGAGGTCGGCGCGCGGGGCGCCCGCACGGGCGCCCGTGGCGGCGTCGAGCCCACTCGGGATGTCGAGGGCGACGACGAACGCGCCGCCACGGCGCGCCGCGTCAATGTCGGCGCAGGCCTGGGCCACGTCGCCGCGCGGTGCGCCGCGCGCCCCGGTGCCGAGCAGGCCGTCCACCACGACCAGCGGCCGACTGTGCGGCTCGGCCGCACGCGCGAGCACCGG
Organism: Gemmatimonadota bacterium; assembly: GCA_023249305.1. GTDB lineage: Bacteria > Gemmatimonadota > Gemmatimonadetes > Gemmatimonadales > Gemmatimonadaceae > PNKL01. The sequence continues at coordinate 35,398 of JAHFCU010000025.1, forward strand.
CGCCGCCTCAGCCTTTGCGGCGCGCGCATCATCGGTGCGTGCCGCCTCGACCTCGCGCACGCGCACGGGCACGCCCACCAACGCGAGCTCGGACGCCACGACCCACGCGTCGCCGCCGTTGTTGCCGCCGCCCGCGTAGATCTCGACGCCCGACTGCGCCCGCGTGTGCGCATGCCGCAGCAGTTCCGCGGCGGCGGCGCGCCCGGCCGAGCGCATCAGCGCGCGCGAC
>JAHFCU010000081.1 GCA_023249305.1 Gemmatimonadota bacterium
CAACCTCCGATCAGAACCCGCCGCTGGCCTGGCTGCCGCGGAAGCGCACGCGGCCCTTCTTCATGAAGCCGTCGTACTTGCGGAGCAGCAGGTGCTGGTTCATTTGCGCGATGGTGTCGAGGGCGACGCCCACCACGATCAGGACCGACGTGCCGCCGAAACGGAACGGCACGCTCATGGCGTCGGCAATCCACACCGGCAGCAGGGCCATGATGGTCAGGAAGATGGCGCCCGGCAGCGTGATGCGGCTGACGACTTCATCAATATACTCCGCCGTCTTCGACCCTGGCTTGATGCCCGGGATGAACCCGCCCTGCTTCTTCAGGTTCTCGGCGATGTCCACCGGGTTGAAGATGATGGACGTGTAGAAGTACGTGAAGAACAGGATGAGCGCCGCCGACAGCAGGAAGTACAACCCCGTGCCCGGCGCGAAGAGGTCCGAGAACTCGCGGGCCCGCTCGCTGCCGCTGAACTGCGCCACCGCGCCCGGCACCACGATGAGCGACTGGGCGAAGATGATGGGCATGACGCCCGAGGCGTTGATGCGCAGCGGGATGAAGTTGCGGGCCGCTTCGCGCATGCGGCCCCGCGCCATCGTGCGCTGCGGGATCTGGATGGCGATGCGGCGCGCGGCGAGCGTGATCGCCACGACGCCGGCGACGACGGCCAGCATGAGCGCGACGAGCGCGACGAGCGCCAGCGGCCCGATGGTCCCCGTGCCGACGAACTTGAACGTCTGGAACGCGCTGGGCCAGAAGCGCTCGACGATCGAGAAGAAGATCATCAGCGACGCGCCGTTGCCGAGGCCGCGCTCGGTGATCTGCTCGCCCAGCCACATCACGAACATCGCGCCCGTGGTGAGGATCCACGCCATCTCGAACTTGAAGCCGAAGCCCGGCGAGGCCACCGCGCCCTGCACCGACTCGGTGAACAGCGAGAAGCCCCACGCCTGCACGAGCGCCAGCGCGATGGTTGCGTAGCGCGTCCACTGCGTGATCTTCTTCCGTCCCTCTTCGTCCTTCTGCATCTTCTCGATCGTCGGGAACACCGCCCCGGCGATCTGCGCAAAGATGGACGCCGAGATGTACGGCATGATGCCGAGGGCGAAGATGGTCGCCTTCGACAGGTTCCCGCCGACGAACAGGTCGTACAGGCCGAGGAGCCCACCACCCTGCTGATTCTGGAAGAAGTCCATCATCGCCACCACGTCGACGCCGGGGGCGGTGACGTGGCTGCCCACCCGGTAGATCACCAGGCAGATGAACGTGAAGATGATCTTCTCCCAGAGTTCCGGCGTCTGATAGATGTTCGCCAGCGTCGAAGCGGGATTCGACTGTGCCATTTATTCCTCGACCTTGCCGCCAGCGGCTTCGATCTTGGCCTTCGCGCCGGCGCTCACCTTGAGGCCGCGCACCGTCACCGGGCCGGTCAGCTCGCCGTTGGCGAGCAGCTTCGCCGGACGCCGGGCGCGGATGATCCCGGCGGCGGCGAGGGTCTCGGGCGTGATCTCGCCGCTCATCGCGGCGATGTCGGCGAGGCCGACGACCTGGTACGACACGCGGAACGGGTTGGTGAAGCCGCGCTTCGGGATGCGGCGCGTCATCGGCATCTGGCCGCCCTCGAAATGCGGCTTGCCGCCGCCCGGACCGTGATGGCCGGCGCGCGCCTTGCTGCCCTTGTTGCCCTTGCCCGACGTCTTGCCCGTGCCCGACCCCGGGCCGCGGCCGAGCCGCTTCCGGTTGCGGTGCGAGCCGGGGGCGGCCGTCAGGTTGTTGAGTGAAATCTTCTCGGTAGGCATCTCTTACTCCTTCACCGGCGTCACTTCAACGAGATGACGCACGCGCTTGATCATGCCGCGCAACGACGGCGAGTCCTGGTGGACCACCACGTCCTGGTGGTGGCGGAGGCCAAGGGCCTCCAGCGTAAGCCGCATCACCGCGGGCTTGTTGATGCCGCTGCGGACCTGCTTGATCTGCACCTTTCCCTCGGTCAGGGTGTTCGGTGCGGTCTTCTTGGGCCCCCTCCCGGGGTGCCAGACGAATGTCCGCGGCATCAGACGGCCACCTTGGCCTTCGCGCGCGACCGGTAGCCGAGCGACGCGGCCTCGACGCCGCGCTCGCGGGCAACCTGCTCCACCGTCGTCAGGGACGTCAGCCCCTCGACGGCGGCGCGCACGAGGTTGAATGGATTCGTGGAGCCCAGCGACTTCGTGAGGATGTCGGTGATGCCGGCACACTCCATGACGGCACGCACCGCGCCCCCCGCGATCACGCCCGACCCGGGCGTCGCCGGCTTCAGCAGCACCCGCGAGGCGCCGTGCTTGCCGACGATCTCGTGGGGAATCGTGGCGCCGGTCATCGGGACCTGCACCATGTTGCGGCGCGCCCCCTCGACGGCCTTGCGCACCGCTTCCGACACTTCGTTGGCCTTGCCGCTGGCGATGCCCACCTTCCCCTGCCCGTCGCCGACGGCGACGAGCGCGTTGAAGCTGAAGCGCCGGCCGCCCTTCACGACCTTGGCCACGCGGTTGATCGCCACGACGTTCTCGACGAGATCGCTGCCTTCGCGCTCCTCGCCCGGACGCCCGCGACCGCCAGGACCGCCGTCACGGCCACCACGGCCGCCGCCCGGTCCACCGCGACCGCCACCCGGCCCGCCGCGACCGGCGCCACCGCCCGGTCCGCCGCGACCGCCG
>JAHFCU010000026.1 GCA_023249305.1 Gemmatimonadota bacterium
CCACCGACTTGGTGGCGGACTCGAGCGTCGCGTCGTTCCTCTGCGCGTCGGTCAGCGTTCCCTGCACCTGCACGCGGAGCGCGCCGCTGTCCTGCGGCGCATTCTTGGGCGCGGCCGGGAGCGCTGGCGCCTGCGCGGCCGCGGCGCCGACGGCCAACGAGACAGCGGATGCCAGCGTGAGCACGGCGCGCACGGACGAACGGATGATGGTCACTTGGCACTCCCCGCCTTTGCGCTCGGCCTCGACGTGTCCTTCGCCATCGCGCCACTCGGCGCCGAGCTCGGCGTCGCGCTCGGCGTCACACTCGCCGCCGACTGCGCTGCGGCCATCAGCGAATCCACCTTCAGCCGCACCGTACCGGGCGTCACTGGACCGGTGTTCTTGTATGCAACACGTCCGTTCGCGTCGAGGAAGAACGTCTCGGGCACACCATACAGGCCGTAGTCAATGGCCACGCGTGCACCGGGATCATCAACCGATGGATACGACTGGCCGCCCATCTCGCTGATCCACGCCATGCCTTTGTCGGGCACATCATTGTACAGCACGCCGAGGAACTGCACCGGCTTGCCCTCGTAGGTCGCCGCCATCTGCGAAAGCGCCGCATGCTCGTCGCGGCAGGCGAGGCACCACGACGCCCAGAAGTTGAGCACCACCACCTTGCCCTTGAGATCGGCAAGCCGCACGGTGTCGCCGACCGGGCGCGTGAGCCTACCCTGCCCCGGTGAGAAGACCGCGAGCGCGAACGCGGGCGCCTGCCGCCCGGGCAGTGGCGACGGAATGTTGTTCGGGTCGCGCGTGAGACCCCACGCGAAGAGCCCGATGACCGGCGCGGCCGTGGCGGCCGCAATGGACGCGCGCTTCCAGTTCACGCCCGGCCCTCCGTCATCGGCGGCGCGGCGGCGTTCGCCGATCCGCTCCGCGACGCTTGGCGCTCGCGCGACGGCCAGATGCCGATGATCGCGCCGAGACAGACGACCAGCCCGCCGAACCAGATCCACGGCACCAGCGGCTCCCAAATCACCTTGACCGTGATGTTCGAGCCATCCTGCTTGAATGCCATGAGGTTCAGGTACAGGTCGCCGCTGAGCATGCTCCGCACCTCCGGCGTCGGCACTGGCTGCTGCTGCGTCGGATAGTAGTTCATGCGCGGCTCGATGATCCCGACCACACGGCTGCCGCTCATCAATTCCATCGTCGCGCCGATCACCTGCCGCTGCTTCTCCTCGCGACCCCAGGCGTTCTTGAAGCGCACGGTGCGGCCCGCAACCGTGAGCGTCTCGCCCGGCTTCAGCGTTGCCTCTTGTTCCGTCTTGAACGTCGCCGACGACGCGACGCCCAGCGCGACCAGCACCACGCCGATGTGCGCGACGTAGCCGCCGTAGCGACGGCGGTTCGCACTCACCAGGCGCATGAGGGCCGTGACCCACAATTCGCCGTGCGCCTTCACCCGCGCATTGGCTCCACGCACGAACTCCGCAGCGTTCACACCGAGCGCGAAACCGGCGAACACGTACGCGAGCACGGCGTACCCGTTGCGCGCACCGCCGAGCAGCGCGGCCACTCCGAGCAGCACTCCCACCACCACGCCCGGCAGCACCCGTCCCTTCAGTTCGGCACCGGCCGCCTTCTTCCACGGCAGCGCGGGCCCCACCCCCATGAGAAAGAGCAGCGCCACCATCAACGGAACGGACATCCGGTTGAAGAACGGCGTCCCCACACTGACCTTCACGCCGCGCACCGCTTCGGCGACCAGTGGGAACAGCGTGCCGATCAGCACGGTGAACATGAAGACCGTGAAGAACAGGTTCTGCACGAGGAATGCCGTCTCACGCGACAGCGGCGCGTCGAGCCGCCCTTCGGAGCCCAGCTTGTCGCTGTTGCCGGCGACGAGAATCAGCGCGGCCAGCAGCACGACAGCGATGAACGCGAGGAAGAAATAACCGATCGTCCCCTGCGTGAACGCATGCACCGACGAGATGATCCCCGAGCGCGTGAGAAACGTGCCAAGAATCGTCAGCACGAAGGTGCCGACCATGAGATTCAGGTTCCACAACTTCAGCATCCCACGCCGTTCCTGCACCATCACCGAATGCAGGTACGCCGTCGCCGTCAGCCACGGGATGAACGACGCGTTCTCCACCGGATCCCATGCCCAGTAGCCACCCCAACCAAGCACTTCATACGACCACCACATGCCGGCGATGATCGCGGCGCTGAGGAATCCCCACGCCACGAGAGTCCAGCGGCGGGTGAGACGAATCCAGTCGTCGTTCGCCACTTCACCGGCGAGCATGGCGCCCACGGCGAAGGCGAACGGCACCGAGAAGCCGACGTAGCCGAGGTAGAGTAGCGGTGGATGCACCGCCATCAGGATGTGGTTCTGCAGCAGTGGGTTCGGTCCCGGACCGTCGAACGGCACCGGGACGACCGGCTGGAACGGATTGGCGGGCCCGATCAGCAGGATATGGAAGAAGAGCGCCACCATGAGAATCGTTGCCGCGGCATACGGCACGAGGTTCCCTTCGCGATGTCGGTTGAACCAGACCACCGCGGCCGCGTACATCCCCAGCACCCACGCCCAGAAGACAATGGACCCCTCGAGCGCGCCCCACAGCGAGATGATCGTGTAAAACGTCGGCGTAGCGCGGCTTCCCACTTGCGCCACATACGAGATGCTGAAGTCGTGCGACACCAGGCCCCAGACGAGGGCGAGCGTCGCCAGCGTCACGAGCACGAAGTTCGTGTACACGGCCGCGTACGACAGCATCAGCCAGTCGCGGCGGCCCTTGTGAATCGCGATCGGCGTCAGCAGCGCACCGAGCGCCGAAACCGCTGCCGCGACGAGGATCGCGTTGGAAGCAACGAGGCGGGTCATGTCCCCGCGCTCTTCATGAGGGACTTGTACATCTCCGCCGGGCGCTCGCCCTGCTTGGGCGCCTTGTACTCGTTGGAGTGCTTCACCATCAGGTTCGTGCTCGTGAAGACGCCGTCCTTGCCGTAGCGCCCTTCCACCACGACCCCTTGTCCGTCCTTGAACATCTGCGGCGGCGCGCCTTTCGCATGCACGAGGATCTCGCCCGTGCCATCGGTGACGGAGAAGCGCAGGCTGAGCGCCTTGTCGTCCCAGACCACGGAGCCCGGCTTCACCTGACCGCCGAGCCGGACCGGCTTGTCGTAGCCGTCTGCGCCCTTGGCGAGCAGCTCCTTCGGGGTGAGGAAGTACACCACGTTGCTGTCGAGGCCGCCGTAGATCAGCCAGCCGAAGGCGATCACGAGCACGCCGACCGCAGCCAGCGCGCCCCACTTGGTCTTCTTGGTCGTCATGTCCTGTACCCTCCCTTGCTTGCCGACTCATACTCGGCCCGTGCGCGGCGCACTGCGCCTAGAACGCGCGCTAGCAAGGCCCCGAGCACCACCCACGTGATGATGTAGGACGCCACCACGTATTCGATCCCGAACTTCTCGACACCGTTACCCATCGTTGTCTCCCAGCGCTGCCTTCTGCGCCGCGTGCTCCGCGGCGCTCTCGAAACGCGCCGCCTCATACCGGCGGCGGATGAACCAGATGGTCAGGAGCGTGAACGCCGCTACGTTGAGGAGCAGACCGCGCAGGTACTCCGGCGACAGCGAGCGCGGGTTGGTTTGCAGTTGGTGCAGCGTGCGCCACCATCTCACGGACATCCAGACGATTGGTACGTTGATCGCGCCAAGGATGCCGACCGCCGCGCTCCACTGCCCGCGCCGCTGCGGATCCTCGACGAACGAGCGAAGCGCCAGGTAGCCCACGTAGATCAGGAAGAGAACGAGCGTGCTGGTGAGACGCGCGTCCCACGACCACCAAACGCCCCAGGTCGGCCTGCCCCAGAGCATGCCGAGCATCAGCGTCAGACCGCAGAACACCGACCCGACCTCGGCGGCTGAGGCGGCGAGCAGGTCGGCGCGCTCGTCTTCCTTCACGAGGAAGTAGATCGACGCCACGAGGACGATGCCGAAGGAAAGAAACGTCACCCAGGCCGCGGGCACGTGCACGTACCACATCTTCTGCATGTGGCCCATCATCAGGTCGGCCGGCGACGTGAGCACCGCGAAGACCTGCGAAAAGACGAAGAACAGAAAGCTCACCAACCCGAAGGCCGGCCAGAGACCGGGCTTCGGCGGATCGAACGACTTGGACGAATCGGGGAACATGGCGACGGTCAGACCTCGATGACGTATTCGAACGCGAAGAAAGTGGCCACCAGAAAGATTACGTCGAACGCCGAGAGCATCCGCACCCAGGCGCCGACTTCGTTCATGAGGTCGCCGAAGAGCAGCGCCTTCGTGGCGATCATGGACGCGAGCAGCACGGGAATCAGCATCGGGTAGAGCAGCAGCGGCAGCAAGACTTCGCGCGCCCGGCTCCGGCTCGACATCGCCGCGTAGAAGGTGCCGAGCGAGACGATTCCGAGCACGCCGAGCAGCAAGATGCCGACGATTGCGGGCCAGGTGGGCGGGACCACCACTTGGAAGAGCACGATGCCCACGCCGACGACGATCACCAGCATGAGCGTCACGAAGATCAGGTTGGCGATGAGCTTGCCCGCGAAGATCGCCCAGCGCGACCCGGGATAGAGCAGGAGTGCTTCAAGGGCGCCGCCGTCGAGCTCCACTTGGTACGAGCGGTTGAACGCCAGGACGCCCGCAAAGAGCACCGCGAGCCAGAGCGCGCCGGCCGCCGCATCTTTCAGCGCCACGCTGTCGGGACCGAGCGCGAGGCCGAAGAGCACGAGCATCGTCACGCCGAGCGACGCGACCGAGTTGAAGCCCGCCTTCGAGCGCCGCTCGGTGGTCAGGTCCTTCCACACGATGGCGCGAATGCGCCGGACGTCGTCGCGAAACGCCATCAGGAAATCCCCGCGGCGCCGACCGGCAACGTGATCGCCTGCGGCGAGGCGCCGTCGCGCGCAAGGTCGGCCGGTGACGGCATGTGCACGCGCCCGTCGCGAATGATGACCGTGCGGTCGAGCACGCCCTGCGCTGGCACGAGGTCGTGCAGCACCACGATGGCCGCACCGCCCGCGGCGTTGAGTTCGCGGATGAAGCCGTTCATCAGCGCGATTCCCGCGACGTCGAGGTTGTTGTAGGGCTCGTCGAGCAAGAGCAAGCGCGGACGCTGCAGGATGAGCCGCGCGAGCGACAGGCGTCGCTGCATGCCGGTGGAGAAGCCGCGCACGCGCTCGTGCGCCACGCTCGTCAGCCCGACGCGCTCCAGCGCCGCGTCAATGTCGGCCGTGGGGAAGCCCAGCATCGTGGCGGCGAACGCGAGATTTTCGCGTGCCGACAAATCGTCGTAGAGGCCCGGAATGTGGGAGAAGAAGCCCACGTGATGGCGCACGTCGTCGCCTTCGGTCTTCACGTTTGAGCCGTACACGAAGCAGTCACCGGCCGACGCCTTGAGCAGCGTCGCAATGATGCGCATGAACGTGCTTTTGCCACAGCCATTGTGCCCGAGGAGCCCGACCATTTCACCGGCGCGCACCTGCAGATTCGCCCCGCGCAGCACCCAGCGGGCGCCAAAGCGACGCGCCACACCTCGCGCATCGAGCGCGAGATCTGGCGCGAGAAGGGGGGCGACATTCGTCACGCTCGAAATCAGGGCAAATGCGACCCAGTTTTCCAGCCGCAGGAAGGCCGATAATGTGTACGGCTTTACCCTACAACACAAGCCAATGTGGAATAAGGGGTTGGGTGCGATCAGCGCCTGACACGTGCAGGGAAAGTGAAGGTCACCGTTAGAGGATTACCCGTGGCTCGAACGTCGACCATGCATTCATAAGACAAGGGGCCGGCGATGGCCGACCCCACAACTTGTGCACCCTATGGAGCGTATCGGGCTCGAACCGATGACCCCCGGCTTGCAAAGCCGGTGCTCTCCCAACTGAGCTAACGCCCCGGAGAGAGGCAATCTAAGTGCGGATGGATGGAGCTACCAGATGGTAGATGGTAGGTCATAGATGGTAGAAGGTAGAAGGTAGATGGTAGATGGTAGATGGTAGATGGAAGAAGTCAGTCAAGTCGTCCCGTCGGTGAAGGCATGCAAGACTCGGCACCTCATCGCGGGGGAAGGATGGCGCGTCGATCTCCGTTGCCGGCTAGGATAGTGCATGTTTCCACTGGATCGGCTCGAGGTCTATCTCCAAGCAATGACGGTGGCGCGTTCCTGCGCTCGGCACGCCCCGACGATCCGGGATCTCGACCTGAGGTCTCAACTGCTACGCTCCGCACGATCGATCGCGGCGAACCTCGCCGAGGGCGCAGGCAGCGGTTCACAGGCGCTTTTCGCACGCCACATCGCGATTGCGCTGGGCTCGACGAAAGAAACCGAATGCCACCTTCAGATCGCCCTCGACGCCGGAATGCTCACAACGCCAGCGCACACCGAACTGAAGGGCCTGCTGGACAACCTCGCCCCACGACTCGTGCGACTGCTCGCCTCAGTGCGGCGAAACGCAAAGAGGCGGAGTGCCTAGGGCACCCCGCCTTTGCGAGCATCTACCATCCACCATCCACCATCAACCATCTGCCGTTGCCCGTTCACTCGTGCGCCGGCAACGGCTCCATCGTCTTGGGATCGCATGGCACCTGCACTTCGTCGCGGTACGGCGAGGTCATCAGGAAGACGCGCATCTTGGGGAAGCCGTCCATGAACTGGGTGTAGAACCAACCGAACGCGCCGAGGAAACCGACGAAGAGCGCGAGCTCCCACTTGCCGAGCGGGAGCGTGCCCGCCGCGCGCGGCCCGTAGATGGACGGGTACACCTCGGTGTATCTCTGCAGCCATAGTCCGATGAACGAGCACGCGGCGAAGAACAACATCGTCGGCGTCCACAACTTGGCTTTCACGCTCAGCAGTCCGAAGAACGGCAGCGTGAACGTCAGCATCGCCACCGCCACGGTGATGGGCTTCCACGCGCCGGTGAGGCGCAACGTGAAGAAGTGCGTCTCCTCGGGCAGGTTGGCGTACCAGATCACGAGGTACTGCGAGAACGTGAGGTAGCCCCAGAACGCAGTGAACGCAAAGCAGAGCTTGCCGATGTCATGATACTGCTTCTCGGTGATAAGGTCGTGCGCACCAAGATGTTCGTTGAACCAGCGGACGAGCCCGCTGAAGATCATCAGCGCCACGAGCCACCCACCCATGAACACCTGCCAGCCGTACATGGTGCTGAAGAAGTGCGGGTCGAGCGACATCGAATGGTCCCACGCCAGCACGCACCACCCGAACCCGAAGAGCAGCGCCATCACGACGGCCATCGTCCCCTGACGGCTGTGCGTCGAGTGCAGCTCGCGCCGCTCCTCACCGAACCCGCGCCGCATCACAGCGCGAATGCCCGCCGCCCACGCGGCGCCGCCCTCGGGACTCACGCCCACGTCGAGCCGCAGCGACGTCCACACATACCACAGTTGCAGCGCCGCCAGGACGCCGAAGACGCCCACCGCGCGCGCCCAGAAGAAACCGTGTGCCAGATAAATGTTCTTCTCGTGCTTGAGCGCCGCCGTGCCGACTTCGTTCCACCACGGATAGACGGCCTTGTTGCCCACGAAGACCGTGAGCATGAGGCAGACGAACGCAAACGGCAGAAACGCGGCATACCCTTCGAGAATGCGGATCACACTCCGCGACCAGCGCGCGGTGGTGATGCGCTGCACGGCGACGAACATCACGCCCGCGGACGCGATCGTCGTGAAGAACAGCCAGTTGACGTGGAACGCTTGCCACGCGCGGCCATTGCCGCGTACCGCGCCGTAGAGGAACACCGCGAAGCCGGCCACGAACATCGCGAGGAACATCTGCTTGATGACCGCCGGAATCGGCTTGTACAGCACCGACGTCACGCGCTCACGCGACGGGGCGGGAGTTTCGTGGGCGCTCATTATTCGTGGCCCTCCATCTTCGACTCCGCGGTCTTGGGCTTCGCCGTCACCGTCGGATGCGCGTAACGCGCCGGGCGGGTGGGACCGATCTGCGTGTAGCCGGGCAGCTTGTCGCCGGTCTCGCCGGGCAGGCCCGCCGGCGTCGTGTCAGCCACGACGCCCTCGACCTTACCCTGCACCGCGCGGATGTAGTTCACGACATCCCAGCGGTCCATCTCCTCAATGCGGTTGTACGCGGGCATAAGGCCGCGGCCGTTGCGCATCATTCCCCAGATGTAGCCGTCGGTGAAGTTCTTCACGCGGTCCGACACCAGCGGCATCGGCACCATGCCGAGTTTCGTCGCCGTCCCATCGCCCTTGCCGGCGCGCCCATGGCACGGTGCGCAGTTGATCTGGAAGTACACTCGGCCGCGGCGCACCGAACCGGTGTCCGCCGCCACGGGATTAGCGAGCGCGGACATCGAGTCAATGACGTTCGGCAGCATGCCGTATGACACGACCCACGCCGGCATCATCGTGCCGTTCGTATTCACGGAACCCGCGGGGTTGCCGCGGAAGCCCTTGAGTTCCGCCGAGTCGGCGCTGAAGACCTGCCACGTGCCCACCGACGGCTGCTGCTTGAAGTCGGTGAACCACGAGCAGGCGCCGAGCGCCAAGGGGAGCGCGGCGAACGCGGCGCGGCGAAGCATGTTAGCGCTCACTGCGCACCTCCACCGCCCCATGCTTGCGGAGTAATTCCGCGGCCGACGCCGCGCGATCGGGCGCGCATTCCACCCAGACGCCGAAATCGCCCTGGCTGAAGCGCGGGTCGTAGCCGACCATCATCGTCAGCCGCGGAAGCCGCGAATGAATGAACAGGCCGGCAACGGTAGAGAGCGCGCCGATCAGCACGAAGACCTCGAAGCCGAAGATCGTGTACGGAATCCACGACCCAAAGGCCTTGCCACCGACGACCAGCGGCCAATAGTTCGACGCCCAGATGGCGATCCAGTAGCCGAAGATGCAGCCGGCGAGCCCGCCGAAGAGCATGTACATGCGCACGGGGCTCGGGGGCGGCGCTATCGCGACCTCGAATTCGTGGCGCGGCGTCGGCGTGAAGACCGTCACGTCGCCCAAGCGCGCCTGTTTGAGCTCGGTGATGGCTTCCACCGCGCCGTCCAACTCCTTGAAGTGACCGAGTACGCCGCGCATCAGAAGTTCACTCCCGGCGTTTCGGGTTCGAAATCGTCAGCCGTCTCCGGCGTGTGCGCGTGCGCATGCCGCAGGCGCGGCGGCACAATCTCCTTGACCTCGGCGATCGCGATCACCGGGAACTGCCGGACGAAGAGCAGGAACCACATGAAGAACCAGCCGAACGAACCGAGCAGGATGGAGTAGTCCACCCAGGTGGGCGCGTACGTCGTCCACTGCCACGGCTCGAACTCGTGAGAGAGCGACGGCACCACGATCACGAAGCGCTCGAACCACATGCCGATATTGATTGTGATCGACAGGATCCAGAGCCACGACGGGTTGCGCCGCAGTTTCTGCGAGAAGAGCGAGAGCGGGAGGATCATGTTGCACGTGAGCATGATCCACGCGGCCCACCACCACTGGCCGAAGACGCGGTTCCAGAAGTAGTCCTGCTCGGCCTTCACGCCGCCGTACCACGCGATGAAGAACTCGACCATGTAGGCGCAGCCGACCACGAGCGACGTGGTGAGACAGAGCTTCGCCGCGGCGTCCAGGTGGTTGAGCGTCACGAAGTGCTGCAGGCGGAAATACTTCCGGACGGGGATGATGATCGTGAACACCATCCCGATGCCCGAGAAGATGGCGCCGGCGACAAAGTAGGGCGGGAAGATCGTGGTGTGCCAGCCGGGCGTCAGCGCCATAGCGAAGTCGAACGACACCACCGAGTGCACCGAGAGCACCAGCGGTGTGCTGACGGCCGCGAGGAACAGGTACGCCCGCGCGAAGTGTCGCCACTCGCGCTCGGTGTTGCGCCAGCCGAACGACAAGAAGGCGAGAATGCGCTTGCGAACGGGATTCTTCTCTCGGTCGCGCAGCACGGCGATGTCGGGAATGAGTCCGACGAACAGGAACGTCGTCGAGATCGTGAGGTACGTCGAGATGGCGAAGACGTCCCAGACGAGCGGCGACTTGAACTGCGGCCAGAGCAGGCGCCAGTTGGGATACGGAATCAGCCAGAAGAACTTCCACGGCCGGCCGAGATGCAGAATCGGGAAGAGGCCAGCCGTCATCACGGCGAAGACCGTCATGGCCTCGGCGCACCGATAGATCGTCGTGCGGAAGCCGGCGCGGAACAGATACAGAATGGCCGAGATCAACGTCCCGGCGTGGCCGATGCCGACCCAGAAGACGAAGCTGATGATGTAGACGCCCCACATCACCGGTGGATTGTAGCCGGCAACGCCGAGCCCCTGCTGGATCTGGTACATCCAGCTCGCAATGCCGAGCGCGAGGCAGCTCATGGCGACCATCAGCAGCGCGAACCACGCCTTCGAGGGGCGCAGCGTTGCCGTGATCTCGTTGTCTACCTGCTCGTAGTCCCGGACGGCCGGGAGCTGCACGTTGGCCGTGGCGATGTTCGGCCGCCGTGGTTCGTAGGCGATGGTTGCCATCGTCCGCGCCCCCTTACGCCGTGGCCCCGGCCGCAGCCGGGTGGTTGATCTTCTTCAGGTAGACCACCGCGGTGAACGTGTTCAGTTCCTCGAACACGTGGTACGCACGGCGGTCGTCAATGAGCTTGGTCACCGACCACTTGTCGTCTGCCGCGTCGCCGAAGACGATGGCCCGCGACGGGCAGGCCTGCGCGCAGGCGGTCGTGAACTCGTCCGGTTGCAGCTCGCGGTTCTGCACCTTGGCCAGCGTCTCGGCCCCGCGAATTCGCTGCACGCAGAACGAGCACTTCTCCATGACACCCTTACCGCGCACCGTGACTTCCGGATTGAGCTGCCAGTGGAGCGGCTCCGGGAACGCATACTGCGGGCGATCGGTTTCGCCGTAGCCGAACCAGTTGAAGTAGCGGACCTTGTACGGGCAGTTGTTCGAGCAATAGCGCGTGCCGACGCAGCGGTTGTAGACCTGCACGTTGAGCCCGTCGGGTGCGTGGTATGTCGCGTACACCGGACAGACGGGTTCGCACGGCGCGTTGCCGCAGTGCTGGCACATCATCGGGATGAAGCGCGTCTCGGGATCGGGCTTCTCCGGATTCCACGCGACGTCGGCGTATTCGCGGTCAATTTCGTAGTAGCGCTCGAGGCGCAGCCACGCCATCTCGCGCGAGCGTGTGATGTTGGCGCCCGGGAACTTCCGGTCAGGGTACAGGATCGGGCCCTGCCACTCGGCGCCGACCGTCGGAATGTTGTTCTCCGCGTAGCACGCGGTGACGCACGCAGAGCAGCCAGTACACTTGGCGAGGTCGATGGTCATCGCCCAGCGGCGCTTGGCGCGGCCGCTCGGGTGCTTGGGATCGTACTCGCCCTTCGTCGCGGAGTTCGGGTCGCCGAGTTCGCCCTGCGCGTCAATCGCTGCCGGCGCGCGAAGGCCGGGGAGGAATTTCGCCGGGGCTTGGCCGACGAATGTCTCGTGCTCGTCTTCCTTGCCCTGCAGAAGATCCTCGAGCGACTGCGCACGCGCGATGCCGCGCCCGTGCTGCCGCCCGGCGCCTTCGGTGGTGACGATCATCGAGTGCCCTTCGACCTTCGCCACCGTGCACCGCACACCGACGAGTTGGTAGCCGCCCGCCGCATCGTTCGACGCCGGCAGCAGCTGCCACGCGTTGGCGCCCGTGCCAGTCGCGTAACGTCCGCGGTCCGTGTGCCCGCGTCCGACCATCACCGCAATCGTGTCGGGTCGCACGCCGATGTACGGCAGGACGGGCGCGGTCAACGCACCGGCAATGGTCTTCACGGTCACGTGATCGCCGCGCTCGACGCCCAACTTCCTGGCCGTCTCCGGATGCATTTCGACGACGGTCTGCCAGCAGATCTTTGTGACGGGATCGGGGAGCTCCTGCAGCCACGGCTTGTTGGCGCCGCGACCGTCGCCCATCAGCAGGTTGCTATACGTCGCGAGATAGAAGTCACCATTGGCCTCACCGACGGCCGGCGGACGCATGATCTTCGCGACCGGTGCGATGCGCGCGGGAAGCGAACCAGCGAGCATGCCTGTGGGCAGCGCCGCCTGCAGCTTGGCGCTGCCGCCGATGTGCGCCGCGACGACACCGCGGTAGTCCTTGGGGAATCGCGCGACGTCGGCCGCGTGCCGCTTCTCTTCGTCCGCATTGGCCGGACATGAGAAGCACGGCAGCGGCATGAGCGACGCAAGCAGCACGTCGGCCGTCGAGCGTGTGTTGAACACGGGATCCATCGCCGGCTGCTGCAGACCGAGTGTTCCCTTCACCGGCTCGGCGATGCCCCAGCTCTCGAGCGCGTGGTGATCAGGGAGGATCAGGTCGCAGAGCGCTGTTGTTTCATCAGGAACCGACGAGAACGAAACTCTGAACGGCACCTTGGCCAACGCAGCGGAAAATCCGACGCCCGCGGGCGTGCTGTACACCGGGTTGGCGCCGCGCACGAAGAAGGCCGGCACATCGCCCGCGTTCATCGCGGCCACGACGTCATTGAGCACGGCGGGCGGCACAACGCCTTCCCACGCGCCGTAGGGTTCAGACGGTTTCACGGTCACGCCGACGTTGCCGAGCGCCTTGTTCAGGTTCGCGACTTCCATGTTGAGGTCGAGCGAACGCGGGCCGGGGCCGCCGGCGATCATGAGCGACGGCTTAGCGGCCGCGACTTCTTTCTGCAGTTCCTCGAGAATCTTGGCGGGCACATCGGTGGACTTCGCCGTTTCCGCGACGCTCGTCTTGCCGCCGAGCATCTTGGCGATCATGCCGGCGCTGCCAGGCTTGGCCGCGATCCACTGGTCGGCGTTGAGGCCGGTGAGCGGGCGGCGCGGGCCAATGTACACGAGGCGCGGTGCACCCTCGATCTTGCCGCGCGCTTCGGCGAAGTCGAGCTGCTGCGGCACCGGAAGTCCCCAGCCATCGAGGAAGTCTGCGGCGAACGAGACGATGATCTTGGCGGCGCCGAAGTCGAACTTCGGCCATGACACGCCGTACACTGCGTTGTTCGCCTGAATCGTCGCGAACGGCGCCTCGGCGTCGTAGCTGATGTGCGGCGGCATCTCGCGGTACTTCAGCCACTCGTCGAGGAACGTGTGGAGCAGGCCCTGCTCGTGCTGATTGATGAAGACCGCGCTCTTCGCCTTTCCGCTCTTGATCGCCTGATCCACTCCCTTGTGGAGCGCGTCAAGCGCCTGATCCCAGGTGATCGGCACGAGCTTGCCGTTCTGTCGCATCATCGGGCCGCGGAAGCGGTCGGGATTGTAGAGCCCCTGTAACGCCGCCTGGCCGCGCGCACAGATGGCGCCGCGGCTCACGGGATGATCGGGGTTGCCCTCGATCTTGAGCGCGCGGCCATCGCGCGTCTCGACGATGACGCCGCAACCCGCCGCACATTCACGGCACGTGCTGGCGTAGAAATTCGAGACGCCCGGCACCGTGTTGTCGGGCGACGAGACGTACGGGATCAGCTTCTCGACCGTGCCGGTGCTGCATCCGACCATCGTCGACGCGGCGCCGGTAACGCCGAGGACCTTCAGGAAATCGCGGCGCTTGACGCCGTCGGCGGTTCCCACGGGGTTCGTCATGCGTCGGTCTCTAGTGGTGGCAGTTGGAGCAGTCGTAGGAGGCGACCTTGCGGACGCCCTTGCGCTCGTCGGCCAACGCCGCCGCATCAGGATCGTAGCCGGCAGCGCGCAACCCTTCGGCGCGCGAGTAGCCGTTGACGTGGCACGACACGCACCAGCCCATATTGAGCGACGCGTACTGGAAGACCTGCGGCATGTTCTGCACCTGCCCGTGGCACGTCTGGCAAGTGATGCCGGCGTAGATGTGACGCACGTGCGGAAACCGGACGTACTCGGGGACTTTGTGCACGCGGACCCACGGAATGGGCAGCTTCTTGTTCCATGCCTCAGCGACCTTCTTGACCTCCGGACGATCAATGGACGTGATCGTGTGGCATCCCATGCACGTGCTGACGGCGGGCAGGCCTGGATCAGGAGACTTGAAGGCTGCCGCATGACAGAACACGCAGTTCATCTGCAGCGTGTTCACGTGCACTGGGTGCGGGAAGATCACCGGCTGCATGGGCGAGCGGCCGGTGCCTTGGCCGAGGTAGTTCGTGTATCCCGAGGCGCCGCTGTAGCCCCACGGGCCGGGTTTGGCCTTGCCGGCGGCCTCGCGATTCGCCTTTTGCGTCGCGGTTTCAGTGGCACCCGCGGCGACGGCGGCGGTTTGGTAGTTGCCGGCATAGGCGGACATGAGCGTCGAGGCAAGTGCAATCGCCACCACGCCGATGATCGCCAGCCACTTCCTGCGTCCCGTCATCGGATGTCGTCCGGCAGAGAATGAGGTCGGGGGACAAGAACTGCCGCTAACACGTGATGCTGAGCAAACGGCGGAATTTCATGCCCTGTATAGATGTGCGCAAGCTGAGAGAACAAACTCGCGGGGAGTGGGACCGAGTCCCAAGTCAAGGGGGAGCCGGCAGATAGCCCCGGACGCCGCCAACTGCGGGTCGTTCGCCGCGTTCAGCGCTCAGCGGGCGCGTCGCCTGCGTCGTCGCGACGCCGCCACGGCCCCTTGGCGAGACCGCGCGTCAGCCGGTCAAAGGTGCGCAGCACTTCGATGGCCACAGCACGCAACAGCGTGACTTCACGTGTGTCGGGCTTCGCGCGAAACGCGAGGCTGCGCACGCTGCGCATCACGAGTTCGGGATTGCGCGTCCGGAAGAATGCGATCGCATCGAGCGCGGCCTGCGCGTCGGCGAACATGCGCTCCCACTCCTCGTGCGACGCGGGCCCCGCCTGGTGGCGATGCGCGTCCACCTTGCGCGTAGCATCGCCGGCCGCGACGTGGAACTCGTAGAGCGCGACGAGCACCGCTTGCGCGAGGTTGAGCGAGGCGTGCTCCGTGGTGGGGATCATGCAGAGCGCTTGCGCGCGGTCGAGCGCCTCGTTGGAGAGGCCGTGATCTTCCTGCCCAAAGAGGAGCGCCACGCGGTGCCCCGCCCCAAGATCTTCGACGTATCGCTCAGCGACGGCACGCGGCGTGAGTCGCTCCCACTTGGCCGACCGCCGCTTGCCCGCGAAGCCGATCACGCGACGGCAGTCGGCGAGGGCCTCGTCGAGCGTCTCGAAATGCCGGATCTTCTCAACGAGGTCGCGCGTATCGTGCGCCACGCCTTCGATGCGGAAGGGATCGTACGGGCACGGCTGCACGAGTCGCAGGTCACGCACGCCCATGTTCTTCATCGCGCGCACGGTGGCGGCGATGTTGACCGGGTCCTGCGGGAAGGCGAGGACGACGGTGAGGTGGTCGAGGAGGCTCACGATGAGAATCTAACTGAGGATATGGACTCAGGATTGCGATTGAGGATTGAGACTGCGGATGGCGATGCACGATCAATGGCGTGACGCGGGACCGCATCGCCAATTGCAATCCGTGATCCTGATCCCTAGCCGGAATCCTGAGTCCCAATCCTCAATCGACGGCGGAAGGCACTAGATTTGTGCGACTATGGATCTCCTGCTCGATCTCTTTCACAAACTCCGCGATCTCGACGCGCTTGTCGCGTGGGCCGGCATGGCCGGGCTCGCCGCAATCGTCTACACCGAGACGGGACTGTTCTTCGGCTTCTTCCTCCCGGGCGATTCGCTGCTCGTGACCGCCGGTCTGCTCTCGGCGACACCGGCGTCGCCGGTGAAGTTCAACATCGTCCTGCTCGGCGGCCTGCTGAGCGCGGCGGCTATCTTGGGCGACAACACGAACTACTGGGTCGGCCGGCTCACCGGCCCGAAGATCTTCAAGCGCGACGACTCGCTGTTCTTCAAGAAGAAATACGTGGACGAGGCCCACGCGTTCTACGAGAAGTGGGGGCCGATCACGGTCGTGCTCTGCCGCTTCATGCCAATCATCCGCACGTTTGCGCCGCTGGTGGCGGGAGTGGCCGTGATGCGCTATCGCGTCTTCCTCGCGTTCAGCATCGTCGGCGGGATCGGCTGGATCTGGTCGATGCTACTGACGGGCTTCCTGCTCGGCCGCTACGTGCCGGGGGTCGCGCAACACGTCGAGAAGGTTATCGTGATCGTCGTGCTGATATCGATCTCACCCGCTATCATCGGCGGCATCAAGGCGCGCCGTGCCGCCCGCGGGAACCAATAGCGGTCGATCCCCGCTAGTATTGAGTATCTACTTTCAGCCCCCTTGGAGACTGCCATGGCCCATTCACTTCCTCCCCTGCCCTACGCAGCCAACGCGCTCGAGCCGCACATTGACGCGCTGACGATGACGATTCACCACGACAAGCACCACAACGCGTACGTCACGAACCTGAACGCAGCGATCGAGAAGGCGCCGGAGTTGGGCAACTGGACGCTCGGCGACCTCTGCCGGAACATCGCCCAGGTGCCAGAGACCGTGCGCACCGCGGTGCGCAACAACGGCGGCGGCCACTGGAACCACTCGCTG
The DNA here is from genome assembly GCA_023249305.1 of Gemmatimonadota bacterium. Classification (GTDB taxonomy): domain Bacteria; phylum Gemmatimonadota; class Gemmatimonadetes; order Gemmatimonadales; family Gemmatimonadaceae; genus PNKL01. Next base: position 16,518 of record JAHFCU010000026.1, read on the forward strand.
TTCTGGGAACTGATGGCGCCGAACACGGGCGGCGAGCCGGGCGGTGATGTGGGCGCGGCGATCAAGAAGGCGTGGGGCGAGTTCGCGAAGTTCCGTGACGCGTTCAAGGCCGCGGGCGTCGGCCGCTTCGGGTCGGGCTGGGCATGGCTCGTCGCCGGACGCGATGGATCGCTCACGATCGAGAGCACACCGAACCAGGACAATCCGCTTATGGACGGCAAGCACGCAGTCCTCGGCCTCGACGTCTGGGAGCACGCGTACTACCTGAAGTACCAGAACCGCCGCCCCGACTACATTGACGCGTGGTGGAACGTGGTGAACTGGGGTGAAGTGGCCAAGCGGTATTCGGCGCGGTAACCTACGGCGTGTTGTGATGAGGGCGTGAGGAACGGCATCCGGTCCTTGCGCCCTTTGCTCACCGCCGCGGCACGTTATCTCAGCTTCGGCCTCGCGATGGTCGTGCGCTCCGGCGTTTGCGCGGGCGCTCCTTCCGAGACGAGCTCATTGAGTCCGCTCAGGTCGCCGCCGTCGCCGTGCCCGTCGGGCGGCGGCCCGGCGATGGCATTGAGCAGCGGCGGCGTTAGAAACGTGGTGACGACGACCATCGCGATCACCGCGCCGAACTCGCCGCTCGCCAGCGCGCCGGCGGCGAGACCCATCTGCGCGAAGATCAGCCCCACCTCGCCGCGCGGCACCATCGCCACGCCGACGAGCAGCTTGCGCCCCTTGAACCACCACGGCGCGTAGCCCGCCATCACCTTGCCGCCGACGGCGACGACAATCAGCGCGGCACCGAGGAAGAGCGCCGATGAAGAGACTATCGCGCGCAGATCCACCTGCGCGCCGACCATCGCGAAGAAGACGGGGACGAGCACGTGCCCGAGTGACGTCGTCCACTGCTCGATCTCGTGCCGCTGTGGCGTGGCGTGCAGTACCAGCCCGGCGGCGAAGGCGCCGATGATCATCGCCGATCCGAGCTTCGCCGCAAGCGCGGCCGTCACGAACGCGAAGACGAGCGCGGTCACGCCCACAGCTCCCTTCGCTCGGATGCGGGTCACGGCCGCCATCAGAGGGCGCGCCACGAAGGCGCCGATCACCAACGCGCCCACCACGAAGCCGATCGCCACCAACCCCGTGCGCGCCACGCCGAGCGCCGTGATCTGTGCGCCTGCCACGACGCCGCCAACGACGGCGAAGATCACGAGGCCGATGACGTCATCGAAGACGGCGGCACCGAGGACGATCTGGCCCTCGTCCGTCTTGAGGCGCCCAAGATCGCCAAGCACGCGCGCCGAGATGCCGATGGAAGTCGCGGTGAGCGTCGCCGCGATGATGAGCGCCGTTAGGGTCGAGGCACCGACAGCCACGGCCACGATGTAACCGCCGGCGAACGGTAGAACGATGCCGGCCGTGCCCACAGTCAGCGCCGCGCCGCCGACGCGGTGTAGCGCTTGAATATCGGTTTCGAGGCCGACCTCGAAGAGCAGAATCAGCACCCCGAGTTCGCTCAGCACATGCAGCACCGGCTCGTGCGGATCGAGCACGCCGAGCACCGAGCCACCGAGCAGAACGCCGGCGAGCAGTTCACCGAGGACGGCGGGTTGGCCGATGCGACGTGCAAGGCCACCGAGCAGCCTGGCGCACGCAAGCACCGCCGCCAGCGTGAGCAACAGGGCCGGAAAGTCGGGTCCACCAGACAATGGGCCGGCGAGCGCCGCCCACCACGCCGTCATCGCGCCGCCTCGCCCTCGAGGTAGGTGTAGCCTTCGAGCCCCGCCACGTAGTCGGCGATAAACATGTTCGCCTCCTCACGCGTGATGCCGGACGCCGCCTGCACCTTGCGGCGGAACGTCGCGAGCAGGTCGGACGCACGGAACTGCACGTAGTTGAGCACCTCCGTCACGGTGTCGCCGTGCACGAGGTCCGTGATCTCGTAGCCGCCATCGCGCAATCGCACGTGCACCGCGTTGGTGTCGCCGAACAAGTTGTGCAGGTCGCCGAGGATTTCCTGATACGCGCCGGTCAGGAAAATGCCGAGGATGTACGGGTCGCCGTCCGTGAACGGGTGCAGCTCGAGCGACTGGCGTCCGCCCTTCTCGCCGACGAAGCGGTCAATCTTGCCATCCGAGTCGCAACTGACGTCCTGCAGCGTGCCGCGCCGCGTCGGCTCCTCGTCGAGCCGGTGGATGGGCATGATCGGGAACAGCTGGTCAATGGCCCAGTTGTCCGGCAGCGACTGGAAGAGCGAGAAGTTACAGAAGTAGCGGTCCACGAGCGCCGCGCCGAGGTCACTGATGATGTCCTCGAACTCGTCGGGGTGGCGCTGGGCCGCCGCGCGCACGGCGTTCAGGATGCCAAGGTGCAACTGCTCCGCGTACGCGCGCTCGCGGAGCGAGAGCACGCCGTTGTAGAAGAGTCCCTGCGCCTTCTCTTTATCGTATGAGGCGTCGTGGTAAACCTCGCGCACGCGCCGCATGGAGACGTTCTTGCGCGAGACCGCCTTGAGGTCCTCGCCCATCTCGTGCAGGAGCGAGTGGTCGTCCTCGGTGACCGGGGGCACCGACGGCTCCACCTGCGACTCGACGTCAATGACGCTCATGAGCATCAGCGCGTGGTGCGCGGTGAGCGCGCGCCCTGACTCGCTGATGAGGTTGGGCATCGGGAGCTCGCGCTCGCGGCACATCTCGGCCAGTGTGTACACGATGTCGTTGGCGTACTCCTGCAGCGTGTAATTCGCCGACGCCTGGTTGGTGCTCTGCGTACCATCGTAGTCCACGCCGAGGCCGCCACCGACGTCCACGTGGGTGATGTCGAGCCCCAAGTTGCGCAGTTCGACGTAGAACCGCGCCACTTCACCCATGGCCCGCTTGATGTAGCGGATGTCGGTGATCTGCGAGCCGAGATGGAAGTGCACGAGCTTGAGCATGTCGAGCCGTCCGAGCCCCTGCAGTCGCTCGATCAGCGCGAGCAGCTGCGCCGAGCTGAGGCCGAACTTGCTCTTCTCCCCGCCCGACTGCGCCCAGCGTCCCGAGCCTTCGGTCGAGAGCTTGACGCGCACGCCGGCAGTGGGGACGACGCCCATCGCGTCGGCTGCCTGCAGGAGCACGTCCAGTTCGCTGAGCTGTTCGAGGACGATGAAGACCTTGTGCCCAAGCTTCTGCCCCATCAGGGCGAGGCGCATGAACTCCTCGTCCTTGTAGCCGTTGCAGACGATCACATGGTCGTTGCGCTCGGAGAGCGCGAGCACGGCCTGCAGCTCGGGCTTCGAGCCGCATTCGAGGCCGACGCCCGCATCCTGCCCAAAGGTGAGAATCTCCTCGACGACGTGGCGCTGCTGATTGACCTTGATCGGATACACAGTCGTGTATTGGCCGCCGTAGCCGAACTCCGCGATCGCGTTCTGGAACGAGCCGTGCAGCGCCTCGATGCGGGAGCGCAGGATGTCGGAGAAGCGCAGCAGCACGGGAAGGGCGACGCCCTGCGCCTCGAGGTCGAGCGCAAGCTCGAACAGGTCGAGCGAGCGCTCCGGGTGCGCCTTGTCGGGACGCACGATCACACGCCCCTTCTCCGAGATGTCAAAGAAGCCGTCGCCCCACCCCTCGACGTTGTAGAGGAGCTTCGCGGCATCAATTGTCCAGCGCGGCGGTTCGGTCGCCGGCGCCTGGTCGTGGGGAGCGGTGGTGGTCATGTGGACAGGAATTGTATTGAGTTCGGTCGGCGATTGCGATAGGCGCTCGTTCGGCCGCGAACCGCGCGCCTGGCTGACGCTGCCCTCGCGCGCCGGCGTTGCATCGTGCATCTTGCTTCTCTTCTCCTTCTCTTCGTGAGGCCCCCCATGAAGAAGATGCTCCGCGCGGCTGCGTGGACCGTTGGCGCCGTTGTCGTCGTCGTGATTCTCGCCCTATGCGGGCTCTACATCGCGTCGCAACGGCGCATCGACAAGAAGTGGACGGTCGCCGGCCACGAGCTCAGCATCCCCGGCGATTCGCTCGCGCTCCTTCGCGGCCGGCGTCTGGCGATCACCATCGGCAAGTGTGTCGATTGCCATCGGACGGACTTCGGCGGCGGCCTGTTCATCGACGCACCGCCGGTCGCACGTCTGTATGCCGCCAATCTGACCCGCGGCAAAGGTGGCATCGGCGGCCAGTTGAGCGATCTCGACTGGGAGCGCGCGATCCGGCACGGTGTCAAGCCCGACGGTTCGCCGCTGCTCTTCATGCCGGCGCAGGAGGCCACGCATCTGACGGACGAGGATGCCGCGGCGCTTATCGCGTATCTCAAGACGCTGCCGCCAGTGGATCGAGAGATCGGCAAGAACAGCGTGGGCCCGATCGGCCGCGCGCTCTTCCTCAAGGGCGACCTTCAGCTCGTGCCGGCAGAGCTGATCAAGCAGGACGCGTCGCATCCCGCGCCAGTGCCGATGGGCGCGACGGCAGAGTACGGCGCGTACCTCGCGGTCATCGGCGGATGCAAGGGCTGCCACGGCCAGACATTGTCTGGCGGCCACATGCCCGGAAGTCCGCCCGATTGGAAGTCGCCGGCGAATCTCACGCCGGAAGGCATCGGACACTATAGGGAGGAAGACTTCTTCCGCGCACTCCGCGAGGGGAAGCGTCCGGGCGGCACGCCGATTGATACGCTCATGCCCTTCAGGTACACGAAAGACATGACCGACGACGAGATCCGCGCGCTCTGGCTATACCTCAAGACCGTGCCGCCGAAGGCGTACGGCGGTCGGTAGTCGCGTCGGCGTTCCTCGGCGGCGCCGCGCTGATGCGTTCGCCGCCGAGGCACAGTTACGCCGCCGGTCCGCTGATGAGGGCGAGCAACTGCGCCTTGGGCGCGAATCCGATCTGGCGTCCGACCTCCTGGCCGTCCCTGAAGACGATCAGCGTCGGGATGCCGCGCACGCCGAAATGCTGCGGCGAGACGGGATTCTGGTCGGAGTTGACCTTCACCACGAGCAACTCGCCAGCGCGTTCGCGCGCCAGGTCATCGAGCACGGGCGCCATCATCTTGCACGGCCCGCACCAGTCGGCGTAGAAATCCACGAGTACCGGCACCGTCGCGCCATCGATCACCTTCGACAGGTGAACATCCTTGGCGTGCACCGGGCGGTCGAGCAGCAGCGGCTTGTGGCACTCGGCGCATCGCGGCCGGTCGTCGAGGCGGCCGAGGGCGACGCGGTTGAGCGTGTCGCAGAACGGACATGCGACGACGGCGGAGTGGTTCTGCGTGGCGGGCGAAGCGTTCACGACGACTTCTCTAGCGCCTCGAGCGCCCGCGCGATTCGCTCGCGGATGGCGGTTGCGGCGGGGAGCAACGCCTCATTGTCCGCGAGGCCGAGTTGGGCGAGCGGGTCGAGCGCGGCGACGACGGTGGCGCCGTTTCCCGCGTCGCGGACGATGACGTTGCAGGGCAGCAGCAGTCCGAGATTGGGTTCGAGCGAAAGCGCTTCGAACGCATCGCGCGGGCTGCACGCGCCCAAGATGACATACGACGACGACTCGGCGCCGAGCTTCTTCAGGAAGGTGGCTTGCAGGTCAGCTTCCATAAGGACGCCAAAGCCCTCGGCAGCGAGCGCAGCGCGGGCGGCCTCGACGGTGGCGTTGAAGGACTTGTTCAGTTGAACCGCGAGACTGTATGGAGTTGGATTGGCCATGGGTGTGTGCCCGAAGAGTCTGTATAATACTATATCGCGATATAGTGCTTTTCAAGCAATCGACGCTGGCGTGGGCGAGGATCCTGGCACGCTGCGCTGACGCCAGAGGGCCCGGCCAGTCGTCGCGCCGGACCCTCTGTTTCATTCTATTGGAGTCTGTTCGATTCTGTCGTTATCTGCGATTGAGCTGGTCCTGCCCCTTCTTGAGGTACGGAATACCGTGCTTCATCCAGTCGGGCTCCGGCTGGCCGAGCAGCTTGGCGCCGAAGAACTGCTGCATCTTGAGGTCAATGTCCTTCTGGTTGGCGCGCTTCGTCGGGTTATGCGCGTCGCCGTTGTACACGACGAGATACGCCTCCTTCTGCAGGCGACGCATCGCGAGATACCACTCGATGCCCTGATACCACGGGACGGCGCCGTCGGCGTCATTCTCCATGAAGAGCACCGGGGTCGTGACGCGATCGAGACGGAACAAGGGAGAGTTTTCGATGTAGCGCTCGGGATACTCCCACAGCGAACCGCCGATTCGGCTCTGGCCGTGTTCGTACTGTCCCTGGCGCGCAATGCCCGACTCCCAGCGAATGCCGTCATACGCGGAGGTCATGTTCACGACCGTCGCGTTGGGGACCGCGGCCGCGAACATGTTCGTCGCCGTTATGAGGTACGCGCTCTGGTAGCCGCCCCACGATTGACCGGAGATGCCGAGCCGTTTCGAATCCACGAAGCCGCGAGCGACGAGCGACAGCACGCCGGGGACGACCGCCTTGACCGCGCTTGGTCCCGGGTATCCGTCGGTGTACACGATGTCGGGGATGAACACCAGATAACCAAGCGAGGTGTAAACCCTCGGGTTGATGTTGTTCCGGCCGGACGGCGCCACGTAGTTGTTCAGCTGCTCGGAACGGCGTTCGTAGAAATAGGTGATCATCGGATACTTGTGCGCCGCGTCGAAGCCGTCGGGCTTGTAGAGCATGCCCTGCAAGCGCACGCCGTCGCTGTTCATCCACGACACGAGTTCCACCGTGCCGACGGGATATTCGGCGGCCTGTGGATTCGCATCTGACACCTTTCGCATAGCGCCAACGGACGCGCCGGTCCAGAGATCGGGGAATTCGCGATACGTCTGCTGCGTCATCAAGTACTGCGCAGCCTTCCGCGCCTTCTGCAGGGCGCCGTAGTTCTTCGGTCCCATGACGATCACTTCGGGGGCCGCGCTCGTGCCGAGTTTCGCTTGCGCGTACCCACTGGCCTTCGACTCGTTGTCGAACGCGTGGAGGATCAACGGCTCGGCAGGATCGAGGAAGCGGTCTTCGACGTCGAGGTTCACCACGCGATACGTGATGCCCTTCGCTCGGCCTGCGCCCGCGGTCGCGTTGCGCGGCGGCGCGATGCCCGCGGGATCCACTTCCCACGCGTCGAAGCGATCATACACGAGCACGCGCGCCTCGTCCTTCGTCCAACCGCCGAGACCGTACGCGGGGCGCATATTTGGCTCGTCGAATTCTTCGTCATCGAACCGTACGTCGCCAATGCCTGCCGTGATTTCGACCTGCTTGTTGGTGGCAGTGTTGTGCGAGAACCACTTGCCGTCATGGAAGAAGGTGACGTACTTGCCGCCGGGCGACAGTTGTGCGCCCTCCAGCTTCTTCGCGACGAGCGTGCGCGCGCCGGTGCTTACGTCCAGTACGTACACGTCGTTCCCGCCCTCGTCCCACGTCTGTTCGATGGCGTACTGCACCGGATTGAGGGCGAGGGCCACGCGTCCGTTGTCGGCAAGCGTCACGCGATTCAGCGAATCGTTGCCAAGCTTGGTCCACTTCTTCGCGGCTGGCAGGTAGACCGCTATCCACGTGCGATTGCGCTCTCTCGCGGCATTCAGCTTCTGGACGGGCTGGATCTGAGTGTCCTTGAAGTGCCACAGGTCGTACACTGCCTTGTCGGTCAGCGAGTCGGCCGGCACCGAGTCTAGGGGCAGGGGCGCCAGGGCAAACTGCAGCGCCGTCCCTTCGCGCACGAAGTCGAGTCGCCCGCGGTCGGCGATCAGCTGGTCCACTCCGACCATCGCCTGATCCACGACTTTCATGGCGACGATCGGTCCCTTCTGGCCTTTCGCGAGGACGAGCGACGCGTAGTAGAGCGCGTAGCGCGGCTTGGCCACCGCCACGTCATCGCGGTCCGTGACGAACGCGACCTGGGCGCCCTTGCGGTCCACGGCGAGCGACTTGTAGCTCCCCTTCCCCGATGCAAGCGTCGTGATGGCACCCGTCGCGAGGTCGCGCACATGCACGCCGCTCTTCGTCGTATCGATGGACTGCCTCGAGTAGACGAGCACCTTCTCGTTCTCGTCGAAGAGATACGACGTTACGTCATCAATCTTGAGTTCCTGTCCCGTGGTGAGATCACGCAGTATGAGCGGCGCGGCCGGATCGGGACGCGCACCGCCCGCCGCGCCACCGCGTCCGCCACCGCGGCCGGCCGGTGCGCCACCCGCCGCTGCTCCGCCGCTCCCGCTGCCGGGTGCGGCTGAATCGGCTTCCATCAGATACGCGAGGTACTTGCCGCTTTCGCGCGCGAACCGGAACGAGCGCACCTTCGGGATCACCTGCGCCTTGCCGTCGGCAAGCGTCACGATGGTGAGCGACGTGCGCGGCTGGGGAAGCGGCCGCGGCCGTGCCTTGCGCGCAGTCTCAAACTCGGCGCGCGGCGCATAGGTAATGAATGCGGCGGCATTCGACGCCGCGGAAAACTGCGCCGGTGGCGCCGAGAAGATCGCGGCAGAGTCGGCCCCCGCCATCAACTGCGGCCGGCCGGTGTAGCCGCGCGCGAACCGCCACTCGGTTTCGGAAGTCGTCGAGCGAATCACGACCTCACCATCGCCAACAACGGGCGTCACCCCGTAGATGACGAAACGGCCATCCGGGGAGAGCGACGCCCCCTGAATGGTGCGCCACAGGTCGTAGGTGTCCTGCGTGATGGGTCGCGTGCCCTGCGCGGCGAGCGGCGCGGTGAGCGGCGCGGTGAGCGGCGCGGTGAGCACGGCGGCGGAAGTCACGTTCAGCACGCCGAACAGCAGGACGCGGCGTGCGGCGGCCGGGGAGAACGAGCGAATGTTCATCGCGGAATCCGAGAGTCGAGTTATCTTCCCCGGTAGGAGGGGGGCGATACACCCTCCGGGTACCCCAAAGTACGAACACCTCGTCCCATCCGCTGGCCACCACTCATGAAACGACTGCTCGGCTACTTCCTGCGCGGCCTGGTCCTCACCGTCCCGCTCGTCGTCACCGTTTGGGTGTGCTATGGAGTGTTCGTGAAGGTGGACGGCTGGCTCGGCCTGAGTATTCCTGGCGCTGGCTTCGTCACGACGCTCGCGCTGATCACGATGATCGGACTCCTGGGCTCGAGCCTCCTGACGCGCCACGCGGTCAGCGTGTTCGAGGACCAGCTCTCACGGCTGCCGTTCGTGCGCCTGCTCTACACGTCCACCAAGGACCTGATGGGCGCGTTCGTCGGCGAGAAGAAGGGATTCAGCCAGCCGGTGCTGGTCACGCTTGGCATGGACAGCCAGGTGAAGCTGCTCGGCTTTCTCACGCAACCGTCAGCTCAGCGGCTCGGCGTGGACGCCTCCGTGGTCGTGTACGTGCCCCACTCGTACGCGTGGTCGGGACAGATGCTGGTCGTCCCCGCGGATCGCGTGAAGCTGCTCACCAGCGACAGCGCCGAGTTCATGGCGTTTGCGGTGTCGGGGGGCGTGATGGACTTTCCAAAGATCGATTGAGGATTTGGAACTCGGATTGCGATTGAGGATTCGGATTCGAGATGGCGATGGACGATGGCGATGGACGATGGCGATTCGCGACGGCCTGGAGGGCAACTGATCATGCGCGCGCTGTTCCTGCTCGTCTTCATCGCGTCGCCGCTGGCGGCGCAGGTGCGTGACTCGCTCGTGCTGCTCAAACCGGCGGCGGTGTGGGACGGCACGAGCGACACCCCCGCCACGGGCTGGACCGTGCTGGTGCGTGGCGACCGCATCGCCGCGGCTGGTCCCGCGGCGCAGGTTGGCGCGCCGAAGGGCGCGACGGTCATTGATCTCCCGGGTGCGACACTCATTCCCGGTATGATCGAAGGGCATTCGCACCTCTTTCTCCACCCGTACAATGAGACGCCGTGGAACGACCAGGTGCTTCGCGAACCACTCGCGCTGCGCACGGCGCGCGCGGTGAACCACGCGAAGGCGACGCTGATGGCCGGCTTCACGACGGTGCGCGACCTCGGTACCGAGGGCGCCGGCTATGCCGACGTCGGACTCAAGCAGGCCATTGAGCAAGGCATCATTCCGGGGCCGCGCATGGTCGTCACCACACGCGCGATGGTCGTGACCGGCAGCTACGCGCCCAAGCGGACTGACTTCAGCTATGAGCCGCCGCAGGGCGCCGAGGAAGCGGACGGGCTTGATGGCGTCGTGCGCGTGGCGCGCGACCAGATCGCCCACGGCGCTAATTGGATCAAGGTCTACGCCGACTATCGCTGGGGGCCGCGCGGCGAGGCGATGCCGACGTTCACCGAGGCGGAGCTGCGCGCGATCGTGGACGCGGCGCGCAGCAGCGGCCGTCCCGTGGCGGCGCATGCGAGCACCGCGGAAGGGATGCGTCGCGCGATCATGGCCGGGGTCGAGACGATTGAGCACGGCGACGGCGCCACGGATGAGACGTATCGCCTGATGAAGGAGTATCGGGTGACGTTCTGCCCGACGCTCGCGGCGGGTGACGCGACGCGGCAGTACGCGGGATGGAAGAAGGGCGTGGACCCCGAGCCCGCGGCGATCGCGGCGAAGCGCGCATCATTTCGCGCGGCGCTGGCCGCCAGCGTCACGCTGTGCGTGGGTGGTGACGTCGGTGTCTATGCGCACGGCACCAACGCGATCGAGATGGAGTTGATGGTGGAGTACGGCATGTCGCCGCTTGCCGTGATGAAGGCCGCGACGTCGGTTAACGCGCGCATGCTGCACTGGGAGAACCGCGTCGGACGCGTGGTGCCGGGGCTGCTCGCCGATCTCGTCGCCGTGAAGGGCGACCCGACGCGCGACATTCACGCGGTGAGGTCGGTCGTCATGGTCATGAAAGGGGGAGTCCTCGAACGGCGCCCGTAGGCCGCTCGCGAACTCCCCAGTATCGCGGCGAAACCGGCCTAGTTCGTCGCGTCCTGCAACGCCGTCAGCAGGTTGACTACCTTGCTCGACGCCTGGTTGAACGGCGATCGCAGGTCGGCGATCAGCGTCCGCGCCTGCTTGGCTTGGCCGCCAGCGATCATGCGCACGAGTGCCGCCGCTTCGAGATGGAACGCGGCATGCACGATGACGAGCTCGTCGAAGCGTGGTACTCCCGCATATTCCGCCTTGCCTTCGCCGCGCAGCCATTGCCCGAGCGCGCAGTCGCCGTCCTTGGCGGCGACGTCGGGGTCCACGCGGTAGAGCATGTTCCCCTTGGCGTAGCTGAGCAGGCGGTCCCGCCAGTCTTCGTGCGAACTGATGGCGTCGGCGATGTCCATGCGTTCCTCGCGGCGGGCGAACAGGAACGGAATTTTACGGCTCGCGCCGGATGCCGATATCGCTAGACTCACCACAACACGATGCGGGATTCCACTACGAGAAGCGCTGCTCCGCCGATGACGGCTGGGCGCGTGATCGCAGGTAACGGCGCATCAGGAGGTACCATGGCAGGCCGCACGCCATCGCGGCCAGCGCGCCCGATGCAGACGCGAAACCGTATTCTCCGTCGCGGAACGAGATCACGATCACGCCGATGAAGACGACAAACGGCACGAAGGCGAGCAGTGCGACGCCCAAGGTGCCGAGGGGAATGCGAAACGGGCCGCGCAACTGAGGCTCCCGCGCGCGGAACCAGACGAGCGCCGCGAACTCAAGCATCAGGGCGCCGGCGTAGAAGATGGCGTCGGCGACGACGAGGTTGCCGAACGGGATCAGCGCGAAGACACTGTAGATCGCCGCAGACACGACGATGGCGACCCATGGGGTGCCGCGCGCGTCGGTGCGGCCGAGGACCGCGGGCAGGAGACCGTCGAGTGACATCGCGAGCGGAATGCGGGTGTAGACAAGCAACAGTGCGTTGAAGAGCGCGAGCGCACTCGCGATTCCGGCGATCGCGAGTAGCGGCGCGAGCACGACGCCGGCACTGCCCGTGGCCGCGCGCGCAATCGCGGGGAAGCCGCCCTCGCTCCACGTCGTCCACTCAGTAGCGCCCAGAGTGGGCAGCAGCGGCACGAAGTAGCCGAGGGCGACGATGGGCAATGCGAGCGCAAGTGCCTTTGGATACGTGCGCCCCGCGTCCACCACTTCGCCACCGACCGTGGACGCGTTGTCCCAGCCGAAGTAGTTCCACAGGGCCGTGGACAAGCCCACCGCGAGCCCGGCGCCGAGTCCCTGCCCCGGCTTGAGCAGCGGCTGCCACGGCGCGTGCGTCACGTGCGGGAGCGCGAAGATCGCCACGAGCGCGAAGGCCCCGAGAACGAACGTGCCCACAGCCACCGATACGCGCCCGACGGGGAGCGCCCCGCGCAAGTTGATGCCAGCCGCGCCCCAGATCATCACGAGCGCGATCGCCCACCGCACACCCTGAGAGAGATGGGGCACAAACCAACTGAGATACTGGTTGAGCAGCGCCGGGTAGATGGCCATGTCCACCAGCGAGTAGAGCCAGGTGTACCAGCCGTTTTGGAAGGCCCAGCCGTCGCCGAACGCACGCCTCACCCAGCGGTAATAGCCGCCCTCCTCCGGAAGCATGCTCGCGAGCTCACCGATGATGAGAATCTCAGGCAGCGACCAGACGAGCGGGATGATCGCCAATATCGCGAGCGCCAGGCCTGGCCCGGTGCCGGCCACGAGTCCCTCGAGCGTGAACGCCCCGCCCGAGACGTTGAAGAAGATGACGAAGACGAGCGGGAGGGTCGTGAGCGAGCGTCGGAGCATCTGGCGCTACGGCTTCAGCCAATACCCGAACCACTGCCGCAACCGGCCCAGCCGGTCCACGAGCAGCCAGGGTTCGCCGGTGCGCGAGAGATCGTGCGTCGAGCGCGGATAGCGTACGAACTCCACCGGCACGCCGCGCTTGCGCAGCGCCATGAACCACTGCTCCGCATCGTTGATCGGCGTGCGATGGTCCTCCTCGCTCTGCACCATCAGCGTTGGCGTCTTCACGCGGTTTACGTACCGAATGGGCGAGAGCGAGTCATACATCGCCGGGTTGTCCCACGGCCTGCCGAAGAATTCGAACTCGGTGAGCATCTGCGCGTCGCTCGCCCCGTACCACGACCACCAGTTGCTGATCATGCGGTCGGCCTCGGCGGCCTTGAACCGATTGGTGTGCGAGGTGACCCACGCCGTCATCACGCCGCCGTACGAGCCGCCGGTCACGCCCATACGCGTGCTGTCCACGTCGGGACGCTTCGCGGCAATGTCTGAGGCCTGCATCAGGTCTTGGTAATCCTCCGCGAACCAGCGACCACGCGTGCTGAAGGTGAATTCAGCACCTGAGCCGCTCGAACCGCGCGGATTCGTGTACAGCACCATGAAGCCGGCGCCGGCGAGGTTCTGGAACTCGTCGAACCACGCCTCCTCGTACCGCGAATGCGGGCCGCCGTGGATGTAGAGCACCAACGGGTACTTCTTCCCCGGCTGATAACCGACGGGCTTCATCACCCAGCCTTCGACGGTCAGCCCGCCCACACCCTGGAACGCGAACTTCTCGGCGTCGCTCCACGCGATCTCGGCGTTCAACGTGTCGTTGAACGCGGTGAGCTTGCGCTCGTTCTTGCCGTCGTACTTGCCGTCCTTCCGGCTGTCGAGGTCCGCGATATGGAGCTCCGTCGGACTGTTGACGCTGGTAACAATGAACGCCACCTGCGTGGCCTTCTCGTTGTGCGCGTACCCACGAATCACCCGCCGACCGCCGATCGTCTCGCGCATCTGGCCGCTCTTCGGGTTCACCGTGAAGAGCGCGGTGCGGGCGCCAATCTCGGCGCTCATCAGGACATCGCCGCCGGGCAGGAACTCGGCGAACGCCGGTTCGTATTGCCAGCCGTTGGTCAGGTTTTGCGGCGCACCGCCGCTGACGTCCATGAGCATGAGCCGCGCGTTCTTGGTGCGCTCGGCGCGGCTGACGAAGAGGATCTTCTTGCCGTCCGGTGACCAGTCGAGCCCGCTCTCATCGCCCTGCAGCGACGCGACACGGCGCGGCGTTCCGCCGCTTATAGAGATCACGAAGATGTCGCGGTCGTTGCGCGGCGCCTCGTCGCGCAATGCGTCGTACGGCAGCTTCGCCAGTGAATCGGCGACCTGCTGGACCACGCTGTCGGGGCGCAGCTGCGCATCGGCCACGAACGCGATCCACTTGCCATCGGGCGACACCGTGGCCTCGCGGTGCGAGTAGCGCGCGTTGGTCACCTGTACACGCTTGGAGCTGTCGAACTTCTGCGTGAAGATCTGCCGCGGGGCGATTGCGCGCGCCGATCGCGCGTTAGGCAAGAAGCCGAATCCGTTCGCCTTGTATGGAACGTCCACGAACTGCCGGCCGTCGAAGCGCGCCGCCTCCTGCGGTTTGGTGATCGCACCGAAGGGTGGCACGTTCAACACGCCCGGCGGGAGTGAGAACGACGGCGGGAGCGGCGGTGAACCGCTCGACGACGGTCTCGCGCCGCCCGGCGCGCCGGGCACGTTCTGCATCGCACGAGCAAGCCCGCCCGCCGCGGACGAATCCACGACGTCGGTGAAGACCGCGAAGCTCCTGTCCTTCGGCACTGAACCGACGGGATAGTTGTCCACCTGTGTCGCCTCGCCGCCCGGCTGGTCCATGCGCAGCGCCCACGTGGCGCCGCGTCCACCAGGTCGCGTCGAGGTGAAGAACAGGTACTTGCCGTCGGGTGAGAAACGCGGGCTCGTGCTTTCGTAGCCCGGCGAGGTGTAGCGCACGGGTGCTCCGCCACTCGTTGGCACGGCCCACACCTCGCTGTGCCGCTTGTTCTCACGCTCCACGATCGTGGTGACAGTGAACGCCACCATCTTGCCGTCGGGCGACATCGCCGGCGTACTCAACGTCGTGAGCTTGTACCAGTCACCCGGCGTGAATGCGCGGCCACTCGCGCGTGGCGCGGGCGCATTCGAGACTGCTGCTGCCGACGGAGTGTCCGGAGCCGGAGGTCCAATTGGCGCCGGGTTCTGGGCGGTAAGCGGCGCAGCGAGAAAGAGCAGGAAGGGCAATCGAGGCATGGATGTTCCGTGGAAATGAAACGAATGGGGGGCAACGGTCCGACCGCGCATCACGCCGCACGGAGACTCAAGTGTAAACGCGACCCATCAGCGATTTGCCAGATCGACCGTCGCCAAGAAAACGATCTGGGCGAGGTCTTCCATGATTTCCGGCGTCAGGATTTGCCACGTGTCCTTGCTCGTGTGGTAACTGGCGAATGGCAGCGGCGGCGCGCCGCTCGTCCCGATGGACACCGTGGGGATTTTTGCCCACAGGAAGTGCGCCGCGTCCTGTCGCGGCCGGGCGAGGTTGAGGTTGGAGAACGCCCCAATGGCTCGGTGCACATACTGCGTGTTCGCGCGCTCCATCGCGCCGTAGGTCTCCGGGTATTCCTTGCCCGACGACACACCGATGCGTTCGCCGCGACCCACGCTCTCGAGGTTCAGGAACGCCTTGATCTTCGCATTCGGCACCACCGGATGCGCCACGTAATACTCGGAGCCGGCCACCCCCTGCTCTTCCGCGCCAAACAGGAGCAGCAGCACGCTGCGCTTCATCGGCACTTTCGCGCGCGCGATCGCCTCAGCGGCGGCGAGCAGCGTCGCCACACCCGACGCGTTGTCGTGCGCGCCGGGCATCAACTCGTGGTTGTAGCCGAGGTGATCGAGATGGGCGCCGAGCACGATGTACTCGTCCTTGAGCGCCGGGTCGCTCCCTGGCAGGATCGCGATGACGTTCGATCCGATGCCCTCGGGGTGGTATTGCGTGTTGTTCGCGAGCGTCATCGTCTTGCCCAGCGGCCGCGATGCCGGCTTGAGCGCGCTCCGGATCTGGTCGAGCGTCTGCCGGTGGCTCACCGGCAGTCCGGTGAAGAGATCGTCCATCACCACGCGGCTCACGTACGTGAGGATCAGTCCCTTCACGAACCGCGCGTTGGGATTGGCGATGTGGTAGTCGTACACCATCCCGGCGGCGCCATGCTTGGCGGCGTTCGAGATCTTGTAGTCGTGGAAGGAGTACGGCCGCCATTTCTTGAAGAGCGCCGTGTCAGGCTCCGGGCCTATGGGCGCCTCGGGTTCCAGCACGACGATCTTGCCCTTCACGTCAACGCCAGCGTAGTCGTCGTAGCCGAGTTCTGGCGCGGTGATGCCGTAGCCGACGTACACAGCTTCCGCCGTGACCCTGCCGGAGTCCGACGTAGAGCCCTGGAAGAATTCCTTCTCCCACGTGTACGACTTCATGATCTCGCCGCCGCTCAGCGGCAGGTGCAGCGACAGTTCGGTACCGGGGCGCACGAGCGTGTACGGATTCGGAAACTTCTGATACCACGTCCCCTTGTCGCCCGCTGGCTGGTATCCCCAGCCGCGCAGCAGCGCGACCGACCACGCCGCGGCAGAATCGTAGCCGGGAGTGCCGGTGAGGCGTCCACCGAACTTCTCGGACGTAAGTTCCTTGACCCAGTCGAGGATCACGTTGCTCGAGATGCCATGCATCGCCGTCACGAGCCGCTCCTGGGGCGACGGCGGCGCCTGCGGCGCACGGGTGGGCGGCTGCGCGCCAACGCTGGCCGCGGCGAGCGAACAGAGCGAGATGAGCGCGCGCGTGCGCGCCGGGGTGCTTGCGAATGACACGGGAATCCTCGCGAAGGTCTCGCGGCGCGGACGGCCGTCCGGCGCACGCGGATCGTTGAGTTTGTTCTCCGTCGCCGCGGAGTGCCAGCGCAGCGACGGTGGCTCAAACTACCCGCTGCGGTCCGCGGTCATCTTCTTCAGCACGCGTCCCGCTCGGTGCGCCGCCTCGGTGAGTCGTTCGGGCGATGTAATGAATGACACGCGGAAGAATCCCTCGCCTCCGTCGCCGAGCGCCTTGCCGGCGAGTACGATGACGCCCTCCTCCTGCATCAGCCGCTCGTGGAACGCCATTGACGAAACGCCCGCCGGCAGCGGCACCCATAAGTACATCGAGGCCTTCGGCACCTCGACGCTGAACCCCTCGGCGCGGAAGGCTGCGACCGCGGCGTCGCGCCGCTCGCGAAACGTCGCGAGGTTGCCGGGCAGCCAGTCCGCGTGACTTTCGAAGGCCGCGACGCCGGCGCGCTGTGACGCCAAGAAGTGCCCGGTGTCCACGAAGCTCTTCACCTTGGCGAGCGGCGCAAGAAACGACGCCGCGCCCGCGGCCCAGCCGAGGCGCCATCCCGTCATGTTATACGTCTTCGACAGCGAGTGAAACTCGATGGCCACGCGGCGTGCGCCGTCAATCTCGAAGATGCTCGGCGCCACGTAGCCGTCGAAGGTCATCTCGCTGTAGGCGTTGTCGTATACGAGCAGGATGTCGTGCGCGGTGCACCAGTCCACGACCTTCTTCAGGTAGTTGCGCGGCGCCACGGCCGCCGTGGGATTGTTCGGGTAGTTGAGGTACAGCAGCTTCGTGCGCGCTCGCACCTCCGCCGGTATCTCGTCCACGTCCACGAGGAAGTTCGTGCGCGGCGTGATGGGATACGCATACGGCGTGGCGCTGCTCAGCAGCGTGCCGCCGAGGTATGCGAGGTAGCCCGGATCGGGGATGATCGCGATATCGCCGGGTTCGAGGTAAATGAGGGCGAGGTGCGCGATCCCTTCCTTGCTGCCGATCAGTGGAATGATCTCTGTGAGCGGATCGAACCGCTGGCCGAAACGCTGCTCCATCCACGCCGCGGCGGCTTCGCGATACGCCGGCAGGCCAAGTCCGAAGCCGTAGCGCGACATCGCCGGGTCCTTGGCCGCTTCGGCGAGCGCCGCCACCGCCCTCGGCGGCGCGGGGAGATCGGCGTCGCCTGCGCCGAGGTCAATGACGTCCACGCCGCGCGCGAGGAGCTCGCGCTTCTTCTGCGGAATGGACGCCAGCGCGTAAGCGGGAAGCGAGTTGAAGCGGGCGGAGAAACTCGGCATGCTCAGCTCGTCGGTGGATTGAAACCTGGTCCGCTATCCACCCACGACCGGTAATACTCCTTGTCCTCCGCCGGTAGCACCTCCTTGGCCACGCGGAGCGGGCGGAACGAGTCCATCATCACCGCGAGTTCGTCGGTGCGCTTGGCGCCGATGCTCGCTTCGGTGCGCCCCGGGTGCGGCCCATGCGGCAAGCCATCGGGGTGATGCGTGATGGATCCATACTCGATGCCCTTCCGGCTCATGAA
>JAHFCU010000082.1 GCA_023249305.1 Gemmatimonadota bacterium
AGAAGCGTCATGTAGCAGTACGGCACGGCCTGCGCGACCTCGGCGACGATGCCCTCGAGGTCGCGGCGCAGGGTGGGCTCTCCGCCGGTGAACGTGATCATCATCGGGTCGAATGCGCGGGCGGCCTCGGCGAACGACGCAAGCTCGTGCGCGCGCTCAGCGGCCGGCGTCTGCCAGTAGTCGCAACCGCCGCACGCGGCGTTGCAGCGCATCGTGACCTCGAAGTTCACGAGGACCGGGCGCCGCGTGAGCCGCAGCCGCGCGTACTTCACCGCGAACGGCAGGAGGTGCCAAGGTTTGTAGTTGGGGCTCAACATATGGACGGAAAGCTAGCTGGGGACGGGGACGGGGTGCGGGGGCTAAGTGCGGGGGGACGAGTGGAGTGAAGAGGTTTGAGGGACGTGGCTTCACCCCTCCCTCGTTCCTTCACTCTTTACTCCGCACCAAGCTCCCGCACTCCGTCCCCGTCCCTCTTATCTCACCATGGGGAGCTTGATCCCCTTCGCCTTCGCCGTCTCGACGGCGGTATCGTAGCCCGCATCCGCGTGGCGCGCGACGCCGATGCCCGGATCGTTGGTTAACACGCGTTCGAGGCGCAGGCGCATCTCGGGCGTGCCGTCGGCGACGATCACCTGCCCTGCGTGCAGCGAGTTGCCGATGCCGACGCCACCACCGTGGTGGAACGAGACCCAGCTCGCACCGCTTGCGACGTTCAGCATCGCGTTGAGGATCGCCCAGTCAGCGACGGCATCCGTGCCATCTTTCATGCCCTCAGTCTCGCGGAAGGGCGACGCCACCGAGCCGGTGTCGAGATGGTCGCGGCCGATGACAATGGGCGCCGAGATTTCGCCGCGCGCGACGAGGTCGTTGATCGCGACGCCGAACGTCGCGCGGTCGCCCTGCCCGAGCCAGCAGATGCGCGCCGGCAGACCCTGAAAGTGAATGCGCTCGCGCGCCATGGAGATCCACCGCGCGAGGTGCGTGTCGTGCGGGAAGAGCGAGAGCACGAGCTCGTCGGTGCGCGCGATGTCCGCGGGATCGCCGGAAAGCGCGGCCCAGCGGAACGGCCCCTTCCCTTCGCAGAAGAGCGGACGGATATACTCGGGGACGAAGCCCGGGATCTTGAACGCGTCGGCGAGCCCCGCGTCAAACGCGACGGTGCGGATGTTGTTGCCGTAGTCGAAGGCGACGGCGCCCCGGTCCTGCATGGCGCGCATGGCGCGCACGTGCTCCACCACGCTGGCGGTTGAGCGCTGTAGATACTGTGCGGAGTTAAGCGTGCGGAGTGCGGAGGCCTCGTCCAGCGTCATGCCCGCAGGGATGTAGCCGTTGAGCATGTCGTGCGCGCTGGTCTGGTCGGTGACGACATCCGGGATTGCGCCGCGCCGCACGAGCTCGGGCAAGACCTCAGCGGCGTTGCCGAGCAGCGCGACCGAGAGACCGCGCCGCTCGCCCTGCGCGCCGCGCACCCACGCGAGCGCCTCGTCGATATCCGCCGTCATCTTGTCGCAGTAACCCGTGGCCAGGCGCTTCTCGATGCGCGCGCGATCGACCTCGACACCGAGAAAGGCGGCGTCGTTCATGGTCGCGGCCAGCGGCTGCGCGCCGCCCATGCCGCCGAGTCCGGCGGTCAGCACGAGCTTGCCAGCGAGCGACCCGTTGAAGTGCTTGCGCGCGAGCGAGCCGAACGTCTCATACGTGCCCTGCACGATGCCCTGCGAGCCGATGTAGATCCACGAGCCGGCGGTCATCTGGCCGTACATCATCAGGCCCTTCCGCTCGAGCTCGCGGAAGTGGTCCCAGGTGGCAAACCGGCCGACAAGATTGGCGTTGGCAATCAGCACGCGCGGCGCGTGCGTGTGGGTGCGGAAAACAGCCACGGGCTTGCCGCTCTGGACGAGCAGGGTCTCGTCGCTCTCGAGCGCGCGCAGCGCGCGCACGATGGCGTCGAAGCACTCCCAGTTGCGCGCCGCCTTGCCCGTGCCGCCGTAGACGATAAGGTCGTCCGGTCGCTCGGCGACGTCGGGATCGAGGTTGTTCATCAGCATGCGCAGGGCGGCTTCCTGCGGCCAGCCCTTGCACGACAGCGTCGTGCCGCGTGGAGCGCGAACCGCGCGGGCGGTGGCTGTCATTGCAACGCTCCTTCCACGACGAACTCGCGTCGCGCGATCGCGGCGGCGAGCGCCTGGATGTCGGGGGTGAGTACGCGGTCGTCGCCCAGCGCGGGGACGACGCGTCGCACCGCAGCGTGGACCCGCTCGACGCCCGGACTGCTGCGCAGCGGCCGGCGATACTCGAGCCCCTGCGCCGCACACATCAGCTCGATGGCGAGCACGTGGCGCACGTTGGCAATGATGCGGCGCAGCTTCCACGCGGCGCCCATGGCCATGGGCACCACGTCTTCCTTGCTGCCGTCGGTCGGAATGGTGTCCACGCTTGCCGGATGAGAGAGCACCTTGCACTCGCTGGCGAGCGCGGCCGCGGACACCTGCGCCATCATGAAGCCGCTGTTGAGGCCGGCGTGCGCCGCGAGGAATGGCGGCAGGCCCTCGTTGAGATCGGGGTGCACCAGCCGGTCAATGCGACGCTCGGCGATGGTGGCGAGATTGGTCATCGCGATGGCGAGGACGTCGAGCGCCATCGCGACCGCCTGTCCGTGGAAGTTGCCGCCGC
>JAHFCU010000027.1 GCA_023249305.1 Gemmatimonadota bacterium
ATCTCGTGAAGAGTGAAGACGGCGGCGCGACGTTCACCGAGGAACCCACGTCACCGACGTATGACGTCGGCCTCAAGACCGACCATCACGCCGTGCGTGTTGATCCCGCCAACCCCTCACACATCTACGTCGCCGGCGACGGCGGGCTGCACGAGAGCTTCGACATGGGCAAGACGTTCATCCGGCTGAACAACATTCCCATCGGCCAGGTCTACAAGATTGCCGTCGACGACCGCGACCCGTACTGGATCTACGCGGGCTTTCAGGACAATCACTCGTTCATGGGACCCAGCGCCACGCGACACTGGCTCGGCATCCTCAATCAGGATTGGGCCGAGATCGGCTTCAGCGACGGCACTGGCAAAGCCGTCGATGTCAAAGACGGGCGCAAGGTCTACTCGTCGTCGAGCGGCGGCAATCTCTCGCTCGTCGATCCGGTCACCGGTGACGTCATGGGCATCACGCCGCGCGCGCCCAACGGCGAGCCGCCGTATCGCTTCGACTGGGACGCGCCGACCGTCGCCTCCAAGCACACGCCCGGCACCGTCTACCTCGGCGGCAATCGCCTGTTCATGTCCAAGGACTACGGCTCGTCGTGGACTCGAACACCCGACCTCACGCGCAACATCAACCGCGACACGCTCGACATGATGGGCGTGAAGAATCGCGACATTCGTCTCTCGCGCAACGACGGCGACGCCATCAGCGAGATCACCAGCATCGCCGAATCACCGATTGATCCCAAGGTTCTCTGGGTCGGCACCGACGACGGCAACGTGCAGGTCAGCACCGACGGCGGCGCGACGTGGAAGGAAGTGAGCGCCAGCATCACGGGCGCACCCAACGGCGCATACATCGGCGAGATCGTCGCCTCCGCCGCATCGAAGGGCACGGCGTACGTCGTCATCGATGCGCATCGCGACGGAGACTTCGCGCCGTACCTCGTGCGCACCACCGATTTCGGCAAGACATGGAGCGCCGTCACGTCGGGCCTCCCCAAGGACGACGCCTCCATTCGCGGCCTCGCGGAATACCCCGGCCGCGCCAACGTCCTCTTCGCCGGCACCGAGCGCGCGCTCTTCGTCACGCACGACAGCGGCGCGCACTGGGTACAGCTCAAGGCCAACCTCCCCACCACGCGCTACGACGACATTCTCATTCATCCGCGCACCAAGGACCTCGTCCTCGGCACGCACGGACGAAGCATCTGGGTGCTCGACGACGCGTCGCCGATCGCCGAGTGGACGCCGGCCATCGCCGCCAAGCGCGCGTATCTCTTCGCGGTGCCGCGCGCCACGCTGACGCTGTACTGGGAAGATGTTTCCAACATGGCGCACTACTTCTACGCGGCGGAGAATCCCGCCGAGGGCGCCGCGTTTACGTATCATCTCGCCCAGCCCGCGCAGAAGGTGCGGCTGCTCGTGACCAACGCCGCCGGCAAGACGGTGCGTGAGATCGCGGGGCCAACGGAGGCAAACCTCCTGCAGCGCGTGCAATGGGATCTGCGCTTCGCGCTCCCCACGGGCGCCGCACGGCTCGGTGGCGGTGGAGGCGGTGAGGAAGGCGGCGGTGGCGGAGGCCCGGGCGCGCAGCGGGCGGGCATCGTGCAGCTCCCGGTTC
This sequence comes from Gemmatimonadota bacterium, assembly GCA_023249305.1. Classification (GTDB taxonomy): domain Bacteria; phylum Gemmatimonadota; class Gemmatimonadetes; order Gemmatimonadales; family Gemmatimonadaceae; genus PNKL01. The sequence goes on from JAHFCU010000027.1 coordinate 1,621, forward strand.
CCGCCCACGACATCGCCGCGCGCGGCCCGATGGTTGCGCCTGGCATGTTCAAGGTCGCACTCGAAGTTGACGGCGTGGTGGTGGAGTCGCGCCCGTTTGAAGTGCGTGCCGATCCGGCGGCAAACGTCAAGCTCGCCGACCACAAGGCGCGCGAAGCGTTCGTTGTTGACGTCATGACTCGCATGGCGGACGTGGATTCGCTCGCTGCGCGCATCAGCGCCAAACGCGCCGCATCCAGCGGAGCCGACGCCGAGCGGTTGCAGACGCTCGAGCAGCGGCTCGTCGGTGGCCGCGCACCGGGTGTTGGCGGCGCGGGTGGCGGCGGCGCCGGTGGCGGCGGCTTCGGCCGCGGCGGACCGCAGGCCGTGCGTCAGCGGTTGGGCGGCCTGCTCACGGTCTATCTGAGTTCCGGCGCGCGCACCGGTACCGTCTCACCGCCCACCGGCGCGATGCGCGCAACCTTCACCGAGGCCAAGGACGAACTCGCGAAGCTGCAACGCGAGTTCACCGGTGATGTGCCGCCCGCGAAGACCGGCAAGGCGGCGAAAACATCGAAGCCGGCGACAGCGCCGGCCTCGGTGCGGCGCTAGCGTCGGCCTCGGTGCGGCGCTAGCGTCGCACCGCGCTAGCGATCGCCATCTGCATCGAGCGTTTCGCGCACCTTTCGAATCAGCGCGTCCCGCCCGAAGGGCTTCTGAATGAAATGCACGCCGGAGTCGAGCACGCCGCGGTGCGCGATGACGTCGGCCGTGTACCCCGACATGAACAACCGCTTGAGGCTCGGGTACAGCGCGAGCAGCTGCTTGGCGAGGTCGCGCCCGTTCATTTCGGGCATCACGACGTCGGTCATCAGCAGATGGATGTCACCCGCGTGCTCCTCGGCGATGCGCATCGCCTCGCCGGGCGTGCGCGCGCGCAGGACGCGATACCCCTGCCGTTCGAGCATTCGCGCCGTCAGCGCGAGGATGCCCGGCTCGTCCTCCGCGAGCAGGATCGTCTCCTTGCCGCGGGGGACGGCACGCGCTGCTTCCGCCGCGCCCGAGCTCAGCTCCTTGCCTGCGTAGCGCGGCAGATACACGCTGAACGTCGTGCCGATCGACGGTTTGCTCGCCACTTCAATGAATCCGTTGTTCTGGCGGACGATGCCCCACACGGTCGCAAGGCCGAGTCCGGTTCCCTTGCCCATCGATTTCGTCGTGTAGAACGGCTCAAACAGATGCGACAGGGTCTCGTCGCTCATTCCCGAGCCGTCGTCGCTCACCGTGAGCAGCACATAGTCGCCCGCGGGCACCTCGGGATGGGCGGCAAGATCGATGGCCGCCAAGCTGCGATGCGACGTCTCAATCCTCAGCCGGCCGGTGCCGGTGATCGCGTCGCGCGCGTTCACGCAGAGGTTCGCCAGAATCTGGTCCACCTGCGACGGATCAATCTTCACCGGCCAGATCTGCGCGTGGGGTTGCCACGCCAGCGCAATGTCCTCGCCGATGAGACGCTGCAGCATCTTGAGCATGCCGCCCACCGTCGTGTTCAGGTCGAGCACCTGCGGCGCCACCGTCTGCTTGCGCGCAAAGGCCAGCAGCTGGCGCGTCAGCTCCACGGAGCGCACCGCCGCGCGGCGCACCTCATCCAGGTCCTCCCGCAGCGGATCGCCGGCCTCCACCTGCTCGAGCGCGAGGTCCACATTGCCGAGGATGACGCCGAGCATGTTGTTGAAATCGTGCGCCACCCCGCCGGCGAGCCGCCCCACCGACTCCATCTTCTGCGCCTGCTGCAGCTGCGCCTCCAGCGCGGCGCGGTCCGACTCCGCCTGCTTTCGCTCCGTGATATCGCGCGTGACGCCCAGCAACGCGGTCACGCCTCCGGTCGCGGCGCCCTCCGTCACCGGCACGCTGGTCGTCTCGAGCGTACGCCGCCGTCCCTGCAGCCCGATCATGTCAAAGACGAGGTGTCGAGTCTCACCACGGAAGACGCCGTCGATCATGTCGTCGAAGGCATCTCGGTCCTCCGCCGCCACCAGCTGTTGCACGCGCTGGCCTTGCACCTGCTCGAGCGTGGCCTGTACCAGCATCAGGCCCGCCGGATTCATCTCCAACAGGCGTCCGTCCCGGTCCAGCAGCTTCACGCACTCCGGCTCGTTGTCGACGATCGTGCGCAGCCGCTCCTCGCTCGCGCGCAGCTTTTCCTGCGCGGCCCGTTGCTCGGTGATGTCCAGGATGGTGCCGGTCATCGCGACCACGGCGCCGTCCCGGTGCTCGAGTTCGCCCAGACCGCGCACCCAGCGCACGGCTCCGTCGTTCCGGCGGACGATGCGGTACACGTTGTCAAAGAGCACGCCGCGCCCGATCACCTCCTGCTCCAGATACGCGGCCATCCGCCCCTGATCGTCCGGATGGATGAGCGCCAGCCAGTCGCTGATCGGATGCTCGGGCGCTTCCGCGATGCCGAAGATCCGGTTCAACACTTCCGACGACCGCCAGTGGCCCGCCACGAAATCGGCGCGGTACGAGCCGATGTTCGCCACGCGCTGCGACTCGCGGAAGAAATACTCGCTCTCGCGCAGCGCCGCCTCGCGGGCGCGCTGTTCGCTGACGTCGCGGATCACCGTGATCATCGCCGGCGCGCCATTGTACGACACCACGACGCCCTGCACTTCCACCGTCACGCGCGTGCCGTCCCCACACACGGCGTGTCCCTCTTGCGTGGGCGTCGTCGCGCCCACGCCGCGTGCCACCGCCGCCTGCGTGCGCTCGCGCACGTAGGCTGCCTCGTCGGGCGCCGTGATGTCGAGAATCGACTGCCCGACCAGCGCCTCCGCATTCGGCATGCGCAGCAACCTGACCACCGCCGGATTGGCGTACAGGATGCGTCCTTGCCGGTGCAGCAGCATGGGCACTGGCGACCACTCGATGAGCGTGCGATAACGCGCCTCGCTCTCCTGCAGCGCCTCCTCGGCCCGCAGTCGGTCGGTGATGTCGACGACCGTCGTGAGAAAGTCGAGCGGGGCTCCCGTCGCGTCCCGCCGCACGCTGATATTGAGTTCGGCCCAGAGGACGGTGCCATCGTTCCGCAGGTAGCGCTTGCGGAATCGCACCAGCTCGGCCTCGCCTGTTTGCAGCTTCGCGACTTCGCGCTCGCTGAGTTCCACGTCGCCGGGGTGCGTGAGCGCCTGATACCGGACGTTGCGCAGCTCGTCAGGCGTGTACCCCAGCATGGCGCGCAGCGCCGGGTTGAAGTCAACTTCGCCGGTCAGCTTCGTGATCGACTTGCCGATTGGCGACTGGTCGAAGACCGAGCGGAACTTCTGCTCGCTCTCGCGCAGTGCCCGCTCGGTGCGCTTTCGCTCACTAATGTCGCGCGAAATGCCAAAGAGGCCCACCACGGTGCCCGCATCGTCGCGCACCGGACCCTTGGTCACGAGAAACGTGCGCGACTCACCGCTCACCAGCGTCAGCGATTCCTCCGCCGTCTGTGTCACACCCGATCGCATCACCGCCGCGTCGCGCTCCATGAGCCAGCGCGCATGTTCAGGCGCAAAGAACGCCGAATCGTCAAAGCCGACAACCTCCGTCCGGGACTTCCCCACGAGCGCGCACCCGGCGGCGTTCATGAGCAGGTACCGGCCTCGCGCGTCCTTGACGAAGACGGCGTCCGTCGTCCCCTCCGCCACGGATTCTAGGATGGCGTGACTCTGCTGCATCAAATCAGCCGCCGTCGTCGCCTCGGCCGCGTCTGGTTCATGTGTATCACGCATCGGCGCGCCTCATCGACACTCGATTCGAGCCGCGTGATACCCACGCGTAGCGGCGGCGCCGCCGAGCGCGGCACAGCGGGTGGGGGGACGCGTTCGGAGAAGAAAGAGAATCCAATCGATTATTCACCTGCGGAAAAGGCAATTTCCCCCACGGCATGCCGCGGGGCAAGACGGCGGTTCCCATCGCGGCGCGGCGCCGTGCCACGTAGATTCGCGCCTTACCACCACTGACCCGGACCCCCATGTCGCCCGTCCTCGCGGAACTGCTCGGCACCATGCTCCTCGTCATCCTCGGCGACGGCGTCGTCGGCAACGTCGTGCTGAACAAGACCAAAGGACAGAACGGGGGATGGATTGTCATCACCGCCGGATGGGCCTTCGCCGTCACCATCGCGGTCTATGCCGTCGGCAGCATCAGTGGCGCACATCTCAACCCTGCCGTCACCCTCGCGATGGCAAGCATCGGCAAGTTCCCCTGGGCCAGCGTGCCCGCATACATCGGCGCACAGGTCATTGGCGGCGTCATTGGCGGCGCGGTGGTCTGGTTGGCGTATCTCCCACACTGGGCCGCGACGAGCGATCCGGCCGCCAAACTCGCCGTGTTCTGCACTGGTCCCGCCATTCGCCACGCCGGCACGAACGTCCTTGCTGAAATCATCGGCACGTTCGTCCTCGTTCTTGCGCTGCTCGCCGTGCTTTCGCCCGCCAACTTCGTTCCCGGCTCCGATTTGTCGAAGGGCTTCAGCCCGGCGCTTGTCGGTGTCATCGTCTGGTCCATCGGCCTCTCGCTCGGTGGCACCACCGGCTACGCCATCAATCCGGCGCGCGACCTCGGCCCGCGCATCGCGCACGCCATGCTGCCCGTGGCAGGCAAAGGCCACTCGGATTGGGGCTACGCCTGGGTGCCAGTGGTCGGCCCCATCGTCGGCGGACTCATTGCCGCGTTCGCCTATCAGGCGCTCTGGACGTAGCCGTTCATCTCGTCCGTCTCCCGTTTGCCGTTCTCCGTCACCCCGAGTCGCCACATGTCCTTCATTCTCGCCCTTGACCAAGGCACCACCAGCTCGCGGGCCATCGTGTTTGACCACGCCGGCGGCATCGTTGCGACCGCGCAAAAGGAATTCCCGCAGATCTTCCCCAAGCCCGGCTGGGTCGAGCACAATCCGCTCGACATCTGGTCCACTCAGGCGGGCGTCGCCGCGGAGGTCCTGCAGAAGGCCAAGCTCTCGGCGGCCGACATCGCCGCCATCGGCATCACCAACCAGCGAGAAACCACCGTCGTGTGGGATCGCGAGACGGGCCAGCCGGTGTGCAATGCCATTGTCTGGCAGGACCGGCGCACGGCCGCCATCTGTGACTCGATCCGGAAGCGCAAACTCGACCGCGTGATTCGCCGCAAGACGGGCCTCGTCGTCGACGCCTATTTCTCGGCCACCAAGGTGCAGTGGATTCTCGAGCACGTGAAAGGCGCTCGCGCCCGCGCCAAGGCCGGCAAGCTCGCCTTTGGCACTGTCGACACCTGGCTCGTCTGGAATCTGTCGGGCGGCGCCGTGCACGTGACGGACGCCAGCAACGCGTCGCGCACGATGCTGTACGACATCAGGAAGGGCGACTGGGACGATGAGCTGCTCAAGATCTTCCGCGTGCCGCGCTCGATGCTCCCCGAGGTGCGCTCGTCCAGCGAGATCTACGCGCACACCACGCTCTTTGGCGCGCCCATTCCGATTGCGGGCATTGCGGGCGATCAGCAGGCTGCCCTCTTCGGCCAGGTCTGCACCAAACCGGGCATGGTCAAGAACACCTACGGCACCGGCTGCTTCATGCTGATGAACACCGGCACCAAGCCCATCGCCTCGAAGAACAACCTGCTCACGACGGTGGCGTGGCGCATCGGCCGCCGCACGGAATACGCCCTCGAGGGCAGCATTTTCATCGCCGGTGCCGTCGTGCAGTGGCTGCGTGACGGACTCGGCATCATTCGCACGGCAGCCGACGTCGAAGCGCTCGCCGCGAGCGTCCCCGACACGCACGGGGTGTATCTCGTCCCCGCCTTTGCCGGATTGGGCGCGCCGCACTGGGATCAATACGCGCGGGGCGTGCTCGTGGGGCTGACGCGCGGCACGACCAGCGCGCACGTGGCGCGGGCCGCGCTCGAAGGCATCGCCCTGCAGGTCATGGATGTCCTCCACGCCATGCAAGCCGACGCGGGCATCACGCTCAGGGAACTGCGAGTGGACGGCGGCGCCTGCGCCAACAACCTGCTGATGCAGCTGCAGGCCGATCTGCTCAACTGCCCCGTCGTGCGCCCGCAGGTGGCCGAAACGACGGCGCTTGGCGCGGCGTACCTTGCCGGACTCGCCGTTGGCTTCTGGAAGAGTCAGGCTGACATCGCGCGGCAGTGGCAAGCGGACCGCCGCTTCAAGCCATCAATGAAGGCCGCGTCGCGCAAGTCGCTCGCCGCCGGCTGGAACAAGGCGCTCGGCCGGGCCAAGGGATGGGAGTCGCCGTAGGAGCCAAGACCACGCCGCGCGCGCGCCGGCGCGAGAACCCCGCGCCAGCGAGCGTGCCGGCGCCGTCTACGTTGCGCGTGCCAGCGGGCGTGCCGGCGCCGTCTACGTTGTGCGCGCCAGCGGGCTTCGGCTGCCTCGAGACGCCAGCTGGCTGAAGATCTTCTCCAGACGCGGCAGGTCACGCGACAGCACGACGGGCTTCAGGAAGATGCCGAGCACATTCCCCGCGACGAGTCGCTCGATCACCGGACGCTGATTCTCCGACGTGATAACGATGCACGCCGTGTCGGCGGTAGCGGGATCGCTGCGCAGCGCGTCCAGGACGTCAGGCCCTGACATCGACGGCAGGTGCACATCGAGCACTACGAGGTCCGGCCGCGTCGCGGCGATCAGGCGAAGTCCCTCGGGCCCGTCGGTCGCCTCGGCGACGGAACAGTCGAAGTACCGCTCGAACAGTCGGCGGTACATCAGAAGCAGAGTAGGATCGTCTTCCAACACAACGACGGATGGCACCGGGCTCTCCTCAGCGAGAATGGCCGCAGGCACTGCACGGCGCACCGTGCAGTCTACCTCTATTGTCGGCCGATTGCACGCGAATCACTACCGTCCGCCTGCACAAACTCAAGAGATCGATCGCCGATCCCGACACTTCCGTCAGGCGACTCCGACCGAGCCCGCCGGCCGCGGGATGATGTCGTCCGCGGCAGCCAGCACTCCACCACGACGATGTGAGGAAACTGCGATGGCTTATGTTTGGGACGAATCGATGTCCACCGGCGTCGAGGAGTTGGACGACGCGCACCGGACCATCTTCAGCTGGGTGAATCAGCTCAGCGACGCGATGCGCCAGGGCAAGGGGAACGCTGAGGTGCTGCGGATTCTCGACTTCCTCGGGAACTACTCCGCGGGGCACTTCAGCAGCGAGGAAGGGTGCATGAGCCGCTACAAGTGCCCCACCGCGCTCGCCAACAAGAAGGCGCACGCGGAGTTTCTCGACTATTTCGGGAAGATGAAGGCCGAGGTGAAGGCCAATGGCACGTCAACCGCCAAGGTGCTCGAACTCCAGCAGGCGCTCGGCAACTGGGTGCGCAATCACATCATGAAGATCGACGTGTCACTCCGGCAGTGCGTGCACTAGCCGGCGCTCTCTGAGGCGCTTTCCCCGGCCGATTCGGCCTGCTCTCCGGGCTGCGCCTCGACGTCCATTTCCGGCGATTCACCAGCACTCGCCCGCTCGCGCTTGCGGGCGAGCTTCTCCTGCCGCTTCTGTTCGCGGGCCACTTCCTTCTGGCGTTTCTGGAAGCTGAAGTTCGGTCGGGCCACGCGCGTGCTCCATAAGAGGTTGCCTAAAGATACCGCCGCGCACGCTCACGTGCGTGCCCGCCGAGCATGCACGTCACGCCCGAGCAGCGCGGGCGCGCTACCCCGCCGCCAACGGAACGAGGCGCCTGGGCGAATCCCCAAACGCCTCCACCGCACCATCGAGATCGAACTCCGAATTCACCATCCGAATTCGGAATCCGTGATCCCTGTCCTCAATCCGCGAGCACGCGCAACGCGCGTGCTCGTGTCACTGCACCACCACCGACCCGCTCATGCCCGGGTGCAGCGTGCAGTTGTAGCCGAACGTGCCCGCCGTCGAGAAGACGCGCTGCACGGACGTGCTGTAGGTCTCGCCGATGTTCGACGGCGCCCCCGTGACGGCGGCAAACGTCACGTTGTGCGTCACACCCTGGAACGTGAACGTGACCGTCGTGCCCTTGGATACCGAGAGCGACGAAGGCGTGAACGCATTCGAGGTGTTGGCGATGACCTCGTTCGTTCCGGGCTGCGTTGTCGTCCCGCCCGTCGTGCCGCCGGGGGTGTTGTACGGGTCGCTCGGCGTCGCGGGACTGGTGGGCGAATTGCCGCCACCGCCGCACGCTGAGGACAGGGACAAGACCACCAAGACTCCAAACAACCGCGGTGACGTGCGCATGCGACCTCCGGGGGGAAAGGCCAGCTACTTCACATGTAAAGCATCTGTGGACAGGCCGGCTCAGGGTGCCGACGGAATGCGTCAAAGATGGGGCGTCGCGCGCAACTATCCGTGACCTCGATCACACCCGAGGGAGGAATCTGCGAATGCGGGGAAACCCCCACAGCGCGCAGATCATCGCAATCACGATCCGAAATCGAAATCCGAATCGAAATCCGTGATCCCTGTCCTCAATCGTTCAGTATCCTACCTGCCTCCTGAGCAATCTGTTCCACGCACTCCCGCATCACCGCCGCGCGCGTCCGGAAGCTGAGCACACACACCCGCGCGAGGTGACGTCCCTCGACCGTGCATCCCGTCAGCATCACGCGGCCGCGCGCCGTCACGCGCTCCATCAGTTCCGCGGTGGCGGCGTTGCGCGCGTCCTGCGACGCGAGCCGTGGCCCCTCGAGATGGAACGCGAAGAGTGAAAGCTGCGGCCAGGCATCCATCACGATTCCCGGAACGCGCGCCACTTCCGCAGCGGCCCACACGGCGAGGGCACGCTTTTCCGCGATCGCCGCACGGTACCGCGCCGCACCGAACATCTTGATCGCCATCCAGACCCGCAGGCCCGGGAAGCCGCGCGACAGTTCGGGACCGTGCTGGCTGGGGTCGTAGAACTCCTCCTGCTGTGCCGGCAGATATCCGGCGGTAGCCGAGTGCACGGCGCGCAATGCGGCGCCGTCGCGCACGAGCAGGGCGCCGGTGCCGTACGGGAGAAACATCCCTTTGTGCGGGTCCAGCGTCAGCGAGTCGGCGCGCGGTAGCCCTGCGAGCAACGGCCGCAGTTCCGGACACGCGTGGAAGAACGCGCCGTATGCGCCGTCCACGTGATGCCACATTCCCTCGCGCAAACAGATGTCGGCCACCGCCTCGAGTGGATCAACCGCTCCGGTGTTGGTTGTCCCAGCGGACGATGCCACCATGAACGGCCGCAGTCCGGCGGCGCGGTCGGCGGCAACCGCCGCTTCCAGCGCATCCACGCGCATGCGATAGTCGCCGTCCGACGCGATGATACGCACGCGATCGTGAAAGATGCCCGCCAGCTTTGCCGACTTCTCGATCGAGTGGTGCGCCTGATCCGATGTGTACAGCGTGCCTCGGCGAATGTCGGTGCCAAGGTACCGCTCGCGCGCACAGAGAATGGCGTTGAACGTCGCCATCGAGCCGCCCGCCGTGAGCAGGCCGCTGGACCCCTCCGGGAAACACATCCAGTCGCGCAGCCACTCGAGTGCGTTGGCTTCGAGCTGCACGAGCGCCGGCGCCGCCTGCCACACACCCGTGTATCGATTAGTCGTATCGGCAATGAAGCTGGCGAGTGCGGCCGGATACACGCCGCCGCCCGGGATGTACGCCAGATAGCCGGGACCCGGCGTCGTGAACGAACGCGGAATCAGCTCGTCAAACAGTTGATCGAGCAGCGGCTCAAGTTCGGCGCCGTGCTCGGGGACGGGCTCGCGCAGGGAGCGGCAGACGTCGGCCACATCCAGATCGCCGCGAATCGCCTGCGACTCGATGGCCGCCAGGTGCGCCACCGCACGCTCCACCACGGCCTGCCCCATCGCCTGCATCTGCGATGGGGAAAACTCCAGGCTCGCGTCATCGGTGCCGCTCATTCCATGTTCTGGTCGTCTTCGCCCGGTGCGCCTGGCGTCGGCGGCTTCTTGAACCACGTGCCGTCGGCCACGTTGTTCGCGGCCAGCGCCTCGATGCGCGCCATCTCGGCTGCCGGAAGCGGCGAGAAGCTCTTGGCGATCGCCACGTTCTCTTCGAGCTGCGCCACCGTCTTGCACCCGATGATCACGGTGCTGACCGGCAAGGTGAGCACGTAGCTCATCGCGTCCTTCATCGTGGTCACCGCGCCGTCCTTGAAGAGACGGTCGCGTGCCGGAATCTTCATCCCGATCACACCCATCTTCTTCTTGTTCGCCAGCGGCAACAGCTCGCTCTGGAACGGCAGGCGGTGCGGGTCGGCGGCATTCAGCGCCATGAGGATCGTATCGAACTCAAACCGGTCGATCGCCTTGGCGAGCACCGCGGGATCAAAGTGCCCGGTGATGCCGAGGTTGCGCACCATCTTCTGGTCGCGTGCGCTCACCATCGCCTCGACGACGCCGTTCGTGCCGAAGATCGTCTCGAGCGACTCCTCCGTCTGCACGTTGTGGATCTGCCACAAATCCAGATGGTCGGTGTGCAGCAGGCGCAGGCTCTGCTCAAGTTGGCGCAGCGCGCCGTCCTTGGTGCGGTCGTCCACCTTGCTCGCGAGAAACACTTCCTTGCGGCGCGTGGCCATCACTTCGCCCACGTACGTCTGGCTGATACCGTCGAGTTCCCACCGCTGCTTCATCGGATCGCGCGGGCGGCCATACGCGGCCGCGGTGTCGATGTAGTTCACCCCCAGATCGATGGCGCGATTGATAATCGCGATCGACACGTCGTGCTTGTCCGCCTGTTCCAGCGATGCCTGTCCACCGAGGCTGAAGATGAACGGATGGTGCCCAGTGCGGCCGAGTGGCCGCGTGGGCAGCGCCAGCGCCGAAGGCGCGGCATCAGCAAGCCCGGGTGCGACCGCGAGCCCCGCGGCGCCGGCGATGCCGATCTTCACGAAGTCGCGTCTCGACAGCTCTTCGGTCATGACTCTTCTCCGGTCGAGGCGGCCGGCATGCACTCCGGCGGCCGTTGAATGCGGGTCGGCGAGCGCGAGAACCTCCCGTCAAGCGGCCACCGTGGAGAAACATGCTTGTGCGCCGCCCGCGCCGATGGCCTTAGTATGCGCGCCGCCCGCAGTGCCGGCAACGGCTGCGCCTACCGACTTGACGGCGGCGTCCGCTTGGCGCGGCCGAGCGTCACGATCGTCGGCGGCGGATTGCGCTTGCGATACCGTCGCCAGACGAGAAACGCGATGGCCAGCACGGCCAGCACGGCAACGGTCACATCCTGCCAGCCGATGCCGGTCACGAGCCGAACCCCATCGCACGGCCGCCCTGATACACGGCAAACGACGCGAGCCACGCCATCGCGTTCATCATCACGAGCATGAACACCGGCCATCGCCACGAGTTGGTCTCCCGCCGCACCACCGCCAGCGTCGACATGCACTGGCATGCCAGCACGTAGAACACCATGAGGCTCAAGCCCGTCAGCGGCGTATACGCCTTCTTCCCGGTGCGACTGTCCGTGGCCTCGCGCAGACTCTGTCGCAATGGCTGCACGTCACTCGCCGCGTTGTCCAGATTGAACACGGTGGCCATCGTCGAGACCATCACTTCGCGCGCGGCAATCGACGTCACCAGGCCAATGCCGATGCGCCAGTCGAAGCCGAGCGGCGCGATGGCCGGCTCGATGAAGCGGCCCACCTGCCCCGCGTACGAGTGCTCAAGGCCCGCGCCGGCAATGCGGCGGTCGATCTCACCGACATTCGTCGCGTCGCCCGCCAGCACCGCCGTCTGCCGCTGCGCCTCGAGCGCGCGCACCGCGTCGCTCCCCTTGGGGTAGCTGGCGAGGAACCAGAGCACCACCGAGATGGCGAGAATCACCGTGCCCGCGTTGCGCAGAAAGAGCAGGCTGCGCTCGCGTACCGTACTGAACACCGAGCGCCACGCCGGCATGCGATACGGCGGCAGCTCCATCACGTACAGCGGCCGCCCGCCGGCGAGAATGCTGCGTTTGAGCACCCACGCCACGACGATCGCGGCCACGATGCCGAGGAAGTACATCGAGAAGAGCGTGATGCCGGGCAGCGTGACGAAACCCACCCACCGGTTGGGAACGAACGCGCCAATGAGCAGCGCGTACACCGGCAACCGCGCGCTGCACGACATGAAGGGCGCAATCATGATCGTCGTCAGGCGGTCGCGGCGATTGTCGATGCTGCGCGTCGCCATGATGCCGGGAATCGCGCACGCGAACGACGACAGCAGCGGAATGAACGAGCGCCCCGACAATCCCACCTGCCCCATCACGCGGTCCATGATGAACGCGGCGCGCGCCATGTAGCCGCTGTCCTCCAGGATGCAGAGGAACGTGAAGAGGATCGCGATCTGCGGCACAAAGGTGAGCGTGGTCCCGACGCCGGCAATGACGCCATCGACAATCAGCGACCGCAGTGGTCCCACCGGCATCGCGTGACCAATGATGTTGCCGAACCACCGGACGAGGAAATCGATGAGGTTCATCACGGGCTGCGCCCACGCGAAGACGCTCTGAAAGACCGCGCCCATCAGCACGACAAAGATCACCGGCCCCCACACGCGGTGCGTGAGCACGCGATCGATGCCCTCGCGCCGCGTGTCGCGGCGCGCGCCCGGCGTCACCACCGCCGCTTCGAGCAGCACGGTGATCGCCTCGTAGCGCCCCTGCACGTCGCCCGAACGCCAGCCGGGCGAGAACTCGTCGAGCCGCCGGGCCAGCATATGCGCGTCGGCCAGCGCGCCGGGTGGCACGTGACGCGCGAGCGCCTCGTCCTCGCCGTGGTCAAGCAGCAGCGCGACCGCGAGGTCGCGCCGCGCTCTATCAGGAAGCCCGGCGCGCGAGGGCAGCCGTTCCTCGAGCCGGCTCAGCACGCGCTGCAAGTGCAGCGGCCACTCGCGAAAGTGCCGCCCCGACGGCTCCACATCGCGGTCCATCAGCGCGCGCAGCATGTCGAGTCCCTGTCCCTTCGCCGCCGAAATGCCCACCACCGGCACGCCCAGTTGCAGTTCCAGCGCGCGTGCATCAATGCGCAGTCCCTGCGCGGCCGCCGCATCCATCATGTTCAGCGCCAGCAGCAGCGGACGTCCCAACTCGATGACCTGCAGCGCCAGATACAAATGCCGGTCGAGATTGGTCGCGTCCACCACGAAGACGATGAGATCGGGCGGCGGCGTGTCCTCCTGCAAGCCGAGCAGCACATCGCGCACGATCATCTCATCGGGCGACGCGGGCTGCAGGCTGTAGCTGCCCGGCAAGTCGATCACTTCCGCCCGCTGACCGGACGGCAGATCGCACATGCCGATCTTCTTCTCAACCGTCACGCCCGGATAGTTGCCGACCTTCTGGCGCAATCCCGTCAGCGCATTGAACAGCGTCGACTTCCCCGCGTTGGGGTTGCCGAGAATCGCTATGCGCCGCGCCGCCGGCTCAGCCTTGCGTGACATGAATCTGGCAGGCCTCGGAACGACGGAGCGAGAGATGGACGCCGCGCACGGTGATCTCGATGGGATCGCCCAGCGGCGCCCGCCGAATGAGCCTGATGGCCGTTCCCGGGAGCAGGCCGAGCTCCATGAGGCGGCGCGCGATGGCCGGCTCGCAGTCGAGGCTCAGAATCACGGCGCTGTCGCCCGCGGCCAGCTCGTCGAGCGCGCGTTCGCCGTCACGATCAAAAGAGCGGGTGGCGTTCATGCGCGTTGCGGCGCCTTTTCAACCTGGTACATCAGCGATTCGTGCAGGCACGTCGATCCGCACATGTCGCAGTCATCCGGCGCGTGCTCGGCGCACGATCGCGGGCTCGCGCGATACGCCTCGCGGAACTTCGCCGCCACCGGATGCTTAGAGCGCATGAACGTCGTGAGCCGCAGCAGTTCGAGCGACACTTCGGGGCTCACGAGGTGCTCGATCATGCACGCGTCTTCGCTCGCCACGTCCTCGGGCACGCCGAGGATCTCGGCAAGAAACATCGTCAGCACCTTGCGGCTCGATTCGGTGCGCGTCGCCAGGCCAGAGCCCTCGTTGGTGAGCTCCACGCAGCCGTAGCGTTCGTGGCGTACGAGGCCGCGCCGTTCAAGCGAGCGCAGCATGGAGGTGACACCGCTCTTCGAAACGCCCAAATTGTCGGCGATATCGCCGACGCGGGCGTGTCCCTTGTCCGCCTTGAGCGCGGCCACGGCTTGCAGGTAATGCGCCATGGAGTGCGAGACTTCCTTTTCGCCGAATCGCTTCCAAATATCCACGGGTTTGGGCTCCGGTAGGGGTGCCTCAACAGTGTTAAGGTAGTTTAACTCGTGCGACAAACGGCGCAACTGCCCGACCGGCCGAGAGCGGGGTTCGCTCTCGGCCGGTTAGTGTGTTCAGGGCGAAAAGGTCGCTACTTCACGACCACCTTCGTCGCCGTCACCGTCGTCGCGCCTGTAGCGATCGCGCCGTAGACACCGACCGTGCCGCCGACCTTCACGTCAGCGCAGGCCTTGCCGTCAAAGACCGTCGCGGCGGTCGTGATGGCGACCTTGGCCCCGACCGTGATGGTGATCGCTGGGCACGTGCCCGTGAGTGCCGTGACCACCCCGATGAACGCCGGCGGCGGTGGAGGCGGCGGCACGATCTTCACCTGCTTGGCGAGAATGCTCCCGTCGGCCTGCGCCGTGCCAAGCGCGCCCGCCTTGATGTCGTTCTTGATGTCGGCACAGGTCTTGTCGCCGTAGGTCGTGGCGGCATCCGTTTTCACTGTCTTGCCGTCGAGCTTGAACGTGATGGCGGGACACGTGCCGGACACGGCGCTCACCGTGCCAGTTGCCGTGGCCGGCGGCGGTGGAGGTGGCGGCACGATCTTCACCTGCTTGGCGAGGATGCTCCCGTCGGCCTGCGACGTGCCGATGGCGCCCGCCTTGACGTCGTTCTTGACGTCGGCGCACGTCTTGTCGCCATACGACGTCGCGGCGTCGGTCTTTACCGTCTTGCCGTCAACCTTAAACGTGATCGCGGGGCACGTGCCGCTGACCGCGCTCACCGTGCCGGTCACCGTCACCGGCGGCGGTGGAGGCGGCGGTGGCGGCGGTGGTGGCGGAACGATCTTCACTTGCTTCGCAAGGATGCTGCCGTCCGCCTGCGCGGTGCCGGCCACGCCCACCTTCACATCGTTCTTGACGTCGGCGCAGCTCTTGTCACCGAACGACGTCGATGCGTCGGTCTTGATGGTCTTCGACTCGAACTTGAAGCTCACCGCTGGGCACGTCCCCGAGAGCGCAGAGACGGTTCCCGTGATCGTCACGGCGGCCGACGTCGTTCCCGTCTTCGTGCCGTCGCTCGAGGTCGTGGTCCCCGCACTGCCGCTCGATGCGGCCGCCGTGGTGAGCACTGGCGACGTCGGCGGAGTCGACGACTTGTCCGAGCCGCCACCGCACGCGGCGACGAGGGCGGCCGCCGCAAGAACCAACGAAAGGCGCTTCATATGAACGCTCCTTGCCATACAAGACGACGGCGCGCCGCGTGGCGGCGCGCAGCGGTACCACGATTGACCGACACGCTGATCGTACGACGATCCGAGCCGAAAATCAAACGTTTCGCGCGTCGAGTGGCTAGCAGAGGACTCTCGTGGCCACCCGCGGCGGCGCAAACCGCGCTCACTACGGCGCGAGCAGCGCTTAGAGCAGCGCTTAGAGCGGCGCGAGCCACGCTTACTGCGGCTTCAGAATCACTCCCTCGCTCTTTCGCCCGTTCATTCGCACCACCAGCGGCCGCTCGAACTCGAGCAGTCGCACGTGTCCGTCTTCCGAGACCGCGGGCTGTGCCGCCAGCCAGTCCCAGTCGACAAAGCCGTCGCCAAAATCGGGATTCGTCGTGAAGTAGCCCACCTGGAACGACACGAGATTCTGGAAGAAGTGGCTCCCCTGCGACGGCGTGACGCGAAAATCGCGGAACCCCGACTCGACGATCACGCGCGCTCCGGAGATCTCCTCCCACCGCACCGGAATGCCCAGCCACGGATCAGACGAACCCCAGCGCCCGACGCCAATCAGCAGATACGGCAGGCCGCGCTCGACGAGCGACGCGTTGAGGCGCGCGATCGCGCCGGCCGCCTCCATGCTCTGCGACCGATCGAACCGCAGTGAGTCGACCACGACCACGTGGCGCAGCGTATCGACGACGCCATCGCCGAGCACGCGCGGGCTCCGGCAGACCATCGACGCGGGATCGGCGTCGCCAATGTCCAACTCCGTCGATTCGCGCGACAGCACGAGCGGCCTCAGCTGCAGGAACCCAAACTCATGCGCTTCGCCGTGCCGGCCGAGTCGCACGGCGAACTCCATCTCACACGGCCGGTTCATGCCGCTGGCACCGATTTCAAGCAGCTCCGTGAGCAGCGGCGCCAAGGGAAAGGCGTTGTGCTTCAGGATCGACGCGAAGCTCACCAGGCGCACACCGGCGCGCGAAACCCCATCGTACACGGCGTCGTTCTCGGGAGAGTACGTCGAGCCGAGCGCTGACAGCGTCCCGTCCTCCTCGGCGGCGTCGAGATCAAAACACGTCTCACGCATGCCGTGCTCGGGACTTCCGCCGTCGTCCTCTCCGAACTCAACCGCCCAGAACTGCCGCTGCGAGTTGGCGACGATGTCGTCCACCGAGGAGAACTGGATGAGGTTGCGCGGCGCGCGCGGGCAGAACGAGAGCACGCGCCCGCCCTCAACCACGGCGCGGCCGAGTCCAAGCGCCACGGCCGCGACGCCATCTTCGGCCCGCAGCGGTGCGGCTGGATAGTAGTTGTACGACCGCGCCACACCCGAGAAGTCGGGATAGAAGCGCGAGCCGTGCTCGGCGCCCACGACCTTTTGAATGATGACCGCCATCTTTTCTTCTTCGAGACGGTACGGCGTGGCGCGCAGGTACGCTTTGGCGTTCTGCAGGAACGTCGACGCGTACACGCGCTTCACCGCCTCAATCAGGCGCGCCAGCCGTTCGTCGTGGTCCGGATGACGGTTGGGCAGCATGAACGTGTCATAGACGCCCGTGAACGGCTGGTACTGCGAGTCTTCGAGCAGGCTCGACGAGCGCACCGCCAGCGGCCAGCGCGCCTGCCGGAGGAACGCGTCGAGATCGGCGAGCACATCATCGGGGAGCCGCGCCGCGATGAAGCGCCGCCGCAGCTCGGCGTCATCGGTGGCGTGAATGGCGAAATCCATCAGCTCGTTGTCGGCGAGGAAGCGGTCGAAGACGTCGGTGCCAAGCACGACGGCTCGCGGCACCCCCACGTGGACGCCGCGGAAGCGGCGGTTCACGCCGTACAACCCCACCAGGCGCCGCACGAACGCGAGGCCGCGCGCCTTGCCGCCGATCGAACCGCCGCCGATGCGCGCGAAGAAGGGCACCGACGCATCGAAGATCTCGCGATCGAAATCACCCACCTGGAGCTGCGTCTGGTCGTCGCGATAGACGGCGATGGAATTGATGAGATCGGCGCGCAGATCCTCGAGCGAGGGATAGTCCGAGATCTTGCGTGCCCGCAGCCGGTGCGAGAGTCCGAACTCGGCACGCGCGGCGAGCCACGTGGAGAAGTGATTGCGCTCGCCGTGATTCACGAGGCTCTCCACCGGCACCGTGGCGAGCTGCGCCTCCAGCCCGCGCAGGTCCTCGGCGCGTCCGACTTCGCGGCCGTCGGGCAGGCGGAATACGAAATCACCGAAGGCGAAATGCTCGAGGATGAAGCCATGCAGCTCGTGCAGCATCGTCGGCGAGCCCTTGAGCACGAAGGGCAGGCCCGCCTCGGCGGCGCGCACAAAGTACTCGGTGCGGCCGCTCTGCATGAGGATGGGCACGTCCGGCTCCTGCGCGCGCACGGCGCGGGCCAGTGCGAAGCCGGCGTCGCGTTCCACGGTACCGCCCTGCGGAAACTCGACATCGGTGATGATGCCGAGCACGTGTTCGCGGTACGTCGTCCACTGCGCCCACGCCTCTTCGTATGACGTGCAGAGCAGGATCTTCGGCCGCGCCCGCAGGCGCACCAGCTTGTGCGACAGGTTGCTTCCCTCGCCGAGCGCGTGCGCGGACTGCCGGATGATCTCGGTGTAGACGGTGGGGAGCAGCGAGGAGTAGTAGCGGATGCTGTCCTCGACGAGCAGCACCACGCGCACGCCGGTGGTCGCCGTGTCGTGCGCGACGTTGCGCTGGTCCTCGACGTAGTTGACCATCGCCAGCAGGATGCGCGCATCCCCCTGCCACAGGAAGCAGCGGTCGATGCGCGACAGGTCGGCGCGCGCCACGAAGTCGGTGAGTTCGCGATGATCGTACGCCAGCACCAGCACCGGCACGTCGAGCCCGGCCTCCGCCAGCTTCTGCGCGAGCACCGTGGCGTCCATGTCTCCCGGGTAGATCGTCGTGATGACCAGATTGAAGCGGCGCTGCGCGCGCGCCTTGGCCACCGCCTCGGCGCCGCTCGACACGTGCGTGATGTGGGGCGTGTGGTACGTGTCGACGTCGATGAACTCGCTCATCACCAGCTCGTTGAGCCGGCCGTCTTCCTGCAACGTGAACGCGTCGTACAGGCTTGAGACGAGCAGGATGTCCTGCACCCGGTAGGGCATCAGGTCCTGAAACAGCTCCGACGGCAATGTCTCGTCGGAGCGCGGCTGATTCGCGCGTTCGCTCACGCCCGTGGTCCTCCCTTCGTGCCCAAAGATAAGGGCGCGGGGTGGCGACTGCCCACCCCGCGCCCGTGCACGGTCCGAAGACCGTGTGAAATCAGACGGCGCCCTGATCCATCATGGCGTCGGCCACCTTGATGAAGCCGGCGATATTCGCGCCGTTCACCAGGTTGCCCGGCGTGCCGTACTCGATGGCCGCGTCGCTGGCTGCCTTGTAGATGCTCTTCATGATCTGGTGCAGCTTGGCATCCACTTCCTCGCGCGTCCAGCTGTACCGCATGCTGTTCTGCGACATCTCAAGGCCCGACACGGCCACGCCACCGGCGTTGGCGGCCTTGGCCGGCCCGTACAGGATCTTCGCGTCGAGGAAGAGCTTCACGCCGTCGAGCGTCGTCGGCATGTTGGCGCCTTCGCTCACGAGCATGCAGCCGTTCTTCAGCAGGTTCTTGGCGTCCGTCACGTTGATCTCGTTCTGCGTGGCGCTCGGGAACGCGCACTCGGCCTTGACGTCCCACATCGGGTTGTAGCCGAGCGCCGGGTTGACCGGCGTGTACGTCGAGCCCGGGAACTTCTTGGCGTACTCTTCGATGCGGCCGCGGCGCTTGTTCTTGAGATCCATCACGAAGGCCAGCTTCGTCGCGTCGATGCCCGCGGGATCAAAGATGAAGCCGTTCGAGTCGGACAGCGTCACCACCTTGCCGCCCAGGTCGTTGATCTTCTCGACCGTGTACTGCGACACGTTGCCGCTGCCGCTCACGAGGCAGGTCTTGCCCTTGAGCGTCTCACCGCGACCGGCGAGCATCTCAACCGCGAAGTACACGCAGCCGTAGCCTGTGGCTTCCGGACGAATGAGCGAGCCGCCCCAGTTGCGTCCCTTGCCCGTCAGCACGCCGGTGAATTCGTTGCGAATGCGCTTGTACTGTCCAAACAGGAAGCCGAGTTCGCGGCCGCCGACGCCGATGTCACCAGCCGGCACGTCCGTGTCCGGCCCGATGTGGCGGAAGAGCTCGGTCATGAAGCTCTGGCAGAAATGCATGACTTCGTTGTCGCTCTTGCCCTTCGGGTCGAAATCGGTGCCGCCCTTGCCGCCGCCCATCGGCAGCGTCGTGAGGGAGTTCTTGAGCACCTGCTCGAACGCGAGGAACTTCAGGATGCCGAGGTTCACCGAGGGGTGGAAGCGCAGGCCGCCCTTGTACGGGCCGATGGCGCTGTTCATCTCGATGCGGAAGCCGCGGTTGACCTGCATCTCGCCATTGTCATCGACCCAGGGCACGCGGAACAGGATCACGCGTTCCGCCTCGATGAGACGCTCGATGATGTGGGCCGCGCGATATTCGGGGTGGCGGTCGAGGACGAGGCTCAGCGAATCAACGACTTCTTCGACGGCCTGGTGGAATTCGGGTTCAGCCGGGTTCTTCGCCTTGACCTGCTCCATCAGGGCGGCGACATACGCCTTGCCCGTGAGGTTCTTCAGCGGGTTCATCGCGCCGACGTCGTGCTTGGTGCTCGGGGTCATGGTGCCTGTGGTGCTCATGGTGGTTACTCCCTTCAGCAAACGCGAAAGTTGTTGGTTTGGCCGTATGGAAACGTGAAGCGTCAGCGGCTCAGCGGGCTTCGTGCGGTGGGCGAACGCCGCGTGTCGGCGTCATCCCTCGCACGCGTCCTCGACGCCGTGCGATGCCCTTGAAGCTCGCCTCTGCCGCATCCGGCGGCGAGAGGGAAGTTGCTCACGGGACATCAGGAAATTGCTGGCGGAAGGGCGGCGGGAACCCTCCCGCGCAGTCGAACAATCACATGGCCCCGGCGGGCACCAGCGGCTCAGCCTGCGCGCGCCGCTGCAGGGACTCCCACCGCGCCGTGATCTCGCGCTGGATGTGTGTCACCTGTTCCCCACTGAGATGCCGGAACCGTCCCTGACGGCGCAGATACGGCTCCACCGGATCACCGGCATGCTCCATCGTCACGCGCCAGTGCTGCCCGTCTTCCACTTCAACCATCGGGAAGACGCGGCTCTGTACCGCCATGCGGGCCAGCTCAAGCCCTTCGTCGTCGCCGCACTTCCACCCCGGCGGGCACGGTGACAGCAGGTGGATGAAGCGCGTCCCGCGCATCGCTTTCGCCTTGTTCACCTTGGCGATGAAGTCCACGGGATACGCGGGCGTCGCCGTCGCGGCGTACGGAATGTTGTGCGCCGCCATGATGGCGAGGATGTCTTTCTTGTTCGAGGCCTCGGGAAACTGCGCCGGCGTCGTCGTCGTCCACGCGCCCCACGGCGTCGCCGACGAGCGCTGGATACCGGTGTTCATATACGCCTCGTTGTCGTAGCAGACGTACAGGATGTTCTCGTTGCGCTCGGCCGCCCCCGACAGCGATTGCAGGCCGATGTCAAACGTTCCGCCGTCACCGACCCACACGAGCACCGTGGTGTCGAACTTCCCCTGCGTGTCGAGTGCGGCGCGGATGCCACTCGCCACCGCGGGTCCCGTGGCAAACGCCGTATGAAACACGGGCACTTGGAGCGAACTCTGCGGCCACGGGCCGGCGATGATGGTGTAGCAACAGGCCGGCATCACGACAATCGTGTTGGCGCCGAGCGCATTGAGCGCCAGCTTCATCGCCAGCGGCGCGGCGCACCCAGGGCACGCCAAATGCCCCGACGCGAGCAGCCGTCCTTCGGGAATGAGTTCGTTGATGCGCAGCTGGCTCACGGGTTCACTCCCACCCAAAGGTCCTCGCGCGACGGCACAACTCCGGCGCGTGTCTTTTCGATGACTTCGTCAATCACGGCCGGCGTGATGTCGCGCCCGCCCAGGCCGAGCACGAAACCGAACAGTTCGGGGCGCTCGGCGTCTGGTATGTCGTAGAGCGCCGACCGCAGCTCTTCGGCAAAGATCCCGCCGTGCCCCGGCGAAATGTTGCGGTCGAGCACGGCCACCCGCGGGACGCCGCGCAGCGCATCGCGCAGCAGCGCCGTCGGGAACGGCCGGAACATCTTCATCTTCAGCAGGCCCACCCGCTCGCCCGCGGCCCGCCGGGCATCCACCACGGCGCGCGCCGTCGACGTCACAGTGCCTGACGTCACGAGCAGCAGTTCGGCGTCATCGGCGCGGTACGCCTCGAGCGCGCCGTACGAACGGCCGAACATCCGCTGCCAGTCCTTCTCGATCGCCGCGAGCGTCTGCGGCACTTGCTGCAGCGCTTCCTGCTGCAGGAAGCGCATTTCCATGTAGGCGTCCGGCTTCACAAGGGCGCCGAAGGCGTGCGGACTCTCCACGTCCAGCTTGTACGACGCCGCGCGCTTCGGCAGGAAGCGATCGACCATCTCCTGGTCGGGCACGTCCACCGGTTCCGCGGTATGCGAGAGATAGAAACCGTCGAGCATCAGCATCACCGGCACGTCAAGCGTCTCGGCCAGCTTGAACGCCATGATGGTCGTGTCCACCACTTCCTGATTGGTCTCGCAATACAGCTGCACCCAGCCCGTGTCGCGCTGCGACAGGCTGTCGTTCTGGTCGGTCCAGATGTTCCACGGCGCGCCCACGGCGCGATTGACGTCGACCATCACGATGGGCAGGCGTGCACCGCCCGCCCAGTGCAGCATCTCGTGCATGTACAGCAGCCCGTGCGACGACGAGGCCGTGAACGCGCGCACACCGGTGGCCGACGCGCCGATCACCGCCGCCATGGCGGAGTGCTCGCTCTCCACCTTGATGAAGCGCGCCGGCAGCGTGCCATCGGCGCACATCTCGCTGAGCTTCTCCACCACCTGCGTCTGCGGCGTGATCGGATACGCCGAGATCACCTCGACGCGTGCCAGTCGCACGCCCCACGCCACCGCGTGGTTGCCCACCATGACCTTTTTCATGGACGGTCCTGCGTCATCGTGATCGCCCCTCGCGGGCACTCGGCGGCGCAGATGCCGCAGCCTTTGCAGTAGTCGAGCGCAATCACGTACGCGCCGCCTTCAGCGTGCGTGATGGCAGCGTCGGGACAGAAGATCAGGCAGACATCGCACTCGGTGCACACGCCGCAGTTGAGGCAGCGCTTGGCTTCGTCCATCGCCTCGCTGGCCGTCAGCCCGGCGTTGACCTCATCAAACCCCGTCACCGCGCTGCCGCTGGGCAAATGCGGATCGGCATGCCGGCGCACGCGCTGGTACTGGGTGAAGTTGAGGTCGTCGACGCCCACCACCTGATTGATGGGGTCGGTGCGGCGAATCGGATCGCGCCGCAGCCATCGGGCGGCGCTCAGGTTGCCTTCGCCAAAGCGCAGCGCATTCAGCTCGTGCGTATCGCCGTGATGCTTGCGCAGGTGCCGGTCGATGCCGAGCGCCGCGCGTTTGCCGGCGCCGAGCGCGTCGGCCACCGTCCGCTCGAGGTCGGTGACGTCGCCGCCGGCATAGAGCAGATCGCGCGACGTTCCGCCCAGCGCGTCCACTTCGAGTCCGGACGCGCTGCCCTGCACGTCCGGATAGAACCCGTCGAGCGCCGTGGACTCGCCAATGGCCGAGAGCACCGTGTCGGCGTACACCGTAAAGCGCTCGCCCGTCGGCATCGGACGCCGGCGCCCGCTCGCGTCCGGTTCGCCCAGCGCCATCCGCTCGCACACGATCGCATCGACGCGTCCCGCCGCCGACGTGAACGCCAACGGGTTGGCGAGAAAGACGAACTCCGCCCCCTCGCGCATCGCGTCTTCCACTTCCTCGCGAATCGCCGGCATCTCGTCGCGCGTGCGCCGATAGACGACGGTGACGCGCGCGCCAAGCCGCATGGCCGAGCGCGCGCAATCCATCGCGGTGTTGCCGCCGCCCACCACCACGACGTGGCGTCCGAGGTCGGGACGGCCGCCGAGATTCACCTCGCGCAGGAACGCGAGGCCAGGGCGCACACCGGGGAGATCCTCGCCGGGGACGCCGAGCGCGCGGCTCGCATGCGCGCCGACCGCGACGAAGATCGCATCGAAGGTGCGATGCAGGTCGTCCCACGAAATGTCACGCCCAATGCGCACGCCGCATTTGATCTCCGCGCCGTGCGCCGCCACGCGCGCAATGTCGCGGTCGAGCACGTCGCGCGGCAGGCGATACTCGGGAATGCCGAGGCGCAGCATGCCACCGGGCGCAGGCGCCGCTTCGTACACGGTCACCCCGTAGCCGAAACGCGCGAGATGATACGCGCAGGCCAGACCCGCCGGACCCGAACCCACCACCGCCACGCGTTCAGGGCGCAGCGCGCTTCGGAAGACGGGCGCCGGACGCTGATGCGCCAGGTCGCCCATCGCGCGCTCCACCGCGTGGATCGCCACCGCTTCATCGAGCGCGCGGCGATTGCACTGGTTCTCGCACGGATGATGACAGACGCGCCCCGTGACGGCGGGCAGCGGATTCTCCGCGAGCAGCAGGTCGCGCGCTTCATCCACGCGTCCTTCGCGCAGCAGATTCATGTACCCTTCGATGTCGATCCCCACGGGACAGCCGGCATTGCAGGGCGCCACGCGATCGTGATACGCGGGATACTGGTATTTCCAGGAGCCGGTGCGCGTGGCGAGCGTCGACATCGAACTCATCGCCACCTGCGGCACGTGCCGCGCGCCATTGGTCGTGGTGATGTGCTCAGGCACGCGCGCCGCTCCGCCGGACGTGGTGGTGTGCTTAGGCATGCGCTGCCTCCCGCGCGACAATCGTGCCCATCGGTGCGTGACGCACCGCACTCATGGCCTCAGTCGCGGCGGCGATGTTGGCGTCAATCTGGACGGGCACCTCTTCGCGGATTGCGTTGATCATGCTCGCCATCGTGATCAATCCGGTGTCGGCCGCGTACGCGCCGAGAATGGCGGTGTTGACGATCGGCTGCGCCCTGCCGCCGAGACCGTGCCGCACCGCGATGCCTGACGCGTCGATGGTGCTGACGTGGGCCTTCTCGAGGAGCTGCGGAAAATCCTCGGGAGCGAGATCCGTGTTGATGAGAATGCGCCCGCCGGTCTTGAGCCCCGTCGTGATGTCGGTGGTGCCGATCAGCGTCGGGTCCAGGACGATCAGTTCATCCGGCTGCTGGATCTCGCAGCGCAGCTTGAGCGGCTCGTCGTCCACGCGCAGGAAGGCCGTCACTGGCGAGCCGCGGCGTTCGACGCCGAACATGGGAAAGGACTGCACTTCGCGTCCTTCGAGAAAAAGCGCAACGGCCAGCAGCTTGGAGGCAATGACGGTGCCCTGGCCGCCGCGGCCGTGCAATCGCAGTTCACGCATGGTTGGGTTCCGCTCGCCGGGAGGGCGCGGGTGACGCGGTGCCGGTGGCATCGCGCGGCGGCGTGCCCGCGGCGTTCGGCCGTTCGCGCGTCGTCTCGCGAGCAAGCGCGCTCGTCGCGCGATCGCAGTGCTCGCAGTCCACCTGCACCTCGGCGCAGGGCACTCCATCGCACTGCGCAACTTGGCAGGGCACGCCCGTTCCGCTCACCGGAGACGCTGTGGTGCGCGCTGAGCCTGCAGCGGCGTGGATCATGGTGCCTTCCCGTTCCGTTTTGACGCGGCGGCCGGACGACCGCCGACCCCGTCATAGTAACGGACGGGTCAGATGATCGTGGTGAGGCGAATCCCCCGCGAAATAGTCCGACTTCGCCTCACAAGGCGGCGCGACGCGCATGGCGTTTCGGCACGCCACGCCTGCGCCGGGGCCGGTGCTCGGACTACGGCGCGCGCTGCCGGGCAGGCAACTCGATGCTCGGCGGCGCACCCGACGCGGGCCGCGTGAACGCCGCACCGAACGCCGTGAAGCTGCTGACGAAACCGCCATGCTGCAGAAAGAAGCGTCCGTCTTCCACACCCATCGAGCGATCGAGTCGCTGCTCGCGTCCGGTGGGATCGTGGCTGAACGTCGCGGTGGTCAGTTCGCGCCACTCGCCACTGGCCAGCTGCACCCAGGCCGGGCCGAAGCGCGCTTTGCGCACGGAGTCGCCGCGCGATCCGCCGAAGTCCTCGCTAAAGGAATAGAGGCGGCGCAGTGCCTGGCCGTCACGCGGCGCGCGGAACGATGCGATCAGACGCCAGCGCGTGAGATCGTTGTCGAACCAGTAACCCGTGTAGATGGTGGCGGGCGCCACCGAAGTCGTCACGCTGTCGAGCTCAGCGGTGACGAAGAAGCGCTGCACCTCACCCGTGCGCCACGGGACCACGAGGTGCGAGTGACCGCCCGTCCCCTCATTGCCGAAGACTTCGGCCACTACGCCCTCACCCTTGGCGAGCAACTGCACCTGATCCGACGCGGCAACAGTGCGGCGATCGTTGGCGTTGGTGCCGTTCCCCGCGTCCCACACGGAGAAGATCACGCGTCGCTCGGTCGCCGAGTTCACTTGCATGCCGAAGTAGCCGCGCGCAAAGCCCGTGGCCATGTAGTAGGTGTCGCGCGGATCTTCGACGGCGATGACCTCGTTGTAGAAGCCGATGATGCTGGCCGTGCTGTCTACGGGATAGCGCAGGTGCACGCTCGCGGCATTGCGGCGCGCATCCGTGTTGAAGTGCGCGTCCGCGGCGAGCGGCCCGTCGAGGAGCAGGGCGCTGACGCGCGTCGAAACGGCGGCGCGCCCGCTGGCGCTGAGTGTGAAGCGCGAGTACCCCGGTTCGCGTATGGCCACTGCCGCGAAGTCGAGCCGTTGCTCGGCGCCTGATCCGACCAGCGTGCGCGTGATCCGCTCTTCGTGTCGCGACGCAGCGCTTCTCGAGGGCGCGCTGCTCACCGGCGAGCCGCTCACGGTCGCGCTGTTCGAGGGCGCGCCGTTCGAGGGGCGCCGCGCCGACTCGGATGCGACGCTGAGCGTGACGGTGAGCGTCTCGCCGCGCGGCACGGTGAGCGCGACGCGTACGCGGAGCGAGCCGGTGTGCGTGAGCGCGACGTACCACGAGAGCCGTGCGCTCGGCGTGACGAACGGCGCCACATCACGGTCGCGGCGCACATCGATCGCATCAGCATCGGGTGCGAAATACGCCGTGAACGCCGGGATCCGCAGCCCATCCGGCTTCTGCGCCGGAACCTCAGCGGCGACGAGAGAACACCCGAAGGCGATGACAGCGAAGTGTCGAATCACGGAAGGCACGCGGTGATGGGGTGGGGTTGTCCTGACAGTAAATGAATGGCGAGGCGCCCGTGGCGTCGATGCTGCGACCAGCGGTAAGTGGCGTGGACTCCGGCACTTCAGTGGCTGACGGCGCGTACGCCGAGCCGCGCGATTCGCAATAGGAGCATGACCCGCGCGGTGTCGCGTAGAAACACGTAGTCATTTGCCTTAGGCGATGTATAAGGTTGTCCCGCAATACGTTGCGTATGAGGCCCGACAGATGAGTGGCGTTCTCAACGGCACATTTCGCGGTGCCCCACCTCCATCTGGCGGTGTGCGATGCGTCGCGTGGGCAGTTACAGCAACTCATTTCTAGTGTGCGCACCTCAGGAGGGTGCCATGACATTTCCCAAGATTCGAGGTAGTGGCATTCGCTCCATGCGGCCGATGTCCTGGCTCGTGAGCGGTGTGCTCGTGGCCGCGGTGGCGTTCGCGCCAGCCGCAGTCAGCGGCCAGGCCGCCAAGGCGCAGAAGGCCGCGCCGAAGGCCGACGTCGCACTGGTCGCTGGCGCGACCTACATCGGCGAGGAGACGTGCCTCGGCTGCCACGAGAACAAGAAGGGAAGCGGCGGCCTGCACACGAAGGCGGCCGATGCGCACACCCCGGCGGGCGGCAAGGGCTGCGAGTCCTGCCACGGCCCGGGCAGCAAGCATGCGGATGACCCGGAGAAGGTGAAGCCGATGCAGTTCAACAAGGTCAGCGCCAGCGAGGCGTCGGCCGCCTGCACGAGCTGCCATACCTCCGGCGAGCACGCGTTCTGGGCCAACAGCAAGCATGACGCGCGCAGTGTCTCGTGCTCGTCCTGCCACAGCATCCACAGCCCCAAGGGCGCGAACCAGCTGAAGGAAGCGTCGCAGACGAAGCTCTGCGCCAGCTGCCACCAGCAGATCGTCAACAAGATCACGCGCTTCAACCACATGCCGGTGCGCGAAGACAAGCTCGCGTGCTCGTCGTGCCATAACATCCACGGCTCGCCCAACGTCAAGATGCTGCGCGCCGGCACCAACGTCGACGAGAGCTGCGTGAGCTGCCACCAGGAGAAGCGTGGCCCGTACCTCTGGGAGCACGCCCCGGTCGCCAACTCATGTGTCACCTGCCACGACCCGCATGGGTCGAGCAATGACCGCATGCTCGTCGCCAAGGCGCCGTACATCTGCCAGCGCTGCCACGTCACGTCGCGCCATCCGCCGACGATCTACGACGCATTTGTCCAGAAGACGTCGACCAACGCGAACAAGATCACGGGACGGTCCTGCATGAACTGCCACCAGCAGATTCACGGGTCCAATTCCCCCAACGGCAAGGCGCTCCTGCGCTAGGGAGAGGGAGACACTAAGATGCGCACTCGATACATGATTTCTGCCGCGCTCTTGCTGCTCGCCTCCGCCAGCGTGGCGGGTGCTCAGCAGAAGGCCGCGGCGCCGGCGAAGGCTCCGGCATGGGACCAGACCTGGGAGCTCGGCTTCCGGTCCACGACCACCACGGGTGATGAAGCCCGCTATCAGCGCTACCAGGACCTGAAGAGCGGCCTGGCGAGCAAGATCGGGATCGGCAAGGAAACCGACGCCTCGGCGTTCGATTTCAGCGCTGGCAACGTCGGCAGCGACGACCAGTTCTACTCGATCAACTACAACCAGTTCGGCAAGCTGAAGATCTCGCTCGATTACACGGGCCAGCCGCTGAACTACGCGTATAACACGAAGACCGCGTACCGCTACGCGGGCAACAACGTCTGGACGCTCGACCCGACGCTTCGCGCCAAGGTGCAGGCGAAGACAGCCGGCGTCATCGGCATCGTCTCGACCGCCGCGCAGTACGCGGGCGATTCGGCGTCGATCTACCGCAGCATTGCCGTGAACTTCCCGATGTCGGCCCAGCGCAACCAGCTGGCCCTTGCGCTCAAGTACCGGCTGAACGACGTAACCAACGTCGATTTCTCGTTCAAGAACATCAAGAAGAGCGGCAACCAGCCGTGGGGCGCGGCCTTCGCGTTCAACAACGCGGAAGAGCTGCCGATGGCCCTGGACAACTCGACCAACGAGCTGACCGCGGGCATCGAGTACAACAAGCCGGCGTGGGGCATGGTGCGCGCCGAGTACCAGGGTTCGTTCTTCAAGAACCAGTTCTCGACGCTGACGTGGGACAGCCCGCTCTTCGCGACGGACTACAGCAACGGCAAGACGCCGCCGAACGGTCCGTGGGATGCCAGCGGCTACAGCAACGGCAACGGTCCCGCCAAGGGCGCCATGTCGATGCCGCCCAGCAGCCAGATGAACATGTTCCGCGTCCTCGGGCTGTATAAGATGCCGGGGCACACGGTGCTGAACGGCCAGATCGCGTATGTCTCGATGACGCAGGACGAGGCGCTGATGCCGTTCACGACCAACGCGAACATCGCCAACGCCGCGACGTATCTGTACTTCCCGGGGCTCGCGGCGCTGCCGCGCGCGTCGGCGCAGGCGGAGGTGAAGGGGCTCAACGCCCTCATCAACTTCTCGACGCGGCCGACCGACTACTTCGCGTTCGACATGAAGTACCGCTTCAATGATCACGAGAACAGCACGCCGTTCTACGATTACAGCTACAGCGTGCGCTTTGACGCGGTGCCGGAATACCTGCCGGGCGAAGGCACGGAGCACTTCAACATCCGCCAGAACACGATGGAGGCGGGTGCCACGTTCATGCTGCCGCACAAGTTCACGCAGGCGAAGATCGGCTACATCATGGACGACTTCAAGCGCGAAGGGCGCGCGTTCGGCGACATGACGGACTACACGTTCCGCTTCTCGCTCGACGCGTACCAGAACAAGTACGGCACGCTCCGCGGCATCTTCGAGAAGACGTCGCGCGTTGGCAGCGGCTTCTCGCAGGAGTACGTCGAGGAGACGGGCAGCCAGGGCGGCATTCGGTTCTACGACGAAGCCGACATGGACCGCACCAAGAGCCAGGTGATCCTGTCGCTCAACCCGACCAACAAGTTCGACGTCAACCTCACGTTCGCCGCCATGGACGACAAGTACTCGGGCGAAGGGCATGAGTTCGGCTTGCTGTCCAACAAGACGACGTCGACGAGCGTGACCGCGAACTTTTATCCGAACGACAAGGTCACGCTGGGCGTGAACTACGGGATGGACAAGGTCACGACCAACCAGATGTCGCGCAACGCGAACCCGATCACGGCGGGCGCGCTCTACCAGAGCTTCACCGATCCCGCCCGCAATTGGTCGCTGGACAATGCGGAAGACGTGAAGACGGCCGGCGCATTCGTGGAGCTGACCAAGCTCTTCCCGAACACCGACGTGAAGTTCAGCTACAACTACAGCAACTCGGACAACGCCTTCAACTTTGGCGGCCCGCGCCTCACGGCGCTGGTGAACAACAGCATCCTGACGACGGGCGACACCAAGCCGTGCACGACCTCGCTGGCCGGAGTCGTGCTGGTCCCGTGCTTCATCGCCGAGCCCAACGTGACCAACACGTGGACGCAGATGAAGGTGGATGTGAAGCACATGTTCCGCGCGAACATCGGCGTGGGCGTGGGCTACTGGTACGAGAAGCTGGACATCAAGGACTTCGCCACGACCAACCTGGCCGACGGCTCGCCGCGCATTGATCCGCTTGGCGCACTGACGACCGGCTACGGCAACCGCCCGTACACCGGCGGCACGCTGATCGCGAAGCTGATCTACATGTTCTAAATGAAGGGGGGTCATCGGGGCTTCGGCTCCGGTGACTGGGTGGGAAACGGCATCTCCGCGTGGAGATGCCGTTTTTCATTGGGGGCCGCAGGTGCGACACCCGCGATCCGCGTTGCCTTACATGCCGAAAGCGTTCGCCCTATTTCGGTCCCCGCCCAGTGCTCGTAGATGTGCATCGAGCAGCAAGAACGGAGGCGGACATGGTCGGCATGAACCGACGGTCGTTCACGGCAGCGCTAGCGGGCGGCGCGGCCGTCCTTTCCCCACGTTGGGCGCAGGCGCGAACGGCGTGCAGTGCATTGAATTCGCAGGCGGCCGGTGACGCCGACCTCGTGCTCCTCAATGGCAAGATTATCACGGTCGACGCGCGTGACTCACTGGCCGAAGCGGTGGCGGTGCGCGACGGGAAGATCGCCTTCGTCGGGACGACGAACGCCGTTCGGGCGCAGGCGGGCCCAAACACAAAGGTCATCGACCTCGGTGGCAAGTGCGTGACGCCCGGGCTCGTGGATTCGCACCTCCACGTTCTGTACTACGGCCAGCAGTTCCGTGCGTCGCTCTTTGATCTCCGGTTTCCGAAGGCGCGCACCAAGGACGATCTGCTTGGACTCGTGGCGGCGCGCGCCAAGGTGACCCCCAAGGGCGAGTGGGTGGTTGGCAATCAGGGAT
The DNA here is from genome assembly GCA_023249305.1 of Gemmatimonadota bacterium. Classification (GTDB taxonomy): domain Bacteria; phylum Gemmatimonadota; class Gemmatimonadetes; order Gemmatimonadales; family Gemmatimonadaceae; genus PNKL01. Next base: position 32,701 of record JAHFCU010000027.1, read on the forward strand.
TCAGCTTGAGCGTGCCGATGATGCCGACGCTGGCGGAGCTGGACGCAGTCTCGCCGGATCATCCCGTGTACGTGAAAGACCGGTCAGGACAGTTCGGCATGGCCAACTCGCGCGCGCTGCGACTCGCGGGCGTTACCAGCACATCGCGCGATCCGCTCAACGCGAAGTTCGGCCGCGACGCGAATGGCGAGCCGAACGGGCTGCTCTTCCACTACCCGGCCGAGCAATTGATCGCGCGCAGCATTCCGGGATATGGCACGCTGAATGAGCAGGATGTGCTGGAAGGCCAGCGACGCACCCTCGCCTTCGGGTATACGAGCGCGCAGGACGTCATCGTGATGCAGCAGGCGCATGTCGATCTGTATCGCGCGCTGGCGCGGCGCGGCGAACTGCGCACGCGGCTCTATCTGCTGCGCTACCTCAACTCCGAGCAGCAACTGGACGCAGCGCTGCAGGCGTTCGAACGTTTCACCGACCCGTGGCTCACGTTTGGGGGCTGGAAACTGGCCATCGACGGCGGCTTCAGCGCGGGCACCGGGTTGATGTACGATAACAGCCTCGCGTTGTCGAACCGGGCGTACCCGTTCTTCGAGCAGGACGTACTGAATCGCATGGTGCTGAAGCTGCACAAGACCGGATTGCAGATTGCGTTTCACGCCTGCGGCGACCGGGCCATCGACATGTCCCTCAATGCGGTGGAGTCGGCGCTCAACGCCAGCCCGCGCGACAACCACCGGCATCGCATCGAGCACGCCATCTTCCCCACCCCGGCGGCGCTGGAGCGCATCAGGAAACTGGGGATGGTCATCAGCGTACAGCCGCAGTGGATCGCGTTCTTTGGCGCCGCCACGCGGCAGCTCTGCAGCGATGCGCTCATGCGGCGGTATCTCCCCCTTCGCACGATGATGAACATGGGGATCCCGCTGGCCTTCGGCTGCGACCTGCCGGCGACCATCCTCGGCGAGCCACGGTATGCGTTTCAGGGCGCGATGCTGCGCCGCGGTCGCGAGGACTACGTGCCGGGGCCCGAGCAGCGGCTGAGCATGCGCGACGCGTTGCGCATTCATACGATGGGCTCGGCGTACGCCGCGTTCGAGGAGACGACAAAGGGGTCGATTGAACCGGGGAAGCTGGCCGATTTCGTGGTCTGGTCGCACGATCTCTACGGCATCGCGCCGCGCGAGCTGCCACAGCTCGAGGCAAGCACCACCATCGTCAATGGCCGGGTGATCGAACGCTGAGTGCTCGCGGGCGCCGCCCGCGATTCGTACAATAGGAGGCACCGCGTTGCGGGCGCTGCTCTGCGCGCGGCCCTGGTCGATGCCCATCACGCCGATCCTTCCCGTGCCTTCCACCATGCCCATCAATCGTCGCCGTTTTCTCCAGTCCTCCACGCTCGCGCTCGCGGCCACCGCCATCGATTGGCGATCGCTGCTTGCCCAGGGCACCACCGTGCAGGAGCCCGACCTGCTCACGCTCGTGCGTGGCACGGTGGGCACATTCACCGGCCGCGGAGGCACCATCGGCTGGCACATCGACGGCAAGAGCGCCGTCGTCGTCGACTCGCAGTTCCCCGACACCGCGAAGATCTGTCTCGATGCGGTGAACGCGCGCACCTCCTCGCGTCCGCTCGACTTCCTGGTGAACACGCACCATCACGGCGACCATACGGGCGGCAACGGGGTCTTCCGGCCGGCGGCCAAGAAGATTCTCGCGCACGCCAACGTGCCGAGGCTGCAGCGCGAGGCGGCCGAGCGCGCGG
>JAHFCU010000028.1 GCA_023249305.1 Gemmatimonadota bacterium
TTGCGAGAAGAGGCGATAGATGAGCCTTGAAGGTTATTGGAGGAGAGGGCCCTAGTCAAGCGCAACATCTGCTTGGGGTTAGAGGGACGGGTGCGGGGTGCGGGGGCTTGGTGCGGGGGGACGGGTGTGGGAACGAGTAGGAGGGACGGACGTCGGCGTCGCTCCTCTTCCCCGTCCCTCCACTCTTCACTCCGCACCAAGTCCCCGCACCCCGCCCTCGTTCCTTCCGCACTTCACCTCGTACCAAGCCCCCGCACCCCGCCCTCGTTCCTCTCTCAGTAGCTCGTGAAGAGCAGATGATTGTTCGTCGTCTTCGAGCTGGTGACGATTCCCTTCGTCGTCGCGGCATAGAGCGCGTCGCGCACCTGCTGCGCCGTCGCTGCGGGATTCCCTTGCAGGTAGAGCGCCGCGACGCCCGCCGTGTGCGGCGTCGCCATGGACGTGCCGCTGATCGTGTTCGTCGCGACGTCGCTCGTGTACCAAGCCGATGTGATGCTCAATCCGGGCGCGAACCAGTCGACGCAGTTGCCGTAGTTCGACCACGACGTCTTCTTGTCGCTCTTGTCCGTCGCCCCGATGGTCATCGCCGTGCTCACGCGCGCGGGCGAGTACTTGCATGCGTCCTGCGCGATGCCCCCTTGGTTGCCGTTGCCGGCTGCGATGGCATACGCCACGCCGCTCGCGATCGAGTTCGCGACCGCCTGATCAAGCGCGGTCGACGCGCCGCCGCCGAGGCTCATGTTGGCAACTGCCGGCCTGACCGCGTTCTGCGTCACCCAATCCACGCCGGCGATCACACCCGAGGTCGTGCCGCTTCCAGAACAGTTGAGCACGCGCACGGCGACCAGCGCCACCCCCTTCGCCACGCCGTAGGTCGCGCCGCCGACCGTGCCCGAGACGTGCGTGCCGTGACCGTTGCAATCAATGCCGTTCTGCCCATCGCTGATCGCATCAAAGCCCACCACCGCGCGCCCGCCGAACTCGCTGTGCGTTGTACGAATGCCCGTGTCGACGATGTAGGCGTGCACGCCGTCGCCCGTCGCGGTAAACGTGTACGTACCGCTGAGCGGAAGTGCGCGCTGGTCAATGCGGTCGAGCCCCCAAGTGGCGCCGGTCTGCGTGCCGAAGGCCGTCATCTCCTGGTCGCGCTCGACGTAGGCCACCGCGGGATCGCGCGCGAGGTCTGCCATCGCCGTGCCGGAGAACGAACCGGCGAAACCTTTCAGCGCTGCCGTGTACGTGTGCGCGACCGTGCCGCCAAACTGCTGGGCAAGGCCGAGTGCTCGCCCTCGTGGATCGGCCACTTCATCGCGGAACACGACGATGTAGACGGCGCGGTCCGAGAGCGACGCGACGCCGGAATGGGCCGTGGCGGATTCGGTGGGTGCAGCCGCGTCGTTTGCGCAGGCGGCCGCCGCGAACACCGCGGCGGCAAGGGCGATTCTCCGCATTGGGGGGCTCCAGTGTGGGTTGGAATGCGAGAAGGGGCCGTGCGGCCCAAAGGCTCAGTTGTGACGCACAGAATAGGAGGGCGTGCACGATGGCACAAGAGAGGGACGGGGGCGGAGTGCGGGGGCTTGGTGCGGGGGGACGAGTGTGGGAACGAGTAGGAGGGACGGACGTCGGCCTCGCTCCTCCTCCCCGTCCCTCCACTCTTCACTCCGCACCGAGCCCCCGCACCCCGTCCTCGTCCCTCAACTTCGTCAGCCTCTCACCCTCCGCCTTTCTCCATTTTTCAATCTCCGCGTGATTCCCGCTCAGCAGCACATCTGGCACCATCTGCCCGCGGAACTCGGGCGGCCGCGTGTAACTCGGCGCGGAGATCCCGCGCCCGAAGAACGAGTCGCCGCGCGCGCTGTCGAGATCGCTCATCGCGCCGGGGAGCAGTCGAACCACCGCATCCACGACGCAGAGCGCGGCCGGCTCGCCGCCCGAGAGCACGAAGTCGCCGACTGATATCTCCTCGGTGGCGAGATGATCCGCGACGCGCTGGTCCACGTCCTTGTAGTGACCGCAGAGCAGCGTCAGTTCATCGCCGGCCGCATATCGCTCGGCATCGGCGTGCGAGAACACCTTGCCGCGCGGCGAGAGCAGAACGATGGGCGGCTTGGCGCCGAGTGCCTCGACGCATTCGAAGAACGGGCCCGGCTTCATTACCATCCCAGCGCCGCCGCCGTACGGATAGTCATCCACCGTGCGATGCCGATCGTGCGTGTAGTCGCGGAGGTCCACCACGCGATACGTGACGCTTCCCGCCTCGCGCGCCTTGTCGGGAATACTGAGCGACAGCGGCCCGCTGAAGAACTCGGGGAAGATGGTGACGATATTGATCTTCACTCAAGCAGTCCCTCCGGCACGTCGAGCGTGATCTGGCGCGCGACGCGGTCGAAGCTGATGACGAACGCGTCGTTGAACGGTACGTCGCGGAGGCCGCGCGCGGTGAGGATTTCGAGCACGAGCCCCTGCGGCAGTTCATAGTATCCGCGCACTTCGCCCAGCATTTCGCCGTGCGTATCGAGGGCGCGCATGCCGGGGAGCTCATGCCTCCATAACTCGCCGTCGCCAGGCGGATCGAGTTCGTCCATCGGCACGAGCAGCGAGCTGCTCCGCCACCGCTCGGCCTCGGTGCGATCCGTGATCCCGTCGAACTGCACGAGCAAGCCGTCTTTGAACGGGCGTGTGGCGTGCACGACGAGCTCGCGGAGGACGCCGGTCTTTGGATCCGGTGACAGAACTCCGTCGGCGGTGCCGACGAAGACACGCGCGCCGGCCGCGAAGATCGCGTCCGGCGCGTCAGTCTGCAGGGCCACCACCAGTTCGCCCTTGATGCCGTGGGCGCGGCGCACGCGCCCGACGACGGCGGTCGGGCCGCTCGTCACCGTGCTACTCGCTGGTCTCCGAGACGGGGACCGCCTTGGCCGCCATCTTGACCGCAAGGCGCTGCTCGTGGCGCGCCTTGAGGACCCCCGCTTTGCGCAGGATGGAGCGCACCGTGTCGGACGGCTGCGCGCCGTTGTCGAGCCAGTAGTTGGCGCGCTCGCCTTTGAGGGTCACCGCCTTGTCCCCCGTGCGGGGCGTGTACTGGCCGATGACTTCGATGAACTTGCCGTCGCGCGGCATGCGCGAGTCGGCAACGACGATGCGATACATGGGGGCCTTCTTGCGGCCCGCGCGGCGAAGACGGATGACTACGGCCATCGGATGCGCTCCAGAGAGAGGCGGTTGGGTGCTGCCACCGAGCTCATCGCGCCACCGGAAGATCCGGAGCGCACCGGGGGACGATCCGCAAGGATCGCCTGAAGCAGCGAGCCAAGAATGTTAAGCGGGGATTGGGGCTTGTTCAAGTGACGGCAGACGGCAGACGGTAGACGGCAGACGGTAGATGAACGACGAGGCGTGCGACGGGGGTCGGTCTGCGCGAATACTGGAGGGCCCACCGACGGCGCGCGAAGCGCGCTCGATGGGCCCGAGAATTTCGCGCGGACCGACTCCCATTGCGCGTTTATCGCTAGCGCATCCCGGGGAACGGAAGCCTGCCCCCGCCCTTCATCGCCTTCATCATCTTCTGCATGCCGCGGAACTGCTCAAGCAGCTTGTTGACTTCGCTGATCGGCCGGCCGCTTCCCTTGGCGATGCGCGCACGGCGCGAGCCGTTGAGGATGTCGGGCTGCTTGCGCTCCTCGGCGGTCATTGAAAGGACGATCGCCTCGAGGTGCTTGAGCCGCCGGGGATCGGTGTTGACTTGCTTCAACATCTTGGCGTTCACGCCGGGGAGGAGCTTGAGGATTCCCTCCATCGGGCCGAGTCGCTGGATCTGCTTCATGGCGGCGAGGAAATCTGACAGGTCCATCCCTTCGCGCCGCACCTTCTTGTCGAGGCGCTTCGCTTCGTCGGCGTCAATGGCGCCTTGCGCCTTCTCCACGAGCGTGAGCACATCGCCCTGCTGGAGGATGCGCCCGGCCATGCGGTCGGGGTGGAACTCCTCAAGCGCGTCGGTCTTCTCGCCGACGCCGATGTACTTGATGGGCTTCTTGGTGACGCCGTAGATGCTGAGCGCCGCGCCGCCGCGCGCATCGCCGTCCATCTTGGTGAGGATCACGCCGGTGACGCCGAGTGCGCTGTCGAAGCCCTGCGCGATCTTCACGGCGTCCTGGCCGGTCATGCCGTCGGCGACGAGGAGAATCTCGTCGGGTCGCACCGCTTCCTTGAGGCGGCGCAGCTCATCCATCATCTCGTCGTCGATTTGTAGGCGACCGGCGGTGTCAATGAGCACCACGCGGTCGCGCTCGCGGCGCGAGATGTCGAGGCCGGCGCGCGCAATCTTCAAGACGTCTGTCGTCGAGCGATCGACAAAGACGGGAATGTCGAGTTCGTTGCCGAGTGTCTCGAGCTGATCGATCGCGGCAGGCCGATAGACGTCGGCGGCGACGAGCCGCACCTGACGTCCCTCGCCCTTGAGGCGGCGCGCGAGCTTCGCGGCGGTCGTTGTCTTGCCGGAGCCCTGCAGGCCGACCATGAGCACGACGGTGGGCGGCACCGACGAGAGCTTGAGCCCTTCCTTGCGCTCGCCGAGCATCGCCGTGAGCTCGTCGTAGACGATCTTCACGAGCTGCTGTGCGGGCGAGACGGTGCGGATCTGCGAGACGCCGACGGCCTTCTTCTCGACGTGCTCGAGGAACTCGCGTGTCAGCTGAAAGTTGACGTCGGCTTCAATCAGAACGCGGCGCACCTCGCGCAGGCCGTCCTTGATGTCGGCCTCGCTGAGAACGCCACGGCCGCGGAGTTTCGCAAAGGTGGCTTCGAGCTTGTCGGAGAGTTCATGGAACATTTGTGAAAGATAGTCCAGTGAGGGGAGCTGGAGATGGTAGATGGTAGAGGGTAGATGGTAGATGGCGGTGTTGGAAACGGCGCAGCGACCGCGGGAGCCTTTCGCAGAATTGCGTAATTGCTACCTTAGTACGCGTGACCGCGACCGGGCCGTCCTCTCCCGCCGACTCTGCCCAACCTGATCGGCCGCTGCTTGTGCTGCGGTCCACGGCGGTCTTCCCCCGCGGCAGTGTCGCGGTGCAGATGGGGGCCCCCGAAAACGTCGCCCTGCTGCGCGCGCATCCAGAGGGCAGCCTCGAGGTGATTGTCGCGGTCGCGTCGATGCGCGACGCGTCGGGCGATGCGGCCGCGGAGACGGGACGCATCGGCGTGCTGGCGCGCGTCGTCTCACGCGCCGCGGTCGCCGGCGACACGCTGCAGGTGACACTCGAGGGCTCGGCGCGCGTGCGCATCATTGCTGTGACACGCCGGCAAGCGGTAGCGTACGCGAGCTACGAGCCGGTGACGGAAACGGCCGCTGATGTGCCGGCCGTGCGCGCGCTGCTCGGGCAACTGGCCGACGCGGCGGACCGCTTGGTGGAGATGAGCGACACGACACCGCCCGAGCTGTCGGCGCTCGTGCGACTCAATGCCGGAACTCCGGGCTACGCGGCCGATCTCGTGGCCGCGCGCGGGCCGTTCCGCGCGGCCGACAAGGACGAGGTGCTGCAGCGTCTCGACGTCGCCGACCGCGTGGCGTACGTGCTCGCGCGGTTGGAAAAGGAGCTGGCGCGCACCGCGGTGCTCGAGGACGTGCGGGTGCAGACCGACGCAAACATCGAGCGGCATCACCGCGAGTTCTACCTGCGCCAGCAACTGCGGGCGATCCAAGCGGAACTGGGCGAAGGCGAACCGCAGGACAGCGAGTCCGCCGAGTTGCTGCGCCAGATCGAGGAGGCGCCGCTGCCGCCGACGGTGGCGACGGAAGCGCGGCGTGAGGTCGCGCGGCTGCGCGGACTGTCGAGCGCGTCGAGCGAGTACCAAGTGCTGCGCACCTACCTTGAGTGGGTGCTCGCACTGCCGTGGGGACGCACGGGCGGCACCACGGACATCGCGCTCGACCGCGTGGAGGAGGCGCTCGACGCACGCCATTGGGGCCTGCGCGAGGCGAAGGACCGCATTCTCGAGCACCTGGCCGTGCACAAGCTGCGCGGCGGCAACGCGCCGGGTCCGATCCTCTGCTTCGTGGGTCCGCCGGGGACGGGCAAGACGTCGCTGGGCGAGGCCATCGCGGCGGCCATCGGCCGCAAGTTCTATCGCATCTCCGTGGGCGGCGTGCGCGACGAAGCCGAGATCCGCGGGCATCGCCGCACCTATGTGGGATCGCTGCCGGGGCTGTTCGTGCAGGCGCTGCGCCGCGTGGGTGTGAGCGACCCGGTCTTCCTGATTGACGAGATTGACAAGATGACGGCGGGCGGCCCGGTGGGCGATCCGGCGGCCGCGATGCTCGAGGTGCTCGACCCGTCGCAGAACGCGATGTTCGTGGATCACTACCTGAACCTGCCGGTGAACCTGTCGTCGGTGCTGTTCATCGCGACGGCGAACAACCTGTTCGACATCCCGGCCGCGCTGCGCGACCGCCTCGAGGTGATCCGCATCGCGGGCTACACCATCGAGGAAAAGGTGGAGATTGCGTGGCGCTACCTGCTGCCGCGCCTGCTCGAGGAGCACGGAATCGGCGAGTTCGACCTGCAGTTCACCGACGAAGCACTGGGCTTCCTCGTGAGCCGCTACTCGCGCGAAGCGGGGCTGCGCAATTTCGAGCGCAACCTCTCGGCGCTGATGCGGAAGCGCGCGCGTCGCAAAGCCGACGGCGAGCTCGGGGCGTGGGTCGTGGACCAAGCGCGCATCGAGGACGTGCTGGGCCCGCCACGATACGCCGCGGAGGCGGCCGAGCAGGCCGCTGAGATCGGAGCGGTGACGGGGCTTGCGTGGACCGCGTCGGGTGGCGAGCTGATGACGATTGAAGCGCTGTTGATGTCGGGCAGCGGACGATTGCTCGTCACCGGCCAGCTCGGCGACGTAATGCGTGAATCCGTGGACGCGGCGTGCTCGTACGTACGGTCACGCGCGCGGACGTTGCGGCTCGGCGATCCCGAACTCAAGCACACTGACCTGCACATCCATTTCCCGGCCGGGTCGGTGCCGAAGGACGGTCCGAGCGCGGGCGTGGCGGTGACGTTGGCGATTGCCAGCGTGATGAGCCGGCGCGCGGTGCGTCGCGACGTCGCGGTCACCGGCGAGGTGACACTGCGCGGCCGCGTGCTCGAGATCGGAGGCGTGAAAGAAAAAGTGCTGGCGGCATACCGGAGTGGCCTGCGCGAGGTGATGCTCCCCGCGGCGAACGAGAAGGACCTGCGCGAGCTGCCCGACGAGGTGCGCGCGCAGGTGCGCTTCACATTCGTGCAGACGATGGACGAGGCGATTGAGCGCGTGCTACTCCCCGCCCCGCCACTTGGCTTCGCCGACGACCTGCCGTTGTTTGACGACGGACGGAAGACGGCAGACGGGGGACGGCAGAGCACTGATGTGCCTGCCGCCTCAGTGCCGCAGCCGGCGGACGACCAAGCCGCGGCTGACAAGCCGCGTTGAACCGCCGATGCCGCACCGCACTCCGAGGGTGCGCGTTTCTGCGCTCCCGTTTGCATCCCCGTCACAGTTCCGCCGACGCCGTTCGCCGCGACACGGGTTGGGCGTGTTTGCTGTGCGCGCAATCGCCGCCGGTGTGCGCATCATCGAATACTCGGGCGAACAGATAACGCACGCCGAGGGCGAGCGCCGCTACCCGACCCAAGCGGACGGCGACGAGGAAGCGGAGCACACGTACCTGTTGCAGCTCGACGACGATCGCGTGATCGACGCCAACGTCGGCGGCAACGATGCGCGGTTCATCAACCACTCCTGCGCGCCGAACTGCGAGCCGATGCCGGCGCTCGACCGGATGTGGATCGTGAGCGTGCGTCGCATCCAGCCGGGCGAGGAGCTCGGCTACGATTATGCGATCGAACTCGACGAGCCGCACACGAATGCGCGCAAGCGACGCTTCCCCTGCCGCTGCGGCGCGCGCGGGTGCCGCGGCACGTTGCTGAAGCCCAAGCACGCACCGCACCATCCGTTGGTGCGGGCGGCGCGGCGGCGGTGGAGTCTCTCATGAGTGACGCGCAGCGCAGTTCGCGAGGAGTGCTGCCGTGATTGACCTCTCGACGCCGCTCGGCAGCTTCATCGTCAACGTCGTCGTCGGCACGGTGGCCGGCGGCGTGACAAACGCCGTGGCGGTCTGGATGCTGTTCCATCCGTACGAGCGGCGATTCGGCTTGCAGGGTGCGATCCCGAAAAACAAGGCGCGGCTCGCCAAGAGCATCGGTCGCGTGGTGGGTGAGCGACTGCTCACGCCCGGGGACATCGGCGACGCGCTGCAAAAGGACGGCCTGCGCGACACGGTGGACGCGAAGCTCGCGGAGTTCGTGCAGCGCCTGCTCGAGCGCGAGTGGCCGTCGCTGCGTTCGCTGCTGCCAGTCGAGGTGCTGCCCGACGTGGAGCGCGCGCTTGACGTGCTTGGGCCGCAGCTGGCGGCCGCGCTCGCCGCACACGCCGAGACGCCGGCGTTCGAGGCGCAAGTGCTCGCCTTCGTGCAACGCGCCCGAGCGGAACTCGCACCACTTGAACTCGGCTTTCTCCTTACGCCTGAGCGTCGCGCGGAACTCGCGACGCAGGCCGCGCTGCTCGCGACGGAGCTGCTCGAGGAGGGGCGCACGCAGGAGGGGCGGCCGATACGCGCGAAGGTCGGCGACTTCCTGTTGCGTGTCGCGGGGACCGAGCGCACGCAGCAGTTTGTGGAGCGTGCCGTCGGCGACGCGCTGGTGCGGGCCGAGGGGCGCACGTGGGGCGAGGTGCTCGCGCCGCTGCAGGATCAGGTCGTGGCTGGATGGATCATTGACGCCGCCCGCTCAACGCGAGCCCGCGAGCTCGGCACCGAAACGGCGGCGACCGCGGGGCGCGCATTGCTCGACCGTCCCATCGGTCAGCTCTCGCGACTGTTGCCGCCCGATGCGAGCGTCACGCTCGCGCACCGTGCGGCCCCGGTGTTGTGGGCATGGCTGATGCAGCAGCTGCCCGAGTGGGTGGCGACGCTTGACGTCCACGGCACAGTAGAACGCAAGGTGCTCGGCTTCAGCACGCAGCGCATGGAAGAACTGGTGCGCAACGTGACACAGAAGGAGCTGAACCTGATCGTATACCTGGGCTACGTGCTCGGCGCGGTGATTGGCGTGGTCACGTGGGCGGTGGGACGCATCATAGGATGAGAGGGCAACGGATTACAACAGAGCACAACAGGGTAGAACAGACTAGAACAGATCGCATGAGAGAGAGGCTCGGCCGCGAAGATCGCGCCGAGCCTCTGTTGTACTCTGTTGTGCTCTGTTTCTCTCTGTGTTCTCAGTATGAGAACACCGCAATCGTCCTGCCGGCGCCAGCCCCGGCACCTGAGCCCGTGCCCGTTAACGTGCCCGTGTAGATCTGCGGAGGCAGGCCGCGCAAGTTGATCGTCACCGTGTAGTTGGTGCTCGTCGCGCCGCAGCTCGACCAGTAGTCCACGCGCAGGATGTACTCGCCGTGCGGCACCACGATGCCGTCAGGCCAGAAGATGTTCTCGGCGCGCGGGCCATCGGTGCCGCAGGCCGCGTTCGAGTCGAGGTCGAGCTGGCCGCCCGTCGTCGAGGTGCGCGACCCGTAGTAGATCTCCTTGCCGGATGGATCGATCAGGTGCAGGTCCACATCGGCCGGAGTGTTCCACGTCACATTGGTCTGGATCTCACCGGTGCCGACGAAGATCACGCCGAGATCGGTGGACTGATACGGGCCGGTGTTGCTCGTGCCGCCGCCGGCGAGCTGCAGCGTGAACGTCGTCTTCGGCATTTCGACGGAGATCACGATGAGCACGGTGACGCTGGTGGCGGGTGCGGCGAGCGAGAGTTCCCAGTGGTCGTTGTTGCCGGGAACGCTGAAGACGGCGCGGCTGAACGGTGTGGCCGACGTGAGCGTCGTCTGCACCGTGCCACCACGGAGGACTTGCTGTGGGAGGACCGCGGTGATGGCCGCACCACTACCCGGCGTCGGGGCGGCGCGTGCGACGAGCGCGGCCGTGCGCGAGCCGTCGAGCGTCTGCACGAGCGAGATGTAGCGCCGCACCGAGTCTTCGGGCGCCGCGGTCGTCTGCTTCCAGTCGAGGCACCCGGCACTGGCCAGCATGAGTAGCATTGCCGGCGCGAACCGCGCGCATCGTGTCAAGATCATTCGTGGCATCAGGCTGCCCTCCGCTACCGCTCCGTCAGCCGCACTTTGGCGGCGTCAATGAGCCGCGTGCCGCTGCCGGCCGGCACGTCGGTCCAGATGATCGCTGGCTTGCCCTGCACCGTCACGGCGGCAATCTCCACCGCGCGTCCCTTCCCCGCGAACCGCTTCAGCTCCGGCGTGCCTGTTCCCGCTGCGCCCAAGCGGCGCTGCGCAGCGCGCTGGGCCGCGTCGCGGAACTCGCCCGCATCCATGGGCGTGTCCCACACCGTCACCCAGACGAGCCCCGCACCTCCGGCTAGGTTGGCGACAACGTACCGATCGCCTCCCCATCCTTCGGCGGACCGCGCCGCCGTCCCCAGATCCTGCAGCGCCTCAAAGAGAAAGAGGCGCGTTTCAAACTCGCCGAGGTTGTTCTCGTACACCTTGGTGCCGGTCAGCAGCGGCGGCAACTCGACCGTGATCGGCCTTTCGCCCGCGACGTACTTCGCGAAGTGCAAGACCTGCTCGGTACTTGCCGGGAGCGGCTGCCACGGCGGCCTCCCCAGCTTTGCTTCCTTGAACCGCCGCATGAACTCCGCCCCACTCAGGTACGGAAATAGAAGCGTCTCCTGCAAGAGCATCGGCGCGCTGTTGAAGACCGGCATCGCCGTCTGGTTCTCACGAATCATCTCGCGCACCCGGTCCCATCCGCCGGGCATGCGCACACCGAGGTCGCCGCCAAGCATCGCCGACATCTGCTCGTACGTGGCCTGCCCTTCCATGACCGCCTGCGCCGCGGTGAGCCGGTCGTTGTCGTCCCGCTGCTTCTGGATCGAGTCAAGCTGGACATACTGGTCCTGCAGGGCGTGCACCAACTCGTGCGCAACCGTCACTTCCACCAGCGCGGCGCGGCCGGCGGAAGTGTCACGCACTACATACAGGACTTTCGTGGCGGGATCGTAGTAACCAATGACCTGTTCGCCAAGCAGGCGGAGCATGAAGCGGCGCAGGTCCATGGTGTCGGGCAGGAACCCGAGGAGCTTGTACGCCCGCGCGGCCCCCTCGAGCTCGAGGGCGGGCAGGTTGTCGTTGAACTCCTTCTCGAGAAACGTGCGCACTTCGTCGGACGAGCGCTGCTCCACCTTGGGCGGCGTCTTGAACGTGAGCTTGGTGGCTTTCTCAACCTGCGGCACGTACTTGCCGACGAGGTCGCCATAAGGTCCGCCGTATGTGACCGCTCGCGTGTCGCGGCAGGCCGACAGGACCGTCAGCGCCGCGGTACTCAGAGCGGCGAGACGAGGGAAGGAACGCATGACACCTCTTAGGGTTGGCGCGGCAGTGGTCCGCGGCTCAGCCGAGCGCCCACTCCGCATACCATTGGAGAAGGGCATTGCCGAAAAGCAACGTGAGGATCGCCGCAGGCGCAAGGAAGACGCCGAAGGGCACGAGCGGCGTCGAGTAGTCCCGGCCGGCGCGCCACGCGCGGAACCTGCCAAACGGATAGATGACAACAAAGGCGGCGACGGCCAACACTGAGCCGACCATGATGCAGAGCAAGGCGCGGACCGGGCCGACCGTCGCACCGACGAACGCCATCAGCGTGGCGTCGCCGTATCCCATCGCCTCCTTCTTCATCGCGACTTCGCCGAGCCAGCCGACAATCGTAATGGCGCCCGCGCCGGTGCACGCCCCAAGCAGCGCGTTCCACGGGCCGACGAAGGGGAGTTGCTCGCCGAGGAACGCGCCGGCGATCGCGCCGACGCCGGCGATCACGAGTCCGGAGATCGTGAAGCCGTCGGGGATGAGGTAGCTCTGCGCATCGGTGATCGCGACGCCCAGGAGAATCGTCGCCACCAACGCGAGGCGCAGCGCGACCAGCGTCGGACCGAGCAGCCACAGCGCACCGATCCAGAGCGCGGCAGTCGCCGCTTCGACAAGCGGATACTGGACGCTGATGCGCTCACCGCAGGTGCGGCAGCGCGCGCGCAGCACGAGCCAGCTGACGACGGGAATATTGTCGTACCAGGCGATCAATCCGCCGCAACCGGGGCACCGCGACCGCGGGCGAATCACCGATTCGTCCTTGGGCCAGCGTGCGATGCACACGTTGAGGAACGACCCGAAGATGGCGCCGAAGAGGCCGACGATTGGGGCGAGCAGGGCGAACAATGGCGGCGTGTTCACGAGTGCGTGCGGGGTGCGGGGTGCGGGGTGCGGGGGTGCTGAGCCTAAGGGCGGAGTGCGTACAGGATGATGCCTGTGGCGACCGCGACGTTGAGCGATTCCACATCGGGCGCCATTGGCAACGACACGACGGTCGAGCAGCGCGCGCGCAACGCCTCTGACAGGCCGGCGCCTTCATTCCCAACGGCGAGCGCCAATCGCGCGGGCGCCGCCACATCACCCACCGCCGTGCCGCGGGCGTCCGTTCCCCAGAGCGCCACGCCGTGACGGTCGAGGTACGCAAACAGCGCCGCGGTTGTCGCGTCGAGTGCGGGAAAGCGGAAGTGCGTGCCCGCTGCACTGCGGACGACTTTCGCATTCCACAGGTCCACAGTGCCGGGAAGCGCAATCAAGGCCGTCGCGCCGAGCGCCGCCGCGGTCCGCACGAGTACCCCCACGTTGCCCGGATCCTGGATGCCGTCGAGCACGAGGAGCCGCAGGCCATCGGCGGCCGCGAGCATATCGAGCGCCCGGCGCGGCGCACGCACGATGGCGAGCACGCCCTGCGGTTGCTCCGTGTCGGCTGCGGAGTCGAACTCGGCGTCCGTGAGCTGGGTCACCGGGACGCCGCGTGCTTCGAAGTCACGCGCCGCGGCGACGGCGCGTTCATCCGATGCGGCGCGTTCAGCGAGGAGCACCGCCTCGACGACGAGCGACGAGCGCGCCAGCTCCTCAACCGTTCGCACGCCCTCGGCGACGAACAGGCCATTCCGCTCGCGTGCCTTACGGCGCTTCAGATCCCTTGCCGTCGTGAGCCACTTCACCGAATTTTGTCTCCATGCGCTACCGTTTCGTTCATGCGGCCCGTGCCGCCCTGATCGCGCCGCTGCTGCTTGGTGCGGCCTGCGCCGTCTCCACCCAGCAGGAGGTTGAGATCGGCACCAACTTCGCCTCGCAGATCGCCAAGGAGCTTCCGCTCGTCCACGATCCGGAGGTGACCCGCTACATCACGGCCCTCGGCGACTCACTGGCCAGGGTGGCTGACCAACGAAATCTCGACTGGCACTTCTCCGTTGTCGATAGCCGCGAGGTGAATGCCTTCGCCGTGCCGGGTGGGTACATCTACGTGAACCGGGGGTTGATCGAGCGCGCCACGTCGATGGCGCAGGTGGCCGGCGTGGTCGGCCACGAGATTGGCCATGTGACGCGGCGGCACAGCATCAAGCAGATGCAAAAGGCGCAGGGCGCGAACATCGGCGCCACGCTGCTCTGCACGCTGACGTCGGCCTGCAACTCCGACCTCACGCAGACAGCGCTCAGCATCGGCGCGAATGCGGCGTTCGCGAAGTTCAGCCGCACCGACGAGACGGAGGCCGACGAGGAAGGCGTGCGCTTCGTGATCAGGGTCGGCATTGACCCGAACGGCATCCCCGAGATGTTCGAGATCCTCCAGCAGGAGCGTAAGGAACGGCCGACTGAAGTGGAACGCTTCTTCGCGTCGCACCCGATGGAGGAGTCGCGCATCGCCGACACGAAGCGTCTCATCGCGACGTACCCGACGGCTCAGCTGAAGGGCCTCACCCGCGACGCGCCAAGCTTTCAGGCCTTCAAGAAGCGCCTGCTCAGCTTGCCGGCGCCGAAGAAGTAGCCGACGGCAGCATCTTCACAAACTCCGTCACGAGCTGACAGAACTTCTCCCCCGCCGCCTCGGCCGCGCGCATCACGTCGGCGTGGCTGAGCTTCTCGGGCGTGAGCCCGGCGGCCGGGTTTGAGATGAGCGAGACGCCCACGACCTCGAGGCCCAACGCATTCGCGAGGATCACCTCGGGCACCGTGCTCATGCCGGTGGCGTCGGCGCCGAGCTTCTCGAGCATGCGCACTTCCGCGAGCGTCTCGTACGTCGGTCCCAGCAAGCCGACGTAGACGCCGGCCTGCAGCGGCATGTGCAGACGCTTCGCTGCCTCGCGCAAGAGCGCCTTGAGGCGGGGTGAATATGGCGCGCTCATGTCGGGGAACCGTTCGTCGGTGGACTCCACCGGACCGGCGAGCGGATTCACAAACTGCAGGTTGATGTGGTCCTCGATGAGCATCAGGTCGCCGGCACTGAACGTGCGGCGAATTCCGCCGGCCGCATTTGATACAAATAGCGTGCGCGCTCCGAGCGCGTGCACGACGCGCACGGGGAAGGCGCTGACCTGCGGGGAGTGTCCCTCGTACATGTGAAAGCGCCCCGCGAGGGCGATCACGTCGCGCCCGCCGAGTGTACCGGCGATCAGCTGTCCTTTGTGGCCGAGGACGTTCGTTGCGTGGAAACCCGGGATCTCGCTGTACGGCAGTCGCTTGGCGTTCTCGATGCGATCGGCGAGCCCGCCAAGTCCCGAACCGAGGATGATGGCGCAGGCCGGCGCATTGACGCCGAGCCGCTCGCGTATGACAGCGGCGGCTTCGCGCGCGGCGTCAGCGCTGTGCGCGGGGACTGATCGACGGGTCACTTCCGCACCTCCTCCAACAGCGTGGCGATCTCCTGGTCCGCCGCGGCGAGCAGGACGCGGCGCTCGTTCTCGTGAAGAAAGGCGCTGGCGAAGCCGTTGCGCGCCACCGTGCACAGTTCCTCGAAGCTGAATCCCAGGTACTTTGCGGCCTTCTGATACTCATCGGTGAGCGTGACGCCGCTCATCAAGCGATTGTCGGTGCTCAGCGCGACGTTGAGCCCGCGATCGAAGTAGGTGCGCATCGGATGCGTGTCGAGCGACGCGCTCGCGCGCGTCTGCACGTTGCTCGTCAGACAGCACTCCATGGTGATCTGGCGATCCGCCACGTATTGCGTCAGCGAGTCGTCCTCGATGAGCCGCGTCCCGTGGCCGATGCGGCACGCGCCGCAGCGGTGCACCGCGTCGCGCACCGACTCTGCGCCGTCGCCCTCGCCCGCATGGCACGTGCACGGCAGGTCATGGGCGCGAGCGTAATCAAACGCATCCTTGTGGCGGCTCGCGCGGTTGCCGATCTCGTCGCCGGCGAGGTCGAAACCGACGACGCCGCGGTCCTTGTAGCCCACGGCGAGCCGCGCGAGCTCGAGGGAGACCTCAGGCGCCATGTTGCGGATGGCGCACACGATGATGCGACCGACGATGCCGTATTCACGTTGGGCGCGCGCGAGACCGCGCAGCGGCGCCTCAATGGTTTCCTCTAGCGACAGGCTGCCACGGACGTTCAGCACCGGCGCGTAGCGCGTCTCGAGGTAGCGCACGCCCTCACGCGCAGCGTCTTCCGCAAGTTCGTACGTGATGCGTTCGAGCGCCGCCGCGGTCTGCATCACCGAGAGCGTTACCGAGAAGCGCTCGAGGTAGTCCTCAAGATTCTCGGCGTCGTCCACGAGCATGTACGCCGCGAGCGACTCGGTGTCATCGGCGGGCATCGGCTTGTTGTATTCCGCGGCGAGCTCGAGCAGCGTCCCCGGGCGTACGCAGCCGTCGAGATGACAGTGAAGCTCCGTCTTCGGGAGCCGCTGAATGAGGTCGGCTGTGGCGACGGTCAAACGCCGTCCTCAGCTCGTTCGGCGCGAGCGGACACGAGACGGTAGATGGCGCCGCCGAACACCACGGCGTCGTGCGCCGCCGGCAAACCGCGGCTGTCGGTCACGCCGCGCGTGCCCGCCAAGAGCGCTTCGCCTTCGGCGGCGTCAAACGCACACACCGCATCGAGCACCGTCGCGCCGGGCGGCACGTGCACCGTGCGTGCGTTGATGAAGACGGTGAGGGGCTCACTCATGGCTTCGGATAGAGAAGGCGCGGCGTCTCATCGGCGGCGATCACGCCCCCGGGCATGGCGCGCACGAACGCGACGAGAGCGTCGAGATCCTGGACATTCAGAGGTTCCACGACACGTGCCGCATCGCCAAGGCCGAGTCCGTCGCCGCCGGTGAGCATGAAGTCGCTAAGCACGAGGCGGTATTCGCGTGCCGCGTCCAGCGGCTGGCCGCCAGGCAGCCGCGCTTCGACGAGGCGTTCACCGGCCGGCCTGCTGTTGTCCCATCGCAAAGTGATGCCGCTGACGTGCACCCGCGGCGCGCGCTGGCCGTCGTACATCCTCTCGAAGTAGGCGCGGAGCGCGCTGCCGCGCGCCGTCACTCGGTATAGCACGTTACCAAAGGGCTGCACCTCGAAGAGCGCGCCGTATGTCACCGGGCCGGCTCGCAGGTCGGCGCGGATGCCGCCGTTGTTCATCACGGCGAAGTCGGCCTCGCCCGCCGCGCGCTGCGCGTCGGCGATGAGGTGGCCGAGTCCGTATTCCTCGCCGCGGCGCAGCAGCGGGGCTCGGAGTTCGCCATGCGACTGGATGACGCGCGCCGCCACGCTCGCGGCCGCATCGCGCACAAGCGCGGCGACGTCAGGCTCCGCGGGCGTCGTGTCGCTGTCCACGTTGCGCACCCACGCGTGCGCCTTGCCAGCGACCGCTCCGTCGGCGCCGAGCGGCAGGTCGACGACGGCGATGGCGCGCCCGTTCGAGCGCGCCTGCACCAGCGGCACGCCATTGACTTCGGTGTTGAGCAGCGAGTGCGTGTGCCCGCTGATGATTGCATCCACTTTCTCCGTGATCCCCTGCGCCATCTGCATCACTTCGCCCTGGCACGTCTGCGCCGCGCCGCGCCCACTGCAGAACGCGCCGTCGTGGGCAACAACGATGATGACCGTCGCACCGCGCGCGCGGAGCGCCCGGACTCGGGTGTTGATCACGGGCGCCGGTGCGGCGAAGCGAAGGTCGGCCACGTTGGAGGCCTTCGTCGTGCGCGGTGTCAGCGGTGACGCGACACCCACGATGCCGACGCGCACGCCGCCGCGCACGACAATCGTGTCGGCGCGAATCCACGGCACGGGACGGCCATCCGCGTACGTGACGTTCGCGCCGAGGACCGCGTGGTGCAGTTCCTTCAACCGCGCGCGCAGCGAATCTTGGCCCCAGTCGAACTCGTGGTTGCCCAGGGCGCCGGCGGCGAATCCCAGCGTGTTGTAGAACTGCACCACCGGCCGGCCGAAGGCGAGGTTGGATGCTGCCGTGCCCTGGAACATGTCGCCGCCGTCCACGAGCACGGTGACGCACGACTCGCCGTACTCCTTCTCAGCGCTGCGGATGGCGTGCGCCAGCTGCGCCGCGCCGCCACGGTTGCCCTGGTTGCCGTCGGGCCGCGGCTCGAGCGCGCCGTGGAAGTCATTCACGCTGATCACGCGCAACGTCGCCGGGCCAGCGGCTGAGGGGGTGCGCGGCGGTGCCGCGCCTGCGGACGCCGCCCAAGCATCTGGTGGAGCCGAGGGACCGCGTGCCGGAGGATGCAACGCGCGATACGCTGCCGCCGCGTAGTCCGCGGGCTCGATGCGCCAGTGATGATCGGCGTACTCCGGAGCGGCCAACTCCCGCTTGCGCTCGATGGCGGCGATGAGAAGATCGCGGATCTCCACCTGCGTGTCGCGCAGCACTCGCGCGCCCTTCAGCATGGTGTATCCGCCGCCCCCGCCAGCGCGATAGTTGTTCACGGCCAGCGTGAACGAATCGGTCGCCGCCACGACGCGGCCCCGAACCTTCAGCGCGGTGATCCGGTCGCCCATCGGCCGCGAGAGATCCATCACGTACTCGGCGCCGCCGATGATATCGAAGTTGAACCCGGGGATGTCGGGGTCCGTCGTCACCACCGGCTCTGCCCCAGACTTCACCACGAAGTAGCGCGCGCTCTGCTCGAGGTAGGCCTTCAATACGGCGCCGCCGATCTTCACAAGCTGCAGCGTGTTCTCGTACGGATACAACCTCGCCAGTTGCGCGACGGAGATCGTCTGTGGACCGAGCTGGGCGCCGAGGTCAAACGCCGCCGTGGACGCGAGGTCGGCGCCGAAGACGCGCCGCTCGACGTCGAGGACGAAATCCACGAGCGGAGTGTCGTGCGTGCGCGATGAGTCGGAGCGCCACGCGGCGCCCGTGACGCCGATGGCGCGGTTTGCCTGCGTTCGCGCCGCCTCGTGCGCGGCCGCGACGGCCTGCACCACCACGGGTGACTCGTCGTGCCCGCGGGCGCGCACCAACTGGCCGCGTTTCTCGATCGCGCTCCAGGACGCGCCGCGGTTCTGCAGCCGGATCGTCGCCACCGCGAGACTGCCCGCCCACTGCTGCGGCTGCATGAGCATGACGCCGTTGATCGTCGTGTCGGCGACCTCGCGATGCGAGTGGCCGTAGATAATGAGGTCGATGCCCGGCACGCGTCGCGCAACATCACCCGCCACGTTCTCAGCGCCCATGCCGATTGTATCGTAGCTACTCGGACCGCCGATCCCGGTATGCAGCACGGCGACGACGAACTCGGCACCCGCTGCGCGCACCGAATCAACGGCAACACGCACCGCGGGCACGATCTCCGACGCCGACATCCGCCCTTGCAGGTTGGCGCGGTCCCAGACGTTGGCCCCGGGATTCGTCGCGCCGACGATGCCGACCTTCACTCCTGCGCGCTCGAGGAGAGTGTAGGCTGGGAAGGCGCGTGAACCATCGGGGCGGCGCGCGTTTGCCGCGAGGAACGGGAAGCGCGACTCCGCCACCGCCCGCTCGAGGAACGGCACACCGTAGTTGAACTCGTGGTTGCCCACTGCCGCGGCGTCGTACCGCATCGCGTTCATCGCGGCGATCACCGGGTGTGGAGCCGTGGGATTGCGCGATGCTGCGAAGGTCAGCGGATTGCCTTGCAGCAGGTCGCCGCCGTCGAGCAGGATCACCCGGCCGGGGTTTGCGCGGCGCACCGAATCCACTGCCGTGGCGAGTCGCGTGAGCCCGCGGGTGGTCTCGGCGGTGTCGGCAAAGTAGTCCCACGCCCGCACGCGTCCGTGCACGTCGGAGGTTGCGGCGACGACGAGATCCACGGGAATGCCCTGCGCGCGAAGCGCCGGCGGGGCTCCGACGAGTACGGCGCTCGCAAGGAGCGCCGCGCGGGCCGATGGCAGCATGTACAGAAACTATAGAGTGCACCGTTGCGACGGCAGTTGGCTCCGCGGCATGGTTGACGGCGACGCGGCGCCCTCGCCAACCTTAGCGCATCAGCGACGACCGATACCAAACCGTGACGCGTTCGCCACTTACAGGGGCGCGCCCTCCCCGGCATCGTGCAGGCGATGCCCTTGATCCCTGCGCTCAATGAAGCCACTCATCATCGGCATTGCGGGCGGCACCGGTTCGGGCAAGTCCACGGTCGCGAAGCGCATCGCCGAGGCGATGCCCGCATCGGTCGCGTTCATTGACATGGACGCGTACTACCGCAACTTCGCCGAACTCACGCTCGACGAGCGGCGCAACGTCAACTGGGACCATCCGGACGCGTTCGACGTCGACCTGCTCGTCGCGCAGCTCGACGACCTCGCGGCGCGGGTGCCCATCAACAAGCCGATCTACGATTTCGTGCGGCACCTGCGCGCCGACGAGAGCAAGGCGGTGGCGCCGGCCGACGTCATCGTGATTGATGGCATCCTGCTCTTCGTAGACGAGCGAGTGCGCGACCGGTGCGACGTGAAGGTCTTTGTCGACACCGACGCGGACGAGCGGCTCATCCGCCGCATCCGGCGCGACATGAAGGTGCGCGGCCGCCCGCTCGAGGAGATTCTCAATCAGTACCTCACGACGGTCCAGCCGATGCACCTCCAGTTCGTCGAGCCCAGCAAGCGCTACGCGGATCTCGTCATCCCGCGCGGCGGCCACAACACGGTGGCGATCGATCTGATCATCGCCACCATGCTGCGCCGACTTGAGGGACAGCCGACGTGACGGAATCCAAGCCGAGGGAGAGCATACTCGTCGTGGACGACGAGCCCGACATCGTCGCGCTCGTCGTCTACCACCTCGCCAAGGAAGGCTTCCGCGTCTCGTCGGCGTCCAATGGCACGGAGGCGCTGGCGACGGCGCTGCGCGAGCGTCCGGCGCTGATCGTGCTTGACCTGATGCTCCCCGGGCTCTCCGGATTCGAAGTGCTCGAGCAGCTGCGCGCCGATGAAGCAACCAGTGGCATCGCCGTGCTGATGCTCACCGCACGCAAGGAGGAACCCGACCGCATCAAGGGACTCTCGCTCGGTGCGGATGACTATCTAACCAAGCCGTTCAGCCCGCAGGAACTGGTGCTCCGCGTGAAGGCGATCCTGCGCCGCAGCGCGTCGGCCGCACCGACCGGCGAGCTGCTGACCATCGGCGCGCTATCAATTGATCGTGCCGCGCACAAGGTGAAGGCGAGCGGCCGCGAGATCGAGCTGACTCCCACCGAGTACAAGCTCCTACTCCTGCTTGCCGAGCGACGCGGCCGCGTGCAGGGGCGCGCGCAGCTGCTCGAGACAGTATGGGAAGCCGCCCCTGACATCCAGACGCGCACGGTGGACATGCACGTGCAGCGACTGCGTACCAAGCTCGACACGGCGGGCGACTTGATTGAGACGGTGCGCGGCTTCGGCTATCGCCTTAAGGCTCCACGCGACGCATGAAACTCGTCCACCGAACGATGACGGGCGCTCTGGGCGTCGTCGCCGTGCTGGTCGTCCTGATCATCGTGCAGGTGGACCGCAAGCTTGGCGTTCGCCTGACGGAGGAAACTACCCAGCGACTCACGACGGAGGCTCGCCTCGTTGCGGGCGAGTGGACGATCGGCGTGGACGCCGACGCGCTCGCCAACCGGCTTGGCATTGAGTCGTCACATCGCGTGACCTTGGTGGACTCGACGGGCCGCGTTATCGGCGACTCGGAGTTCGACCACCCGGAGTTGGATCGTCTCCAGAATCACGCGACGCGGCCCGAGATCGTCGCGGCGCGCGATTCCGGTGTGGGCGCGGCGCGGAGGCACAGCGCGTCGGCGGGCAATGACGAACTGTACGTCGCCGTGCGCACGCCGCTCGGGTTCGCGCGCGTGTCGCTTCCGACCACCTCGTTGAACGCCATCGTCAGCGCCGCGCGCCGCGACGTCGCGATCGCGGGACTCGTCGCGCTGCTCGTTGCGGTGGTGCTGTCGTGGTTCTTCGCGCGCAGCATCTCCCAGCCGGTCGAAGAGTTGAGCGGCGTCGCCCGCGCGCTCGCCGCCGGCGATTTCAGCCAGCGTCCGGCGCGCGCCGCGCCCGGCGAAGTGGGTGACCTCGCGGTCGCCGTGAGCGGATTGGCCGAGCAGTTGAGTACGCGCGTTGACGCACTGCGCGCCGAGGAAGCGCTCGTGCGCGAACTGGCCGAGTCGCTTAATGAAGGAGTCCTCGCGCTCGACGCGCGCCAGCAGGTGGTGCGTATGAATGAGACCGCGCGTGCGCTACTCGGCATTCGCAGCGTGCTGCCGTTCGGCGCCGAACAGCTCCCGCGAGACCGCGGGTTCCGTGACGCCATGGCCGCAGCCCTCGCCGGTGAGACGGTGCGCGACGTGGAAGTGTCACTCGGAGGACGCATCCTCAACGTGACCGCGCGCCCCCTCGACCAGGCCGGCGCGGTGCTTGCGCTTCTCGACCTGACGCGCCTGCGGCGGCTGGAGACCGTGCGCCGCGACTTCGTCGCGAACGTCTCACACGAGTTGAAGACGCCGCTGACCGTCGTGCGCGGCTTCGCGGAAACGCTCGCCGACGACGATCCGCCGGTCGAGGCCCGCCGCCAGTTCGCGAAGAGCATCGCGGCGCACACGCGGCGTATGCAGCGGCTCGTCGACGATTTGCTCGACCTTTCGCGCATCGAGTCGGGCGGGTGGGTGCCCGCACCGCAGTCTGTCGAGATGGCAAAGGTGATTGCCGACGACATCAGCGCCGCGCGGGCAACGGCGGACCGCACGGGGATCGCGCTGGACGTCGCGCTCGACGAGGCGGCGCTCATCGTGTTCGTGGATCCCACGGCCTTGCGCCAGATCGTCGGCAACCTCGTGGAGAATGCTCTGCGGCACACGATGCACGGCAGCGTGACGTTGCGGACGGCGCGCACGGGCGATGGGGTGACGGTGAGCGTCAGCGACACGGGATGTGGCATCGCCGCCGAGCATCTGCCGCGTATCTTCGAGCGCTTCTACCGCGTGGACCCCGCCCGTTCGCGGGAAGAAGGCGGCACGGGCCTCGGGCTATCCATTGTCAAGCATCTCGTGGACGCGCATGGCGGACGCCTGCACGCCGAGAGCACGCTGGGCGTCGGCACGACCGTGAGTGCTTGGTTCCCCGACCGGATCGTTCTCGACGCCTGACGTGGCACGCGGGTAACCGCGCCCGGCGTTTGTGGCACGACCGTTACACGTTGGAGGTGGCTCGGATACGGTGCAATGGGATCCTCTAGGCGTCGGCTGACCGCACAAAGCGGCCCGACGACATGACTACACCATCCCGGAGCTGCCCGTGCGCATTCGCACCCTGTCCGTTGCCCTCGTGCTCGCCGCGGTCGCCACGACCGCCAGCGCCCAGTCGGTGGATCTCACCGGTGCGGGCGCAACATTCCCGTATCCCATCTACTCGAAGTGGTTCTCCGACTACGCCGCCAAGGCCAGGGTGCGGATCAACTATCAGTCCATCGGTTCGGGCGGCGGTATTCGTCAGCTGTCCGAGGAGACGGTGGACTTCGGCGCCTCGGACGCGCCGATGAGCGACGCCGAGCTGGCCAAGGCCAAGGGTGGCAAGGTGCTGCACTTCCCGATGGTGCTTGGCGCGGTCGTCCTGACGTACAACCTCCCCGACGTTCAGAAGACGCTCAAGCTCTCGGGCGCGGTCCTCGGCGAGATCTTCCTCGGTCGGATCACCAAGTGGAACGACCCGCGCATCGCGGCGCTCAACGCCGGAGTCAACCTGCCGACCAAGGATATCCTGGTCGTGCACCGCTCCGATGGCAGCGGCACGTCGTACATCTTCACGGATTACCTCACCGCTGTGAGCCCTGCGTGGGCGGGCGGCCCTGGCAAGGGCAAGGAAGTCCAGTGGCCGGTTGGACTCGGCGGCAAGGGGAACGAGGGCGTGGCCGGACAGGTGCGCCAAATTGCCGGCGCGGTCGGGTACGTCGAACTCGCCTACGCCCGCCAGAACAAGCTTGCGTATGCCGAGCTGCAGAACGCGAGCGGTGTGTTCGTGGCGCCGACAATCGAGGCGATCACGGAAGCCGCAGCATCCGTGGCCAAGAAGCTCGAGAAGGACACGGACTATCGTGTATCCATCGTGAACGCGCCGGGAAAGAAGGCGTATCCCATCTCGTCGTTCACGTGGCTGCTCGTCTACGAGAAGATGACCGACGCCGGCAAGGCGAGGAAGCTGGCCGACTTCATCAAGTACGCGTTGAAGGACGGGCAGAAGTCAGCGCCGACGCTGGACTATGCGCCGCTGCCGGGTAACGTAGTGAAGCAACTCGAACAGCGAGCGGCCGCGCTGACGAGCGGACGCTAACGAACATCAACCAGTGGGGCCGCGATTGCCGACGGTTCTCGGTGATGCCGCGCCCCCACTCCGCCCCCGATCCCAACTCGCCATGCGAACTCACTTACTCCTGCGCGTCTTGATTGCCGTCGCACTCCCGGCGTCGCTCACGGCGCAGTCGCCAGCGGCGTCAAGACTGGACTTCTCCGGCCTCCTCTTCGGCGCCTTCAGCTACCGCACGAATCCCGAGGCGCAGAACGCCAACAAGTTCGACCTCGAGCGCGTCTACCTGAACTTCCGGATGCCCGTCGCCGACCGGCTGAGCATTCGCGTGACGCCCGATATTTCGCCGCAGCAGTCCGGCGTCGGCTACGTCATTCGGACCAAGTACGCCTTCATGCAGTATGACCGCCCGGCGAACGCCGCGGGGTACAGCGGCTTCGTCCGCGCGGGTGCGCTGCAGACGGTTACCATCGAGCATCAGGAAACCTTCTGGCCGCGCTGGATGGGCACCGTCGGCGCGGAACGGTTTGGTTACTTCTCGTCAGCCGATGTTGGCGTGGGCGCGCAGCTCAACTTCCCCAAGAAGAAGGGCGAACTCTACGCGGTTTGGACCAACGGCAACGGCTACGCCAATCCCGAGACCGACCGTTTCAAGAGCTACGCCGCACGCCTGACGCTCACGCCGTTCGCTTCGGGCAAGCACGGACTTCTCACTACGCTGACTTTCTCGCCGTGGCTCGACGTGAATCAGGGCGCGAGCAAGTTCGTGCAGGGCGGTACGGGCCAAGTGGGACCTGTGGGCGATGGGCTGGCGAAGAATCGGTATGGCGTCTGGGCGGGCATCAAGGATCCGCGCCTCGTCCTCGCCGCCGGATTCTCGCAGCGCATTGACGGCACGGAAAGCGGTGCCAATACCGCCGCATCGCCGCGCCGCGTCACCGACGTTACCGGCCGCCTCGTGACCGGCCTCGTGATTGTGCGCCCGATGCAGTTCGCCGACAGCGCGTCCACGTCGCCTCTCAGCATCCTGCTGCGATACGACGCGATCACGCCCAACGCTGACGTGTCGCAGTCAAACCACCTCTTCGAGGGTTCGCTGATCTTCGATCTCGTGAAGAGCAAGCGCGCGCAGGTGGCCTTCGATTATCAGGAAACGCTGGGCACCTCGCCGGCAGCGACGATCGCCCCTGACAAGCGCTTTCAAGTGCGGCTCGTCACGAACTTCTGATGGTCTCGCAGTCCGTGACGTGATCGTTACACGGATGGCGCCGAAGGGTGACGCGATCATCGAATGTTAGAGCGAGGGTGGCGGGCTGATCCGCCGCCCTCGCCTCTCATCGACCGCACTTGGCTTCGACTTCGCTCCACGGCGCATCGGTCGGCGACCGGATCTTCCGGCTTGCGACCACTGCGTTCGCTTTGAGCATTCCTCTCCTGCTCGTCCTCCTCGCCATCGACGTGGCGGCCGCGGCGTGGCCCGCGCTCAAGACCTTCGGCGTTGCGTTTCTCACATCGAGCCGCTGGGACGCCGTGGACGGGGTGTTCGGCGCGGCTCCCGCGATCTATGGCACCATCGTCTCGTCGGTGCTCGCATTGCTCATCGCGACGCCTCTCGCCGTCGGCGTGGCGATCTTCCTCTCCGAGTTTGCCCCCGCGTGGCTTCGCCAGCCGGTGGCGTTCCTGGTGGACCTGCTCGCGGCAATTCCCAGCGTCGTTTACGGCCTCTGGGGTATCTTCGTGCTCGTCCCGTTCCTGCGCGAGCGGGTCATGCCCTTGCTCGCCGACCGCTTGCATCTCGGCGGAACGCCGCTCTTCTCTGGGCCGGCGTATGGCCCCTCCATGCTCGCCGCCGCGGTGATCCTCGCGATCATGGTGCTGCCATATATCAGCTCCGTGACGCGCGAGGTGCTGATGGCGGTGCCGCGTTCGCAGCGCGAGGCGGCGCTCGCGCTCGGCGCGACCAGATGGGAAATGATTTGGGGCGCGGTGCTTCCGTACGCGAGCTCCGGCGTGCTCGGCAGCATCATCCTTGGCCTCGGCCGCGCCCTGGGCGAGACGATGGCGGTGACGATGGTCATCGGGAATCGCCACGAGATCTCGTCGTCGCTTTTCGCGCCGGGTTACACGATGGCCTCGCTGATCGCGAACGAGTTCTCCGAGGCCACCAACGACCTGCACCTCTCGGCGCTGATGGCGGTTGGCGCCGTTCTTCTCGCAATCACGCTCGTCGTGAACGTCCTCGCGCGCTGGCTCGTCTGGCGCGTGCAAAGGCAAGGGCAGGCATGAGCGGCCCGTCCCGCCGGCGCTCCACCCGCGCGCGCCGAGTGCGTAGCGGCGTAATGATTGGCCTCACGGTCGTGGCTGCGCTGCTCGCCACGCTGCCGCTGCTGCTTATTCTGACGCTGCTCCTCAAGCAGGGCGCCAGTTCGCTGAACGTTGCCTTCTTCACCGCGATGCCCAAGCCGGTCGGCGAGGTTGGGGGCGGCATGGCCAATGCGATGCTTGGCACGGTGATGCTGATCGGTGTCGCCTCGGCCATCGGACTTCCCTTCGGTATCGGCGCCGGGCTTTACCTCGCCGAGCATAAAGCGGAGCCGCTTGCCGCCGTCGTTCGCTTTCTCTCCGACGTCCTGAACGGCCTGCCGTCCATCGTCGTCGGCATCTTCGCCTGGCAGTTCCTCGTGCGTCCGGTCAAGCACTTCTCCGCGCTCGCCGGCGGCATCGCGCTCGGTGTGATGATGATTCCGCTGGTCACGCGCACGACTGAGGAGATGGTGCGGCTGGTGCCGGATGCGTTGCGCGAGGCGGCGCTCGCACTCGGATTCTCGCGCTGGCGCACGTCGCTGACGGTGGTGCTGCGCACCGCCCTCTCCGGCATCGTCACCGGTGCGCTCGTGGCCGTCGCCCGCATCGCCGGCGAAACGGCCCCGCTCCTCTTCACCGCCTTTGGCAACCAGTTCTGGTCCACGTCGCTCACGCAACCGGTCAGCGCCCTGCCCCTGCAGATCTTCACTTATGCCATCAGCCCTTACGACGAATGGCACGCGCTGGCCTGGGCCGGCGCCCTCGTCCTCCTCGCCCTCGTCCTCGTCGTCAGCCTCATTGCCAAGTTCGTCACCCGGCCCCGGTTCGGCAGTGGCAGCGACTGAGCCGCGCGTGCCGCTCACCGCCGTGCGATTCGGCGCCACGGTCACCGCGGAATCTCCGGCGACGACTACAGCGCCAATCGTCTCGGTGCGGTCGCTCGACGCGTACTTCGCCGCGACGCGCGCGGTGCGTGACGTGAGCCTTGACCTCGTTGAAGGCCAGGTGACGGCGATCATCGGCCCGTCCGGTTGCGGCAAGAGCACGCTGCTCCGCTGCCTCAATCGCATGCACGAGACGGTTCCCTCCGCCCACACGGAGGGCGAAGTGCTGCTTGAAGGCAAGGACATCTACGCGCGCGGCGTGAATCCCATCGAGGTCCGCCGGCGCATCGGCATGGTCTTCCAGCGCCCCACGCCGTTTCCGACGATGTCCATCCGCGACAACGTGATCGCCGGGTTTCGCGCCGCCGGGCCGGCGGCTCCAACCCGCGGCGAGCAGCACGACATCGCTGAGTCGTCGTTGCGCCGCGCCGCGCTGTGGGACGAAGTCAAGGACCGGCTGCACGAGAGTGCCACCGCGCTCTCCGGCGGCCAGCAGCAACGCCTCTGCATCGCCCGCGCGCTGGCCACCAAGCCGCGCGTGCTCCTGCTCGACGAACCCACCGCCTCGCTTGACCCGCTCAGCAGCCAGAAGGTTGAGGAACTTGTGTACGAACTCCGGGGCGACGTGACCATCGTGATCGTCACCCACAACATGCAGCAGGCGGCGCGCGTCTCCGACCGGACCGCCTTCATGCTGCTCGGCGAACTGGTCGAGGCCGCGCCGACGTCGCGCCTGTTCACGTCGCCAGTGGACGAGCGCACCGAGTCCTACATCACCGGGCGATTCGGATGACCGCGGCCGTCACGATGGACCTCGAAGCCGGCACGGCCCCGGGCGGCGGCGTCACCGGCACCGGCGCGCTGACCGTTGAGAACTTCTCGTTCTGGTACGGCCCCACGCAGGCGCTTTTCGACATCTCCATCGACCTTGATCCGCAAGCCGTGACGGCACTCATCGGTCCGTCGGGCTGCGGCAAGAGCACCTTCATCCGCAGCATCAACCGGATGCATGATCTCCTGCCCGGCGCGCGCGGCGCGGGGCGCATTCTGCTCGACGGTGAAGACGTCCTCGACCGCGGTCTCGACGTGGTGCATCTGCGCCAGCGCGTCGGCATGGTCTTCCAGCGGTCGAATCCGTTTCCGAAGTCCATCTACGACAACGTCGCGTGGGGCCCGCGCCTGAATCGCCGGCCGTCGCGGCGCGAGCTCGACGATGTGGTGGAGCACGCGCTGCGCCGCGCTGCGCTCTGGGACGAAGTCAAGGATCGCCTGCGCGAGAATGCTACCGGCCTCTCCGGCGGCCAGCAACAACGCCTCTGCATCGCGCGGGCGCTCGCCAATGAGCCTGAAGTCCTGCTCCTCGACGAGCCCTGTTCCGCGCTCGACCCGATCGCGACGCAGCGCATTGAGGAGCTCTTGTGGGAACTCAAGAAGGACCTCACCATCGTTATCGTGACGCACAACCTGCAGCAGGCCGCGCGCGTCTCCGACCGTACGGCGTTCTTCTACCTCGGCCGGCTCGTCGAGCACGGCCCCACCGACCAGCTCTTCACGGCGCCCCGCGAGGAGCGCACCGAAGCGTACATCACCGGGAGATTCGGATGACCGCCGAACCCACCGCCGGCTTTCGCCACTTTCACGACCAATTGGGCGCGCTCAAGCAGCGCCTGCTCGCCATGTCCGCGCGCGCCGAGGAGTTGGTCGAGCTCTCCGTGGACGCCCTGCTCACTCGCGACGCCGGCAAGGCGCACGCGGTCATCGAGGCCGACCGCGAGCTTGACCGCATGGAGGTCGAAGTCGAACAGCTCGCCGTCGAACTCCTGGCCTTGCAGCAGCCCATGGCGCGCGATCTCCGTTTCCTGGTGAGCGCTATCAAGGTGACCAGCGACCTCGAGCGCGTCGGCGACCACGCGGTGAACATCGCGCAGTGCGCGCTGCGCCTGCTTGAGCTTCCGACCCGCGTCTCACCTGAACCAGGCATGGCCGAGATGGCACGGCGTGCGCGCGGCATGCTGGCCGACGCGCTCGACGCCTTCGTGCGCGCCGACGGCGTGCTTGGCCGCGACGTCTGCCGCCGCGACGACGACGTGGACGCAATGCACGACGCCCTCTTCCGCGTCCTGCTCACACACATGATGGGCGACCCGCGCACAATCAATCCCGGACTCGAGCTGCTCCTCGTGAGCCGCAATCTCGAGCGCGTCGCCGACCTCGCCACGAACATCGGCGAGGATGCGGTCTTCCTCGCCGAGGGCAAGCAAATCAAGCATCATGCGGAGTCCGACACCGCCTGAGGTTTCGTCGGCGGCTGTGACTCGTTACCGTTGGGACATCCCCGAGCCGCGAGCCGCCCGCATGACGACGCCCCCGCTGCGCTTGCACACCACCTCTGCGCGCCCCGCGCGCGAGGAGGGAACGCAACGCTTCGCGGCCATTGACATCGGCTCCAACTCCATTCGGCAGATCGTCGCCGACGTGTCGGCCAATGGCGCGATCCGCGTCATTGACGAAATGAAGGCCGCCCCTCGCCTGCAGGCGGGGTTGCGCGAGACCGGCGCGCTCGGCGAGGAACCGATGCGGCTTGCCCTCGAGGCCATCACCCGCATGGCCACGCTCGCCCGCCAGCTCGGCTGCAAGCGCGTGGAAGCGGTGGCCACCTCCGCCGTGCGCGGCGCGTCCAACGGTGCGGCCTTTATGCGCCAGCTGCGCGAGGCCGCGGGCTTGCGCGTGCGCATTCTCGATGGCGAAGAAGAGGCCCGTCTCGCGTTCCGCAGCGCGCTCGCGCACTTCGACCTCGGCCGCGGTCGCGCCATCGTGATGGATATCGGCGGCGGCTCCGTGGAGTTTGCGCTCGCCGCCGAGGGCATTGTCGAACGCTACGTCTCGCTTCCGTTTGGCGCCGTGCGCCTCACTGAGGAGTTCCTCACCGATCGCGCCGCGCCCAAGGGAATCAAGAAACTGCGCAGGGCCATTCGCGACGACGTCCGGCGCGTGCTCCCGGTGAAGGACTGGCGCGGCGCCGAGCTCATCGGCTCCGGCGGCACGTTTACGAACCTTGCGGGCATGGTGCTCGCCCGGCAGGGCATTCGCGTGGCGCACTCCGTGCACGGCACGCGCATGCCGTGGCACGAGATCGAACATCTGCTCGAGATGCTGCAAGAGCTCACCCCTACCGAGCGCCTCGCCGTCCCGGGTCTCAACGCGGCACGCGCCGACATTATCCTCGCCGGTCTCGCGGTGGCGGCTGAGGTGTGCGAGCGCATTGAGCCGCGTGGATTCGTTGCCTCCGCCTACGGCATTCGCGAGGGCCTGCTGCTCGAGACCGCTCGCATCGCGCCCGTGGTGAGCGATCCGGGCGAAGCGCGTGAACGTTCCGTGCGCGAGTTCGCCGAGCGCTGCCACTACGAAGAGCCCCACGCGCGGCAGGTGCAGCGACTCGCGCTCCAGTTCTTCGACTCGCTCGGCTCGCGCCTCGGGTGCTCGTCGGCCGACCGGCAGCTGCTGAGCGACGCGGCGCTGCTGCACGACGTGGGCTACCACATCAACTACCAGCGGCACCACAAGCATTCGTTCCATTTGATCCAGCACGCCGATTTCCTCGGGATGACGCCGGCTGAGCAGACCGTCGTGGCGCACATCGCCCGCTATCACCGCGGCTCCCCGCCCGACCGCGTCAAGCACACGGAGTACGGGGCGCTGGACCGTGCGACGCGCACCCGCATTCAGCGACTCGCGGCATTGTTGCGCGTGGCCGACGGCTTCGACCGCGGACATTCAGCCGCGGTGGAGAAGGTGCGCGTGCGCTGGCTGCGCCGCGCCCTGCGCATCACCGCCCACCCGAGCGACGCCGCGCCCTCCATTCGGCTTGAGTTGTGGGGCGCCAACCGCAAGAAGGACCTGCTGGAGGAGATGGCCGGCGCGCCAGTGGAGATCGTGGCGCCCGACGGTACGGTGGTTGGGGACGACGACGAAGGCTGAGCGCTCGTCGCCACGCGTCGCGCCGCGCTAGCGCATTACCGCCCAGACTCCGAGCACCGTGAGTGCGGCAATCGCCTGCCCAGCAAATACGTCGCCGGGGTAATGCACGCCGAGCCGCACGCGTGACATCCCGATGAACGCCGCCAGCAGGATGAGCGGCCACGAGTGCATCGGCAGCGCCATGCCATAGGAGAACGCCACGGCCATCGCCGCGCAGGCGTGGCCCGACGGGAACGAGAAGCGGTCGGGCACGCGCGCGAGCGGCGGTCCCTCGTACGCCACTGGGCGTTCGCGCACCGCGCGGCGCTTCACGAGCTGCACGACGAGGTGCGACAGCAGCAGCGACCAGGCGGCGATCACTGCCCCATGCCGCAGCGCGCCACGTCCCACGGCCAACGGCACGAGGACCGCCACGATCGTCGCCGTCGCGCCACCGAGGTGCGTGACGATCAGCCAGACGCGCAGGTGCGGTGGCCGTGTCTCGCGCGACAGCGCAAGGCGACTGAACCACGCGCGGTCGTGCGCGGACAGCTGCAGGAGAAACCAGTTCTTCACGCGCTGGAACATTGAATGCGAAATGTCGCGGTGCGCGCACGGCGAAGCAACGAGGACGTCACAGCCGCGCAGCCGAGCGCAGCCCGCAGCCTCGACTCGTAACGGCGGTTCGTGTCCGGCGCTTGCTGGTCCGCACCATGGCTTCGCTTGCTCAACCCAATTCACGGGGGCTATGATGTTCGAACGCCGGCGCGCACGTTGCGGCCGGCGCTCCATCTCATGCGCGTCCTACATTGCTGTGATACCTGGCCGCCGCAGGTCAACGGCGTAAGCGTCGTCACGACGCTGATGGTGGACGGGCTGCTCGCCAGCCACGTGGACGTCGCACTCATCACGCCGCGATATCCCGCACACATGCACGACATCGTCGGCATGGTCCGCCCGACGATCGAGCATCTGACGCTGCCGTCCGTCCAGCTCCCCGTGTACAAGGACGTCCGAGTCTCCGCGCCGCTTGCTGGGCGCGTCGAGAAGTTTGTGCGCGACTTCCGCCCCAACTTGGTCCACGTCGATACGGAGTTCATCGTCGGACGCCTCGGCGCGCGCGCCGCGCGCCGGCTCGGCATTCCGATCGTAACGTCGTTCCACACGAACTTCGCGCAGTACATGGCAAGCTACGGCGCGCCGTGGCTCAGCCGATGGGTCGAACGCGACCTCGTGCGCTTTCATCAGCGCTCGCGCCTCATCCTCACGCCGTCGTCAGTCACCAAGAACTGGCTGAACCAGAACGGCCTCGAGCATGTGGACGTGTTCGGCCGCGCCGTGGACATCGCGGTCTTCTCACCGGAGAAGCGCAGCGACGAGTGGCGCCGTCGCGTGGGAGCCGGGGGGGCCAAGGGCGCCGGGGGCGCCGGCGACGTCATCACCTTTTTGCACGTCGGCCGCCTTGCCGCGGAGAAGAACCTCGATCTGCTGCTCGACGGATTCGCGATCGCCCGCGCACGCCTCGGCGCCCGCGTGCAGTTGATCATCGCGGGCGATGGCCCAGTCGCCCGGCCGCTGCGAGCGCGCGCCCCGGAGGGGACAACCTTCATCGGCTTCATTGACCGCGACACGGAACTCCCCGGGCTCTACGCGTCGTGCGATGCGTTCCTCAACACGTCGCTCACCGAGACGCTTGGCCTCGTCATCCTCGAGTCAATGGCGTCGGGCCTGCCGGTCGCCGCAGTCGCCGCCGGCGGCATCGCCGACCACCTGCGTCATGAAGAGAATGGGCTCGCCATCGACAACACGGCGCTGTCCGTGGCCGACGCGGTCGTGCGACTCACCAACGATTCCGACCTGCGCGCGCGCCTGGGCGCCGGCGGACGGCGGTGGGCCGAGCACCTGAGCTGGGAGCGCGAGATGGACCGGTTGGTGGGCCGCTACCAAGAGGTGGTCGCCGGCGCGCGCCGCACGTCTGGGCCGTCGCGCGCGCTCTCCGATTCGGTCTAAACCGCCACCACGACCGGCACCTCACGTCCCGCACCTGACGTGCGCGCCATCCCCCACGACTCGCGCAGCAGACGGCGCTGCGACGCCCGGTCCTCTTCTTCGCTCGCGCGCCGCTGCACCCACGTGCCGTCGGCCCCGAGATCCCACGCTTGCCGGTTGTCAGTGAGGTAGACGTTGAGCATCGCTTCAATCCGCGGGTGCAGCGCGCGGTCGAAGATCGGCACCATCGCTTCCACGCGGCGGTCGAGGTTACGCGGCATCCAGTCGGCGGAGCCGAGGTAGTACTCCGGATCGCCGCCATTCTCGAAGCGCCAGACCCGCGAGTGTTCGAGGAACCGGCCTACCACGCTCACCACGCGGATGCGCTCAGACTCGCCCGGAATGCCGGGGCGGAGACAGCAGATCCCGCGCACGAGCAGGTCCATCTCGACGCCCGCGTTCGACGCCTCGCAGAGCGCGTCAATGACATCGCCGTCCACGAGGGCGTTCATCTTGGCCACGATGCGCGCCGGCTTGCCGTGCCGTGCGTTGGCCGCTTCGCGCCCGATAAGTTCCAGCAGTGCCTCGCGCAGCGTCACCGGCGCCACGAGCAGCGCGCGGTAATCGCGCTGCCGCGAGAATCCAGTGAGCATGTTGAACAGCTCGGACACGTCGGCACCGAGCGCCTCGTGCGAGCTGAGCAGGCCGAAGTCGGTGTATGTGCGCGCCGTCTTGGAGTTGTAGTTGCCCGTACCGATGTGCACGTAGCGGCGGATACCGTCGGGCTCGCGCCGTACGACGAGCGCCACCTTTGCGTGCGTCTTCATCCCCGGCAGGCCGTACGCCACGTGCACACCGAACGACTCGAGCGTGCGCGCCCACGTGATGTTGTTCGATTCGTCGAAGCGCGCCTGCAGCTCCACGAGCACGGCCACCTGCTTGCCCGCCTGCGCCGCCTCGGTAAGCGCGCGCACGACCGCCGTGTCGCCCGACGTGCGGTACAGCGTCATCTTGATCGCCAGCACGTGCTCGTCGCGCGCCGCCTCGTCGAGGAACCGCTCGACCGTGGCCGGGAACGAGTCGAACGGGTGGTGCACGAGCAGGTCGCGCTCGCGCACGACATCGAACACCGAGCGGCCGTCGCGCAGCTCCGGCGGCGTTACTGGTACGAACGGCGGGTCGCGCAGTTCGGGCAGGTCGAGCGCGGCAAGCGCCATCAGGTCGCCGAGGTCGAGCAGGCGACCTGGCTCGTGCACCTCGCGCTCGGTGAGCGGCGCCATGTCCGGGTCTTCGGTCTCGCGCAGCTCACTCAGCAACAGTGTGCGCAGGTGCTCGGGCATCCCGCGCTGCACTTCCAGCCGCACCACTTCACCGAAGCGCCGCTGGAAGACCTGCTCCTCGATCATCGCCAGCAAGTCCTCGGGCTCCTCCGTCGGCTCGATCTCGAGGTCCGAGAAGCGCGTGATGCGAAACGCGTGATAGCCCTTGATCTCCATCCCCGGGAACAGCCGTCCGAGGTGCGCGCCGATCAAGTCCTCGAGAGGCAGGAACTGCAGAGACCGCACCGGCACCCAGCGCGGCAGCGACTTGGGCACCTTCACGCGCGCGAAATGCTCGATGCCGGTCTCGGGTTCGCGCAGCTCGACGGCCAGCGAGAGCG
>JAHFCU010000029.1 GCA_023249305.1 Gemmatimonadota bacterium
CGGCCGGCGTCGCGCTCGCCCTACCACGCGATGGCCTCGTCGCCACGGACCAAGATGCGATGGTGCACCTCTATGCCGGTCGCCCCGCGGTGCCCCTCGTTGCGTTGACTGCGGAACAGTACGTCCGCACGCGCTCCGACGACGAGGTCGCCGCACAGGTCGAGGGCGTGCTCGATGCGTATCACCCACGCTGGGTGCTTGTCGTCCAGCGCGAGTCGCTCCGTGCCGCGCGGTTGATCGCGACGCGCGGCCGGCTGAAGCTCACGGGCGCCGACCCGTCGGGCGTACTAGTGTATGATGTAGTGCGGTAGCGTTACCATCGTGGGTCGGTCGCTGCTGGCCTGCCGTCATCCGTCTTCCGCCTGCCGCTTGATCTCATGTCTGCCACGCCGAACCAAGTCCCCGCCATCCCGCGCATGCGCGGCCGCACGCCGATCGCGCCCGATGATCTCGTGCTCTCCGTGCTTGTGCCCGTCTACAACGAGCGGTCGTCCATTGAGCTGATCCTTGACCAGGTGCACGCCGTCGCCGTGCGCAAGCAGGTCATCTGCGTGGACGACCGCTCGACGGACGGCACCTGGGACAAGCTCGAGCGACTCAAGACGGCGGGGCGCATTGATGTCTTGCTCCGCCACGACGTGAACCGCGGCAAGGGCGCGGCGATCCGCACCGCGCTTGCCGCGAGCACCGGCAACGTCGTCATCGTGCAGGATGCCGATCTCGAGTATGACCCGGCCGACTGGCCGACCCTGCTCGAGCCCATCGTCGACGGCCGCGCCGATGCGGTGTTCGGGTCGCGCTTCCTCAGCGGCGCGCACCGTGTGCTCTACTACTGGCACTCCGTGGGCAACGGAGTGCTGACGATGCTGAGCAACATGGCCACAAACCTGAACCTCACCGACATGGAGACCTGCTACAAGGCGATCCGCGGTGACATCGCGCGCTCGCTGCGCCTCACCAGCGACCGCTTCGGGTTCGAGCCCGAGGTGACCGCGCGGCTCGCGCGGGCCAACGTGCGCATTTTCGAGGTGCCGATCAGTTACGCAGGTCGCACCTACGCCGAAGGCAAGAAGATCGGCTGGCGCGACGGTGTCGCGGCCTTCTGGCACATCGTGCGCTTCAACTTCTTCGCGTGACCGCACCGGCCGTCGGCGCGACGCCAGCCGAACCCACCGCCCGGCGCGCCGTGCCGCACAGCACGCCGCTGCCGGACCCGCGGTGGGGAGTGCTCGCGCTGGCCATCGCGATCCTCGCGCTTGCGGCGTCGGCGACGAGCCTGCGCAACGGCTTCACGTACGACGACCGGTGGATCATCGCGGAGAACGGCCGCGTCCACGAGCTGCGCGCGCTGTGGCGCTACTTCGAGGAGTCGTACTGGCCGATGAAGAACGGGGCGGGGCTCTATCGCCCGCTCGTGATCTTCGCGTACTCGGTGCAGTGGGTCTTCGGCGGGGGCTCGCCGCTCGCCTTCCATATCGTCAACGTGCTGCTCACAGCCGCCAGCGCGGTCGCCTTCTTCTGGGTGGCGGGCTTCCTCGTACCGCAGCGCGTCGCCTGGCTCGCGGCCGCGCTTTTCGCCGCGCATCCGGTGCACGTCGAGGCGGTGGCCAATGTCGTCGGCCAGGCCGAGTTGTGGGCGGCGCTCGTGCTGCTCTCGGCCGTCGGCCTCTATCTGCGCGACCGGCGCCAGGGGCGGCTCCGCCGCGAAACGGGCCTTGCGATCGTGGCGCTGTTCCTCGCCGGCGTCTTCACGAAGGAGCATGTGATCGTACTGCCGGCGCTGCTGGTCGTCGCCGAGCTGCTGCTCTATCGCGACGCGCCCGTCTGGGAACGCCTGCGCCGCCTGCGGCTGCTCTTGTGGCCGCAGGTGGTCATCATCGCTGTCTTCCTTGCCATCCGGGTGCAGGTGATCGGCGGTGTCGGCGGCGACGTCGAGCATCCCTCGCTGCTGCACAAAGGCATGATCGAGCGTGCGTTCATCATGCTCAACGTGATTCCCGAATACGGGCGCTTGCTGCTGGCGCCGGCGCAGCTCTATGCCGATTACTCGCCACGGCAGCTCGATGTGTACTCGTCGCTGCATCCGTCGCACGCCGCCGGACTCCTCCTGCTCGGCTGCGGCTTGGCGCTCTTCGCCCTGACCGTGCGGCGTGCTCCGGCCGTGTCCTTCGGGCTCGCGTGGTCGGCGGTGCTGCTCGCCCCGGTGAGCAACGTGCTGCTGGCGACTGGCATCCTGCTGGCGGAGCGCACGCTGTACTTGCCAAGTGCGGGGGCTATGCTGGTCGTGGCGTGCGGGCTCGACGCGCTGCACGTGCGGCTGCGCGCCGACCGCTCGGCACTGCAGCGTCTTGTTCCAGTCGCGAGCGCCGTCGCGATCGCGCTCTTCGTCGTGCGGAGTTCCACCCGCAACGCCTTCTGGCACGACAGTGAGTCGGCGTTCGCGACAATGGTCGAGGAGTCGCCGCTCAACTTCAAGGCGCACTACGCGTGGGGCGGGCAGCTCTTCGAGCGCCGCCGCGGACGGGACGCGGAGTATGAGTGGCACCTCGCCATCGCGCTGATGCCCGGCTACCACGGTGTCTACATGGATCTCGCGCACAAGTACCGCGAGGCGCACATCTGCTCGGCGGCTCTTCCGTTGTACAGGAAAGCACTCGCCGTGGAGCCCGACCTTCCCTTGGCGCACGTCTCGATTGCCGCCTGCCAGCTGGAACTCGCGCAATGGCACGCCGCGCGGACGACGTCACGCGTGGCGATCGCTGATGGGATGTACAAGCGGGCCTTTCGGTACATCATTGACCGCGCCGACAGCGCACTCGTGGCCAACGACAGCGTTGATCCGACGATTGGCGCGAAGTGGCTGGCGAAGGGCCAGGGGAACGCTCGGTCATCAGCGGCGAAGAGCCCGCCGGCCAGTACACGCTAGAACCGCTACGCTTGTGCAGGAACGCGACATCTGAAGAGGTTGCCACACGTCGCGTTCTGCGCGGCGAATTGGCAATCCGCACGGGCACACCGCCGCGTGATGTGATAGTTCAGTACCGTAAAGTGATATACAACATAGACTTGAAATGCCTGCCACATTGTGGCAAGGCAATTGCAATCGTTACGATGCGTTCGATTGATGGACCGTTCTGCTGCGCCACCTTTGGCGAGTCTCTTTCACCTCTTCGCGCTGGAGACCAGAGAATGCTTTCGAGCAAGAAAGGCTTTACCCTCATCGAGCTGCTGATCGTCGTCGTCATCATCGGCATTCTCGCCGCGATCGCGATTCCGAAGTTCGCCAACACGAAGGAAAAGGCCTATGTGGCCTCGATGAAGTCGGATCTGCGCAATCTCGTGACTGCGCAGGAAGCGTACTTCTCGGACAACAACAGCACCTACGCCTCGTCCATCACGGCGATGGGCACGAACTACAAGGCGTCCAGTGGCGTGACGGTCACGATGGGTACGGTGACCAACACGGGGTGGGGCGCGTCGGCCGGCCATCAGTCCACGGCGAAGACCTGCGCCATTTCGGTGGGCGGCACGGCCACCAACGAAGGCGAGCCAGTCTGCAACTGACGAACGCCTCATCTGAACAAGAACCCGGCGCATTAGGCCTCTGGATGCGCCGGGTTTGATTCTTACCCTGTTGCCGCGAGAGTGAACCCTCACCTAAGGAGCGGAAGCCGCATGGTTGCCAGTCGGAAGGGCTTCACTCTCATCGAGCTGCTGATCGTCGTCGTGATCATCGGCATCCTTGCCGCGATTGCGATTCCGAAGTTCGCCAACACGAAGGAGAAGGCCTACGTTGCCTCGATGAAGTCGGACCTTCGCAATCTCGTGACCGCGCAGGAAGGATACTTTTCGGACAACAACAGCACGTACGCCGCCTCGACCACTGCGATGGGCACGAATTGGCGGGCGTCGAGCGGCGTCACGGTCACGATGGGCACCGTGACCACCTCCGGCTGGTCGGCGACGGCGGGCCATCAGGCAACGGCAAAAACTTGTTCGATCTCGGTGGGCGGCACGGGCACCACCGCCGACGCGCCGGTTTGCAACTGACGCTGGACTGCAGGCGCATAACCTGAGGCGCTGAAACATATGCGCACAGGGAATCTCAGGAGGGGTTGACTGTCACCCCTCCGCGATAGTGGCCCGACCAGACAGCTGCGAAGCACCGCCGCGCTACGCGGTGCCGGGCGATGCAATGACTCGTCTGCGCACGGCACCACGCGGAATCACTTTCTCCAGGAGACAGACATGCTGCCGAACCGCAAGGGCTTTACCCTGATCGAGCTGCTGATCGTCGTCGTCATCATCGGCATTCTCGCCGCGATCGCGATTCCGAAGTTCGCCAACACGAAGGAAAAGGCCTATGTGGCCTCGATGAAGTCGGATCTGCGCAATCTCGTGACTGCGCAGGAAGCGTACTTCTCGGACAACAACAGCACCTACGCCTCGTCCATCACGGCGATGGGCACGAACTACAAGGCGTCCAGTGGCGTGACGGTCACGATGGGTACGGTGACCAACACGGGGTGGGGCGCGTCGGCCGGCCATCAGTCCACGGCGAAGACCTGCGCCATTTCGGTGGGCGGCACGGCCACCAACGAAGGCGAGCCAGTCTGCAACTGACCTGACCGAACTACAGCACACGATGGGCCGGGAGCGATCCCGGCCCATCGTGCTTTCGATGCTGGCTGTGCTGGAATGGTGACGCGCCGGGTCACCGCTGTCGTAGCGTGCTCCCATGCGCGCGCTTCGTGCCTTCACCATCGTCGAGCTGCTAACGGCACTCGTTCTGCTCGCGGTCGGTCTCGCCGCGTTCGCTCGTGCCGCGGGCGCCGTGGCGCGCCTCGAGAGCGATGCGCGGCTACGGCGACTCGTCGCGGCCGCCATTCAGGCGCGTCTCGATTCGCTCGCCGGCCAAGCCTGCGACGGGCCGCGCGCGGGAGAGGCGCAGCACGACGGCCTCGCCGAACGGTGGCACGCCGAGCCGCAGGCGCAGCACCTCCGGTTGGAGGAGCACATCGAAGTACCCGCGCGCCCTGCGCTCTCCCGCAGCATCACGGCGACGATCGCCTGCGCGCCATGAGCGCGAGACGCGGCGTCGGACTGGCCGAGGTGCTCGTGACCGTCGCGCTCGCGGGCGTGGTGATGGCTGCGGCCTCACACGGCCTCGCGCAGCACCTCCGGCTGCGGCGCGCACGCGACGCAACGGCGCGGGCAGACGAGATCGTGCGAGAGGTACACGTCATCCTGCGCGCCGAACTGGGACACGCCGCCGGACAGATCCGCGTGCTCGGGGACACGGCCGTGGACCTTCCGTCGCTGCGCGTGCTCTCGCGCGCCTGCGAAGTCAGCTCGACGCGCCTGATCCTGTCCTCGTCAACGTCGTGGTGGGCTGCTCCGCGTCCCGGTGACTCCCTTGCGGTACTCGACACTCTCACGCGAACCGAATGGCGCACATCAGTCGTGGCGGTGGGTTCGCAGCGCGCGTCGGCGGCCTGCCCGGACGGTGGCACCAAGCTCACGCTTTCCGCGGCACCACCGCCCACCGTGCCAGCGCTCCTGCTCCCGGCCCGTATCTGGCGCATGATGCGCTACGCGGCATATCGCGCCGCTGACGGCACGTGGTGGTTCGGCGAGCGCAACTGCGTGTCATCGTGCGGTGCGGTGCAGCCCATTGCCGGTCCGCTCCTGCCGCCGGCGCAGGGCGGCCTGCGTCTCAGCGTCGTCTTGGATGCCCACGGTCGGCCGCGCGCGCTCGACGTGTCGGTGCGCGCGGCGGTGAGCGGGAGATCCGCCAGGCTCTCCGCGCGCGTTCCGCTCGCCGACACGCCATGAGACGTCCACGCGGCTTCGCCCTCGCCGCCGTGCTCTCCGCGCTCGTGATCATGGCGATGGTCGTCGCGATGAGCGCCCAGCGTGCACTCCTCGCCGCGCGTCAGGGGGCGCTCGACGTGGCCCGGGCCGACATGGCAGCCGCCATCGCGAGCGGCCAAGCCGCGGCACTCGAGACACCACCGGACAGTGCCGGCGCCGTCGGCATGATCCCCGGTGCGGCTCTCGCAGCGGGTGAGGTGTCCGCGGGAGCGGCAACCGCGCATTGGAGTGTGGTCGTGGCCGGCGCTCCCTTCGCGACAATTGACGTCTCGGCAGAGGCACCGGTCTTCCGGGGGACGACGCGCGAGCTTCGCCGGGCGATTTTCGCTCTCGCGCGCGATTCAATTGGGGGCCTCCGGTGGGTGCCGGCCGGCGGCGGCGGGTGGGTGCGACTGCCATCCCCGTGACGCCGCGGGTGTTACCTCCATCCCCCTCCGCTCGTGATAATGGGGCGGAACCCTCCCCGCGCTGGACCCCTCCAGCGGGGTAAGGGGGCGATGCCGCAGGTTGCTGACGTGGCGTAACTGCAAGCCAAGCCAGCAATTTGCGCCTGTCACAACTATTGACCGCGTGCGGTTGCCGTCTGCAACTTTTCGGATCTAGCACGCGAACACGTGTCGTCCATCGTCAGGAGGCCGCGCAGTGCGCGGCTGCCTGATCGCACTCCTCGCCTGAGGGCCGGTTCGCAGATGGCGCTCTTCGGTCGCAAGAAGACCTCAGTAGGGCTCGATGTCGGGTCCGGCCTCGTCAAAGTGGCCGTGGTTGACCATTCCCACGCCGAGCCCGAACTGACGAAGGTGGCCATCACTCCCCTCCTCGCCGACGCGATCGTCGAGGGTGAGGTGATGGATCCCCAGATCGTCGCCGACGCGATTCAGGCCACCTTGCAGGCGGCCGGCGTGTCGTCCAAGGATGTCGTCACCGCAGTCGGCGGCCGCGACGTCATCATCAAGAAGATCCAGATCGAACGCGTGAAGGAACAGCAGGCACGCGAGCTGATG
Organism: Gemmatimonadota bacterium; assembly: GCA_023249305.1. Taxonomy (GTDB): domain Bacteria; phylum Gemmatimonadota; class Gemmatimonadetes; order Gemmatimonadales; family Gemmatimonadaceae; genus PNKL01. Next base: position 6,876 of record JAHFCU010000029.1, read on the forward strand.
CGCTGGGAGGCCGAGCAGCACGTGCCGTTCGACATGGAGTCGGTGGAACTGGACTTTCAGATCCTCGACCCGGATGCTGACGCGCCAGAGATGAGCGTGCTCCTGGTCGCCGCGAAGCGCGAACTCATCGAAGCCAAACTGCGGCTCCTCGCCGACGCCGGCCTGAATCCGGCCGTGGTCGACGTGGACGCCTTTGCGCTGCACAACGCGTTTGAGTTGAGCTACCCCGATGCAATGCAGGGGGTCGTCGGACTCGTGAACATCGGTCACGAGGTGACCAACATCAACATCCTCGACGAGGGCGTGCCGATCCTCACGCGCGACATCACGGTGGGAACGCGCCGCTTCCGCGAGGATCTGCAGCGCGAACGCGGCCTCGGCGCCGAAGAGGCCTCGCAGCTGCTCGAAGGCTACGATCGCTCGCCGCATCTCGACGCGGTGCTCGAAGGGCGCGGAGAAGAGATCTCCGTCGGCATCGAGCGTGCCGCCGCGTTCCTCGCGTCCTCGTCGCGCAATGCTGCGCCCATGCGCGCGGTCTACATATGCGGCGGCGGTTCGCGCATTCCTGGGCTCTCCGACGTGCTCGCTGCGCGCCTGCGCGTGCAGGTGGAGCACGCCAATCCTCTGGCCAACCTGCGGGTCCGCGACGGCGCGCTTGAGCCGCTCGTCACGGACGAAGTGGCGCCCTTGCTGATGCTGCCCATCGGCTTGGCGCTGCGTCAGCCCGCCTGACCGGGGACCAGAACGCACTATGATTGAAATCAATCTGCTTCCCGGCGCACGCAAGAAGGCGCGGAGCAAGGGCCCGTCGGTCAACTTCGGCGAGCTGTTCAAGGACTTTGGATCGCGCATCCGCGATCCGTGGCTGATCGCCGGCATCTCGGGCGTAGCCGTCGGCCTGATCGCCATCGGCGTCATGTGGGGATGGCAGTCGCGCCGCTCGTCGTCGCTCACTGAACGCGAGCAGAAGGCGGTGCAGGATTCCACGCGCTACGCGTCGGTGATCGCCGAGCGGTTGAAGGCGGAAGCGCAGCGCGACTCCGTGCAGCGCCAAATCGCCGTGATCTCGGCCATTGACGGCACCCGCCTCGTCTGGTCGCATGTGCTCGACGAGATCAGCCGCGCGATGCCGCCGTATGTGTGGCTCCGCTCGATCACGCAGACCAGCGCCATCTCGAGCGACCCGCCCGAAGTGCAGGCCGGCGTCGCCAAGGCCGCGCCCAAGAAGGGCGGCGGGGCTGCGGCGCCCGCGGGGGAAGAAGGCGTGCTCGCGCTGCAGGTCGTCGGCAACACCGTGGACATTCAGGCGTTGACGCGATTCATGAAGGCGCTCGAGGCGTCCCCATTCCTCCAGAACGTGACGCTCGTGCGCAGTGATGTGGTGATGCAACAGGGTAAGGAAGCGACGGAGTTCCGGCTCGACATGCAGTACCAGAAGCCCGATCCCTCGCTACTGCGCACGGTGCCGTTCACCGTCTCGGTGAGGTAGCCCATGGCCGGTCTTCCAACGAACCAACGCGACCAGCTGCTCCTCGTCCTCGCCTTCCTCGGCGTCATCGGGGCCGGCGCGTACTGGTACTTCGTGTTCTCGCCCAAGCAGGAGTCGCTGGCGACTATCGCCACGCACGTGGACTCGCTTGATGCGGGAAACCAACGCGCCAAGTCGCAGCTCGCGCGCGGTTCTGTGGCCACGATTCGCGCCGAGTCGCAGCGCCTCCGTGCAAACCTCGAGCTGATGCGGTCGCTTGTGCCCGCGGGCAACGAAGTGCCCGCGCTCCTCGAGCAGGTGTCCACGGCCGCGCGGCGCGTGGGACTCGAGATCAACTACATCGAGCCGGAGCCGGTGATCCAGGGTGAACAGTTCGACACCTACCGATACAAGCTGCGGGCCATTGGAAGTTACCATGAGATTGGGCAACTGCTCACCGGCATCGCCTCGATGACCCGCATCGTCGCGCCGATCGGCCTGCAACTCGTGCCCTCGGGGACGGCGGCCGCGGCGAAGAGCGCGTCGCCCGACAAGGTGATGTTGCAGGCGAACTTCCAGATCCAGGCCTACGCAGTGAAGACGGCGCTCTCGGATGACAGCGGGAATAGCGCGCCGCCCCTGCCGAAAGCGGGGAGGAAGGGATGATGCGCCGCTTCGCCCTCGTGGTCACGGTGCTCGCCGGCGCGACCGTCGCGTCGGCGCAGATGCCGCCGTCCATCAGCAAGCCGATCGAGCAGGCGCGCAAGAGCGTTGACGCCACCAACCGGCAGACGGCGATCGTGAATCAGGGTGCGCCGTCCGCGCCGGCAGTCAAGCCGCAGGCGAAGGCGCCAGTCACGGCGCCAGCGCCGGCAAAGGCGCCGGCAAGGCAAGCTGCGGCGGCGAAGGCGCCCGCGCCGGCCGCCAAGCCGCAGGCGGCGAGCGCCATGGACTCGAGCAAGGTGACGTTCGAACGTGAAGTGTTCACATACGTAGCGCGCGAGGTTGATCCATTCGCGTCGCCGATCGAGACCGGCGCCATTCGGCCGCTCGTCGCCGACTTGAAGGTCGTCGGAATCATCTTCGACCCGTCGGGGCGCAACTCGGTGGCGGTGATGCGTGACGTCAGCACGCAGATGCAGTACCGCGCGAAGTCCGGCCAGATCCTCGGCCGCGCGCGCGTCACGCAGATCAAGCCGCAAGAAGTGATTCTGACCATTGAAGAGTACGGGTTCAGCAGGCAGGAAACGCTGAAGCTGAACGTGTCGCAGACCCAGCAGACCAAGGGGAAGCCATGAGGCGAGTCTTCCAGCTGGCCGCGATCGCGGCCGCGCTGACCGTCGGCGCGCGAAGCGCCACCGCCGCGTCGGAGACGCCGCGCGCGCCCTCGTCGGTGACGGCGCTCAGCGTCGTGCCCGCCGCCGGACGTGCCGAGGTGGTGGTGGCCATTGACGGCGCAGTGGACGTCATTGACTTCACGCTCGACAATCCGAGGCGCATCGTCCTCGACTTCCGCGGTGCGACGCTCGCCATGCCGGCGCGCTTCTACGACAAGGTCTCGCGCGGCGGCATCACCAACGTGCGCGTCGCACAGTACAAGCCGGAGATCGTGCGGCTCGTACTCGACCTCGACGGCCCGCGCGACTACTCGGTAGTGCGCGGCGAGCACGACGTGCGCGTTGCCGTGAGCGGACCTGACCAGTTTGCCGCGTGGCATCTGGGCGGCGGCGCCAAGACGGCGCTAGCGCAGGCACCGCAGGTGGAGGCCCCCAAGGCCGCCGTTGCGCCGGCCGAGTCCGCGGCTATGGGCACGAGCACGCCGGCGAAGCCGATGGCACCGGCGGCGCAACCGCCGTTCGAGCAGCCGCGCATCACCGTGACGTACGAGAGGGACACGGAAATCCGCGATGTCATCGCGTCGTTCGCCACGTTCGCCAACAAGACGATCGTCGCTGGCGCAGGCGTGGCCGGCACGAAGATCGGCTTCATGGAGATCAAGGACAAGCCGTGGGATGTGGCGCTCGCCGCCGTCCTCGGGTCGGCCGGCCTGACCGCCATCGAAGACACCACGGGCATCATCACCGTGGACAGCTACAAGAACCTGTCGGATCGCCAGGCGCAGGAGCCGCTGGTCAGTCAGATCGTGCCGATCAACTACGCCAAGGCTTCCACGCTCGCGACCACGATCAGCAGCCTACTCAGCGCGGGTTGCGCCAAGGGTGGCGGTGCCGCTCCTGCGGCCGCGCCTGCAGGCGGGGCTGCCGCGGGCGAAGGGGCCGCGCCGGCGGCGGGTGGAACAGCCATCTCCACCGCCGGCTGCGGCCGCGGTTCAGTGGCCACCGACGACAAGACCAACTCGCTCATCATCACCGAGACACAGGCGCGACTGACCGATGTGATGGGCTTCATCAAGGATCTCGACGTTCGCACGCCGCTCGTCGCCATCAAGGCGAAGATCATCGCCGTGGACCGCACGGGCACGGAGAAGCTGGGGATCAGCTATGATCTCGGCACTACGAGCACGTTCCAGAACAAGCTCGTTCCGCGCATCGTCAACAACACGGTGGTGCCGGGCGACTTCCGCGTGGACCTCACGGGCGACGCCTTTGCAGGCATTGCGAACGCGAGCCGGTCGTACAAGTCGGACGCGGCCGTGAGCCTTATCTACAACATGGCGCTCGGCGGCTTCAACCTGACGTCCTTCCTCGACGCGCTGTCGCAGGAAGAGCTCTCGGACGTCCAGGCGGAGCCGAGCACGACAACGCTCGACAACAGCGAAGCGACGCTGTTCTCCGGTTCCACCATCTCGTACCTGCTGACCCCGCCCGTACCATCGGGTCAGCTGAACTCGGTGGCGCCGCAGATCCAAACGAAGGAAATCGGCATCACGCTCAAGGTGACACCGCGCGTGACAGCCAACCGGCAGCTGAACCTCACCGTCGAGGCGACGCAGGAGCAGCTCGTCTCGATCACGGCGGCAGGTCCGAACACGAATCGCCGCAACTCGAAGAACGAAGTGCTCGTCGCTGACGGCGAGACGGCGGTGATCGGCGGCCTGACGCAGACGCAGATCTCGAAGACCCGCAGGGGCATTCCGCTGCTGAGTTCGCTGCCGCTCATCGGCCGGCTGTTCAGCGAAGTCGACACCGTGGAGCGCAAGCAGGACCTGCTGATCCTGATCACGCCGCACATCCTCGACGAAGGTGAAGTGGTGAAGGGCCGTCCGGCCGAGAAGAAACCGTAACGGCGCCGGGCTTCTCTGGTTACTTTGAGCGGGGGCGGCCACTGGCTGCCCCCGCTCTGCCGTCTACCGTCCACCGTCTACCGTCTCTCGCGTGCCCATTCGATTCACGACTGCGGGCGAATCACACGGTCCTGCGCTGGTCTCCATCGTGGAAGGCGTCCCCGCTGGCCTGCGCCTGCTCGCTGAACATGTCAACGCCGACCTCGCACGCCGTCAGCAAGGCTACGGCCGCGGCCGCCGCATGCAGATCGAGCGTGATGAAGTCGAGTTCCTCGCGGGCGTGCGTGCCGGCGAGACGATCGGCGCACCGATCGCGATGCTCATCCGCAACCGCGACTGGAAGAACTGGCAGGAGATCATGGATCCGGCGCCGCGTGCCGAAGACGCGGCGGGCGAGCGCAAGCGCGCCGTGCATCGTCCGCGCCCTGGACACGCCGACCTGTCGGGCCTGCTGAAATACGACCGCGACGATGCGCGCGACATTCTCGAGCGCGCCTCGGCGCGCGAGACCACCGCGCGCGTGACGGCTGGCGCGGTCGCGCGCCGATTGCTCGCCGAGTGCGGCGTTTCTGTGGGATCGCACCTCGTGCACCTCGGGGGCATCGATGCGCGGCGGCCGGCGACGATGCCGCCTGACGTCAACGCCGCCGCTGATGCATCGCCGCTCCGGACGCTCGATCCCGACGCGGAACAGCGGATGATCGCCCGCGTTGACGAGATGAAGCGTGACGGCAACACGCTTGGCGGCATCTGTGAAGTGATCGTGGATGGCCTCCCCGTGGGGCTAGGATCGCACGTGAGCTGGGATCGCCGCCTGGACGGCCGGCTGGGGCAGGCGATGATGTCCATCCCCGCAGTGAAGGGCGTGGAACTCGGCCTGGGCTTTGACGCCGCGCGCCGGACCGGCGCTGAGGTGCACGACGAGATCGAGATGGCGCCAGGGCGCACGCGGAGCGGCAACGTACGCCGGAAAACGAATCGTGCGGGCGGCACCGAGGGTGGCATGACCACTGGCGAGCCGCTCGTGGTGCGCGTGGCGATGAAACCGATCAGCACGCTGATGCGGCCGCTCGGCACCGTGGACACGAGGACGGGCGAGGGCGCTGAGGCAGTCGCCGAGCGCAGCGACGTTACCGCCGTGCCGGCGATGGGCGTGATCGCCGAGGCGATGGCCGCGCTCGTGCTGGCCGATGCGATGCTGGAGAAGTTCGGTGCCGACTCGATGACCGAACTGCTACGTAACCTCGACGCGTATCTCACGCACGTCGCCAGTCGGCTGGGCTGACGTGGGGCAGGCCGCGCACCTCATTCTCGTCGGTATTCCAGGCGCGGGAAAGTCCACCGTCGGACGTGAGCTCGCGCGGCGCTTGCATTGGCCGTTCGTTGATCTCGACGAGGACATCGTTGCACAAGCCGGGATGAGCGTACGCGAAATATTTGCGGCGCGCGGCGAGGCGCACTTTCGCGAACTCGAGCGCAACGCTACGGAACGTCTGGCCCTGTCGTCGACACCGATGGTGGTCGCGCCCGGGGGCGGATGGATCACCGTTCCAGGCCTTGTGGGCTTGGTGCGACCCCCCGCGCGCCTTATATGGTTGCGGCTCTCGCCGGCGCATGCGCTCGATCGCCTTGATGCGGAGTTGGAGGCGCGACCACTCCTCTCGGTGTCCGATCCACTGGCAGCGCTCACCGCAATGTCGGTCGCTCGCGAGGCCTTCTATATGCAAGCAGATCATGCACTTAGCGTCGAAACGATGATGCCCTCTGACGCGGTCGAAGCGATCTTGGCGCTTGCCCGGCCATGACCAAGGGACTAGGATTGTGGCCCTGAATGCCGTTGCCGGGTAAGCCACAACATTATAGTTGTCTTCGATCATGACTTTTCGCGTACTCGGTCCGCATGAACGCGGGCGCTTCGCCCCTGATGCGTGGGGTCACCTGCTCGCCCTTAACGGAGCCGGAATCCTCAACGCGGCGGAGCTCGAACAAGTGATCGAGCGCGCGATGATGCACCTCGAAGGACGAATTGCACTCGATGACCTGCGCGCCCTGATGGAGAGCGCGGGGCTCAACGATACAGGAACGCTCCCGGAACCCGGGACCCTGCACTAGACCGATGGCCGCCAAGAAGAAGACCACCACTCGCAAGAAGACCGCCACGCGCAAGCCGCGAGCGAAAGCGCCCGCCGCTGGCGAGGCGCACGAGGCCGAAGGCGAACCGCACAGCGCCGGCAAGGCGCTGGTGATCGTCGAGTCGCCGGCCAAGGCGAAGACGATCGGGCGCTATCTCGGCAGCGGCTTCGCTGTGAAGGCGACCGTCGGCCACGTACGCGACTTGCCAGAGCGCACGCTGGGCATCGACTTGGACCGCGGCTTCGAACCCGAGTACGTGACGATACCCGGCAAGGAGAAGACGCTCTCCGAACTCAAGAGCGCAGCGAAGAACGCGCGGGCCGTCCTGATCGCGACCGACCCTGACCGTGAGGGCGAGGCGATCGCGTGGCATGTGCGCGGCCAAGTGGCGCGGAAGAACGGACCTCCGATTCGCCGCGTGTTGTTCCACGAGATCACCAAGGAAGCGGTGACGAAGGCGATCGACGCGGCCGGCGACATTGATCAGCGCAAGGTGGACGCGCAGCAGGCGCGGCGAGTGCTTGACCGCCTCGTGGGCTACAAGGCGAGCCCGCTGCTGTGGAAAACGGTCAAGAAGGGATTGTCGGCGGGGCGCGTGCAGACGGTGGCCCTGCGCCTGCTCGTGGAGCGTGAGCGCGAGATCCGCGCGTTCAGGGCGACCGAGTACTGGACGATCGCGGCCGCGCTCGAGCACGACGGTCAGGCCTTCACGGCGAAGCTGCATTGGATCGACGGCCACAAACCAGAGATTCCGAACGAGACGGCGGCGCAGGCCATCCTGCGCGACCTCGCCGGGCGCGCGACGTTCGATGTCACCGACATCAAGCGTCGCGAGCGGCGCAAGAATCCGGCGGCGCCGTTCACCACCTCTACGCTGCAGCAGGAAGCCGCCAAGAAGCTCGGCTTCGGCTCCAAGCGCACGATGCGTCTGGCGCAGAACCTCTACGAAGGCATCGAGCTCGGCCGCGCCGAGGGCGCGGTGGGCATGATCACGTACATGCGCACCGACTCCAGCCGCGTAGCTGAGAGTGCGGCGCACGCGGCGCGGGACTTCTTGCGGCAACAGTTCAGCGAGGAGTTCCTCTCGCGGACGCCGCAGTTGTACGGGGCGGGAAAGGACAGCAACGCGCAGGACGCGCACGAAGGCATTCGGCCCACCGATCCGTCGCGCACGCCCGAGCACGTCGCGAAGCACCTCACCGGCGACCAGCTCAAGCTTTACACGCTCGTCTGGCAGCGGTTCATGGCGTCGCAGATGGCGCCGGCCGTCTTCGACACGACGACGGTGGACTTCGACCTCGGGCGTTACTTGTTCCGCGCCACCGGGTCGGTGATCAAGTTCAAGGGCTTCCTGTCGCTCTACAAAGAGGCGCGCGAGGAAGGCGAGAGCAAGGCGCTTGAAGACGAGCAGGCTTTGCCGGCCATTGAGCCGGGCGAGCACGCTCCGGTGCGCGCCATCACGCCGAGCCAGCACTTCACCGAACCGCCGCCGCGCTATTCGGAGGCGTCGCTCGTCAAGGAGCTGGAGAAGCTGGGCATCGGCCGGCCTTCCACGTATGCCAGCATCATCTCCACACTAACCGACCGGCACTACGCCGAGCTCGAGCAGCGCCGTTTCTTCCCCACGCCGCTCGGTGAAAGCGTGGAGAAGGTGATGGTCAAGCAGTTCCCGGACGTCTTCAACGTGGGCTTCACGTCGGAGATGGAGACGGAGCTCGACAAGGTGGAGGAAGGCGACCTCGCATGGCAGCGCGTGCTCAAGGACTTCTACAGTCCGTTCGAGCACTCGCTGAACAACGTGGATGTCGAAGGCTTGATCCGCGAGGCGCACGACCTGGGCGCGCTCGAGACGGAGAAGTGCCCGCAGTGCGGCGGGAAGCTCTTGCCGAAGGGCGGGTTCTTCGGTCCGTTCGTCGCGTGCGTAAATCACCCGAAGACGTGCAAGTACACGCGGCCGCTCAAGGGCGAGCGGGTGCCGCCGGTGATGACGGAGTACCCTTGTCCGCTCTGCGGCAAGCTGATGGTGATCCGTCGCGGGCGATCGGGCGAGTTCCTTGGCTGCTCGACGTTCCCCAAGTGCCGCGGCACGCGCTCCATGCCGACTGGCGTGAAGTGCCCGAAGGACGGCGGCGACATCGCCGCGCGGCGCAGCAAGAAGCGCGGGAAGGCGTTCTACGGGTGCGAGAACTACCCGAAGTGCAATTTCGTCTGCTGGGACAAGCCGGTGCTCGAGAAATGCCCCGACTGCGGGTTTATTGGGGCAGAGTCGAAGAGCAACAAGACACGCGGCCACTTCCGGAAGTGCCTCAAGTGCGGCAATGAGTGGGCGGTGGAAGTGGCGGCTGACGCCGAGGGCGAGACCGCGGGCGTGGCGTGACGGCCATCATGCATGTCGTCGGAGGCGGCCTCGCGGGGAGCGAGGCCGCCTTTCAGTTGGCGGAGCGCGGGCATCGCGTCGTGCTGCATGAGATGCGTGGAGTGCGCGGCACGCCCGCGCACCAGACGGACCGCCTCGCCGAGCTCGTCTGCAGCAACACGTTCAAGAGCACGGAGCTGACGAACGCGCACGGCCTGCTGAAGGCGGAGATGCGGCTGTTGGGTTCGCTCGTGCTCGAGGGAGCCGACGCGGCACGCGTGGCGGCGGGCAGCGCGCTCGCGGTGGACCGCGACGTCTTCTCGGCACACGTGCACGAGCGTGTGGTACGACATCCGCGCATCACGCTGACGCGTGAGGAAGTGACCGAACTGCCGGCGGCGCCCGTGGTCATCGCGACCGGGCCGCTCACGAGCGACGCACTAGCCGAGAGCGTGCGTGCGCGCCTGGGGCTGCAGTCGCTCGCGTTCTATGACGCCATTGCACCGATCGTGTCCATCGAATCCATCAATGAGGCTGTCGCCTTTCGCGCCGCGCGATGGAACAAGGAGACGATGACTGATGCCCCGGCGGATGAAGGCGCGTACCTGAACTGTCCGATGGACAAGGCGCAGTACGAGGCCTTTCTCGACGCGCTGGCGGCGGGCGACCAGTTCACGGCGCACCAGTTTGACAGCGTGCCGTATTTCGAAGGATGCATGCCGGTGGAGGAGATGGCACGACGCGGGCGCGAGTCGCTGCGCTTCGGGCCGATGAAGCCCATTGGTCTCCGCGACCCGCGCACGGGGCGGCGTCCATGGGCGGTGGTGCAGCTGCGGCGCGAGGATCGCGCGGGACGGATGTGGAACCTCGTCGGCTGTCAGACGAGACTGCGCATCCCAGAGCAGCAACGCGTCTTTCGGATGATCCCCGGGCTCGAGGACGCGGAGTTCCTGCGCTACGGGTCGATCCACCGCAACACGTACCTGAACGCGCCCGCGGCCCTCTCGCCGCATCTCTCGCTCCGCGATGACCCGCACGTGCTCTTCGCCGGCCAGTTGACGGGCGTGGAAGGCTACACCGAGAGCACGGCGACCGGATTGATGGCGGCGATCAATCTCTCGCGGCTGCTCGCGGGCAAGGATGCCGTGCTGCCGCCGCCGGTGACGATGCTGGGCGCGCTGTATCGCCACTTGCGCGACGCCGACCCGGAGCACTTCCAGCCGATGAACGCGAACTTCGGCCTGCTCGACGAGCTACCGGACCCGCCGCGCGACAAGCAGAAGAAGCGCGAGATGTACGCCGAGAGGGCGCTCGCCGTGATGCGAGCGTGGATCGCAGAACAGGGAGTGTTGTAGCCGGCCGACCGGGTGAGCCGCAGCCGCGGTTGGCGCGCTACAGTGCCTCAGCCTGCACGAACGGTTCCTTACGTCGGCGCTGGGCCGGCCAGAGTTCGGTCTGCGGCAGTTCTTTCTCGAGTTCGAGGCGCACGCGCGTGGCGATGTCCTCGATGGCGTCCGGATCGGCGAACAGGTCGTAATCGCGGACATCGAGATGCAGCACCTTGCACCGGCGAAAGTCCTTTATCCAGCGAATGTAGCGCGCGTGGAGTGCCTTGAAATACTCAGGGTCGGTGTCCTTCTCCTTCGGACGGCCCCGTGTCGTGATGCGCTCGAGGATCGTCTCGAACGGCCCATGCAGGTAGATCATGAGGCGCGGCGGACGCGCGGCCGGGGCGTGCAGCAACTCTGCATAGAGGCGCTGGTACAGTTCCCAGTCGTTGGAGTGCATGTATCCCGACTCGAACAAGCCGCGGGCAAAGATCTCCGCATCCTCGTACCAGGTGCGGTCAAGCACCCAACTGCCGCCCATCGCGCGCATCTTGCGCATGCTCTCGAAGCGCGTGGCGAGGAAGTGGAGCTGCAGGTGCAGGCCGTACGTGCGCATTCCCTGCTCGCCGTCATAGAACAGGTCGAGCCAGGGATTCTCCGCGTCAACGCTTTCCAGCGCGAGCTGGAGTCCGAACCGTTTTGCGAGGGCGCCTGCGAGGGTGGATTTCCCGCAGCCGATCATGCCGGCGACACCGAGGAGCATACGCCAATTGTAGCGCGTCCTTGCGATGAGGTAAGCGTGCGGGCAAGCAAACACGGCGGAGCGGCCCTCTGGACAGCGAAGCCGTCCGATGCTATGTGGCGCGGATGTCGCGCGGGGTCCCACGGTTTTGCATGCCCGTCTTCGCGTTTCGCGCTCTCTGCCGGCGCTGGGCCGGTGGAACAGGAGGCGCGGCGGGAGAGCTCCCCCCTCGTCGCTTCGGGAAGCGCAGCATCGCCGCGGCGCGGGCGAGCGCGACGGCCCACTCGGCGTCGGTCATGGCATATGCGCGGGCCGCGCGCTGGTGCGTGAAGCCACCCAATCGAGCAGGAGAAGGGTGGGGATGATGAACGGGTACACGCCGTAGAGCGTGTCGGTCACGGAATGCGAGCGCCGGTCCACCGCGAGGAAGACCTGTACGCAGAAGGCGAGTGCGCCAAGGGTGATGAGAGCGCCCGCTGCGGAGACCGGGACGTGGAACCAACCGGAGCGACGGAACCAGGGCATAGGAGCAAATGGGAGAGGGGAGATGGGCGATGGGAGACGGTAGACGGCAGAGGGAAGACGGCAGACCATGGATGCCTGATGATTGGTTGCTGCACACGGCGAGTCGCCGCCTTCAAGGCGGCGGAAGGATCTCATCGAGGTACCAGTACGTCTCCAGCAGCACCGCGAACAGCGTCCCGGCAATCCAGATGGCCCAGCGCCAAGCGCGACGCGCTGAGGGCGCGCGAATGGTTTGCAGCGCCATGTCGGCGGGGTAGGCAGTTGAGTAGCAGAGATTGGCGAGCAGACCGAGGACGAACAGGCGGAGGATGTTCCCCGGTGTAAGCTCCGGCGCAATGCGTGCCCACGTGCGGATGAGCAGGGCGACGAAGACGACGAGGAGTATGGCGTTGTACGCGAGTCGCCGCGGCTCCCACCATCGCGCCGCCACGAGCCACGATCGGACGTCGTCATCGGGGCCGTAGATGTCGTCGTGCGGGCGGGGGAACTCGCGCTTCTCGGGACGCGACCACTCGCCAGGCATGTTGGCTTCGCAGGAAGAGGACGGGGAAAGGGAAACCGCAGGACGCTTTACAATGCAAAGTACTTGTCCATTGTGCAAGGTCCTGGCGTGATTGCCGCCGTGCCGCCGTCGCTTACCGACTCGTCTATACTCAGGCATGCCCGACCTCCTCGCCGACTTCCTCACCCACCTCGCGAAAGAACGCGACGTCTCGCCTCACACTGTGGCGGCGTACGAGCGCGACCTGGGCGAGCTGCAGGAATTCCTCGGCGGCCACTACGGTGACCCGGCTTGGCAGTGGGGGAAGGTGGACCGTCTCGCCCTCCGCAGCTGGATGGCGCACCTCGCGCGCCGCGGCCTCGCCAAACGATCGATCGCCCGCGCGCTCAGCGCCGTGCGCACCTTCTACCGCTTCCTGCAGGCCAGCGACCTCGTCGCCGCCAACCCGGCGCGTGCCGTCGGGTCGCCGAAGACCGAGAAGTACCTGCCGGGCTACCTCGACCGCCGCCAGGTGGACACGCTGCTGCACGCCCTGCAAACGAGGGCGCAGGAGGGCAAGCACCGCGACATCATGGCGCTGGCGATGATTGAGCTGCTCTACTCGTGCGGCCTGCGCCTCGGAGAATTGCGCGGCATCAACCGCGCCGACCTCGATCTCCTCGCCGGTCAGGTGAAGGTGCGCGGCAAGGGGCGCAAGGAGCGCATCCTCCCTGTGGGATCACTCGCTCAGCAGGCGTTACGGACGTACGAGCGGTCGCGCGACCTCGTCATCGCGAAGATCGGACCCCCCGCCGACCGACAAGCGTTCTTCCTCTCCGACCGGGGCAAGCGGGCCAGCCGCTCGACCATTCAGAAGACGATCACCGGCTGGCTTGCGCAGGTGGACGAAGGAGCGGGGCTCAGCACGCACGCCCTGCGCCACACCTTCGCAACCCACTTGCTCGACGCGGGAGCCGACCTCCGCGCGGTGCAGGAACTCCTCGGCCACGCCTCGGTGAGCACGACGCAGATCTACACGCACACCAGCGTCGAGCGCCTCAAGCAGGTGTATCGCCAGGCGCACCCTCGGGCATAGCGGCAAGGCAGACGGAAGACGGCAGACGGAAGACGGCAGAAGGTCGATCTCGACGGCGCGACCCTGACGATCGAATTAACTCGTCGCAACACGCCATTCTCCTCTGAGAATTTCCACGTTGCGTGGAAATTGCGCGCTCGTCTCTTGGGCGTGATCAAGTACCTCGGCTCGAAACGCACGCTGCTGCCGCTCATCGTGGACGCCGTGCGCGCTGACGCGCGCGCCCGGTCGGTGCTCGACCTGTTTAGCGGCACCGCACGCGTGGGGCATGCGCTCAAGCACGCTGGCTACCGCGTAGTCGCGAACGACCACAACGCGTACGCGCATGTGCTCTCGCGCTGCTACGTCGAAGCCGACTACGACGACGTCATACGCGACGCTGAGGTGCTTATAGGCGAGTGCAATGCCCTGCCGGGGCGGGCGGGCTACTTCACGCACACCTTCTGCGAGCAGTCGCGGTTCTTCCATCCGAAGAACGGTGAGCGCGTGGACGCCATTCGCGAGCACCTCGCCGCCCTCGCGCTGCCGTCGGATCTCGAGGCCGTGATGCTTGTCTCGCTGATGGAAGCGGCTGACCGCGTCGATAGCACCACGGGCGTACAGATGGCCTATCTCAAGCAGTGGGCGCCGCGCGCACACAACGAGCTTGAACTGCGCCTTCCCGCCGTGCTGCCGCGCCCCCGCGCGGGGAAGGGGCGCGCCCTCGCGCTCGATGCGCTCGACGCCGCGCGCGGCGTCGAAAGCGACGTCGCGTACCTCGACCCGCCGTACAACCAGCACTCGTATCTGGGCAACTACCACATCTGGGAATCGCTCGTGCGCTGGGACAAGCCCTCCTGCTACGGCGTCGCGTGCAAACGCACGGACGTGCGTGACCGCACGAGCCGCTTCAACAGCAAGCGGCAGTTCGAGGACGCGCTCGCTCAGGTGATTCGCGCCGTGCGCGCCCGGACGCTCGTCGTGTCATTCAGCGATGAAGGGTTCGTGACGCGCGAGTGGCTCGAGGCGCGGCTCGCCGAGCGCGGCGCGGTGGCGACCATCGAGCGGCCGTACAAGCGTTATGTGGGCGCGCAGATCGGCATCTACAGCCCGCGCGGCGAACGCGTAGGCGAAGTGAGCCACGTCCGCAATCGCGAGTACATCTTCGTGTGCGGGTCGGAGGCAACAGTCGCGCGGGTCACGAAACGGACGCGGATCGCATCCTGAAATAGGGCACGGAGTTCAGGTCGCGATTAATGACTGCGATGCTGGATCCCCAATCAGTTGGTGAGAATCTGCTTCAGCCCCTCGAGGCTGATATTGCCTCCGCACATCACGATCGCGACGTTCCGCCCAGCATACACCTCGGCCACCTGACGCAGGCCGGCCAGCCCGCCCGCCGCCGCACCCTCGGGAAGGTTGTGCGTGGTGCGAATCAGCGCGCGCAGCGAATCGGCCAAGGCGGCCTCGCTGACGAGCACGAAGTCGGCAAGACCCGCCTTCAGCGCCGGAAACGTCATCTCGTACGCCTGTCCGGTGGCAATCCCCTCGGCGAAGGTGCGCACGGGAATGCCGCGACGAATCTTGCCGGCCTTCCAACTCTCGAATTGCGCCGGCGCCGCCTCACTCTGCACCGCGATAACTTGCACGGACGGCTTCAGGACGCGCGTGACCGTCATGGCGCCAACCGCCTGCGAACCGCCGCCTAGCGCGATGAAGATCGCATCCACGTCCGGTTGCTGTTCCATGATCTCAAGGGTCATCGTCGCCGCCCCGGCGATCACCGTGCGATCGTTGATGCCATGCACGAGCCACATCCCGCGCTCTGCGGACAGCTCGGCGCAACGTCGCGCCGAGTCGTCGTACGTGGCGCCGAACTCCACGAGCTCCGCGCCAAGCGCGCGAATCGCGGCATTCTTCTCCGGGTTGTTCCCGACAGGCACCACGATGGTGCAGGGAATGCCGAGCAGACGGGCGGCGTACGCCACGCCTTGACCGTGGTTGCCCGTGCTCGCCCCAATGACGCCGCGTTCGCGCGTTGCGGCGTCGAGCGCCGTCACTGCCGAGAGGCCGTTGCGCACCTTGAAGGTCTGCACCGGCAGGTGGTTCTCGTGTTTGACGTAGACCGCGATGCCGTGCCCGACCAGCTCATCGAGCTGCGGGTAGCGCCGCAGCGGCGACGGTGAGAGGTACGGCCGCAGCCGCTCGCGTGCGGCGAGCACGTTGTCGAAGGTAATCGGCCAAGGTGAGGTCATGGGCACAATCTAGCGAGCATTGGCGATGGGCGGTCAACGGTGCACATTAGGCGAGGCCCCATCTCCGGAGAATCTTGCATGCGGCTCCTCAAGCGCGTTGTCCTTCTGCTCGTCGTGGTCTTCGTCTGTGTCTACGTTGTCGGCCTGCGCATGCCGCGCGAGCACTCAGTGTCGAGCCGCATCCAGCTTACCGCACCGCGGGATTCCGTGTGGGCCGCGCTGCGCGACTTCGGCAACTATCCGAAGTGGGATACCGACTTCAAGTCGTCGGTCAAGGGTGAGCGGCGCAACAGCCACGAAGTCTGGGTACAGGACGTTGGTGGCATGACGATGAGCGTCGAACTGACCGACGTGCGCGCGCCGTCGGTGCTCGTCTCGGAAATTGTCACCGACGAGAAGTCGCAGTGGGGCGGCATCTGGACGTACGAGCTCGCCGCCGCGGGTGCAGGCACGGAGGTGACAGTCACCGAGGACGGCTGGGTGAAGTCGCCGCTCTTTCGCGTCATGATGAAGCTGCGTGGCGCGCACGCGACGATGGACGGCGTCCTCAAGCACCTGGGCGCACGGTTCGGCGAGCAGGTGACGCCGGAGCATGTGAAGTCATGACACTTCCCGTCGTCCACTCAACGACCATCCTCGCCGTCCGCCGCGACGGCAAGGTCGCGATCGGCGGCGACGGTCAGGTGTCGGTCGGCGAAACCGTCATGAAGTCACGCGCGGTGAAGGTGCGCGCACTGCGCGGCGGCCGCGTGCTCGCCGGCTTCGCCGGAGCAGCCGCCGACGCATTCACGCTCTTCGAGAAGTTCGAAGAGAAACTCGAGCGGCATCCGGGCAACCTGCCGCGCGCCGCGGTGGAACTAGCCAAGGAGTGGCGCAGCGACCGCGTCCTGCGCCGGCTCGAGGCGCTCCTCGCCGTGTGCGACAAGGACCATGGCTTTGTGATTTCGGGCAACGGCGAGCTCATCGAGCCCGATGACGGGATCCTCGCCATCGGATCGGGCGGACCCTACGCGCTGGCTGCGGCGCGCGCGCTCCTGGCGGACACGGCATTGCCGGCCACCGAGATCGTGCGCAAGGCGCTCCTAATCGCCGGCGACATCTGCATCTTCACGAACCAGAACATCACGGTCATCGAGCCCGAGTAGGGCGGTCGTGGCGCTCCCGCGCATGGCGCCCGGGCTCGGGCTTCGTGCGCTCGCTGCGCGTGCACGTGCTACAATTGAACCATGCCCGCCAACCGCACCGAGCAGGTCCTCGCCCGCCTCGCCGACCTGACGCCGCGCAAGATCGTCGCTGAGCTTGATCGCTACATCGTCGGGCAAGGAGACGCAAAAAAGGCCGTCGCCATCGCGCTCCGCAATCGCTGGCGTCGACAGCGCGCCCCCGAGGGCATCCGCGAGGAAATCGCGCCGAACAACATCATCCTCATCGGCCCCACCGGCGTAGGCAAGACGGAGATCGCGCGCCGGCTCGCCAAGCTCACCGGCGCGCCATTCATCAAGGTGGAAGCGTCGAAGTTCACCGAGGTGGGCTACGTCGGACGCGACGTCGAGGGGATGGTACGCGATCTCGCCGAGAGCGCGATCGACATGGTGCGCCACGAGCGTGAACACGACGTCGAGGACATGGCCAACGATCGCGTGGATGAGCGGATCCTCGATCTGCTGCTCCCGCCGCCGGCCGAGCCCGCCCCCGCCGCACCGGCCGATGGGACGCCGAGCGTCTTCGTCGTCTCCTCTTCGGGAGGCGTGACGCAGGAGCACGACCTCGCACGCGAACGGCACAAGCGGACCCGCGACAAGCTCAAGCAGCTCATGCTCGACGGCCAGCTCGAGCAGCGCGAAGTGGAAATTGAGGTCGCCGCATCGTCCATGGCCAGCTTCGACTTCGCCCAGCAGGGCGGGACGCCCGACGGCATGGGCAACTTCGCCGAGATGCTCGACCAGTTCCTGCCGAAGCGAAAGAAGAGGCGGACGGTGACGGTGGCCGACGCGCGGCGCGTACTGCTCGACGAGGAGTTCGACAAGCTCATCAACCACGACGACGTCGTGACCGACGCGCTCGACCGCGTAGAGAAGCTGGGCATCATCTTCCTCGACGAGATTGACAAGATCGCCGGCGCGCGGAGCGAACTCGGCGGTCCCGACGTCTCGCGCGAGGGCGTGCAGCGCGACCTCCTGCCAATCGTCGAAGGGTCGAACGTGCAGACGAAGTACGGGATGGTGAAGACGGACCACGTGCTCTTCATCGCAGCCGGCGCGTTCCACGTGAGCAAGCCGAGCGACCTGATTCCTGAGCTGCAGGGGCGATTCCCGATCCGCGTCGAACTGAAGTCGCTCACTGAGGCCGACTTCGTGCGCATCATGACGGAGCCGGAGAACGCGCTGACCAAGCAGTACGCGGCGCTCGTCGCGGCTGACGGGACGGAGCTGACCTTCACGGAAGACGGCATCGCCGAGGTGGCGCGCACCGCCGCACAGGTGAACGCGCGCATGGAGAACATCGGCGCGCGGCGCCTGCACACTGTGATGACCACCCTGCTCGAGGACGTGCTCTACGACCTTCCGGAACGCGGGACAGAGCCGGTAAAGGTAGATGCGAAGGTAGTGCGAGATCGGCTGAAGGCGATTGCCGAAGATGAGGATCTTCGGAAGTACATTCTCTAGAGGGACGGGGAGGGGTGCGGGGGTTCAGGAACGAGGGACGAGTGTGGTGAAGAGGAGTGAGGGACGAGGCCTCCTTGCTCATCCCCGTTCCTCCACTCGTCCCCCGGCACCAAGCCCCCGCACCCCGCACTCGTCCCCCTTATCTCCCGCTTCCCAATCACACAAATTCCGTTCCTCCTCTTCGCACTCCCGTGACGCCTCACCGCGACTTCCTCTCCATTCTCGACTTCTCGAGCGCCGAGCTCGACGCACTGTTCGTGCTCGCTGAGCAGATCCGCGCGAAGCGCTACACGAAGAAGCCGCTCGCGGGCAAGGCGCTGGCGATGATCTTCATGAAGTCGTCCACGCGCACGCGTGTCTCGTTCGAAGTGGGCGCCTACGACCTCGGCGGGCACGCGCTCTTCCTCTCGCCGCGCGACATCCAGCTCGGCCGCGGCGAGCCCATCAAGGACATCGCGCGCGTCCTCACGCGCATGACCGACGGCATCATGATTCGCGCGTATGCGCATGCCGACGTCGAGGAACTTGCGGCCTACGCGGACGTTCCGGTGATCAACGGCCTCACCGACCTGTCGCATCCCTGCCAGATCCTTGCTGACCTGCTGACTGTCCGGCAGTTCCTCGGGACGTACAAGGGCAAGCGCATCGCGTGGATCGGCGACGGCAACAACATGGCGCATTCGTGGATTGAGGCCGCCCAGCGACTCGATTTCTCGCTGCGGCTCGCCTGCCCGGAGAAATACGAGCCCGATCCGGTGCTCATCGCCACGGCGCGCGCCGAAGGCGCCGACATCACGCTTGTGCGCGACCCGCGCGAGGCCGTGGCTGGGTGCGACGTCGTCAACACGGATGTCTGGGCCTCGATGGGACAGGAAGACGAGACGAACGAGCGCATTCAGGTCTTCGACGGCTACAAGGTGGACGAGGCGCTGATGGCGCGCGCGGCCAAGGGCGCGATCTTCCTCCACTGCCTCCCGGCGCATCGGGGCGAAGAGGTGGCCGAGTCCGTGCTCGAAGGGCCGCAAGGCCGCGTCTGGGCCGAGGCGGAGAACCGCCTGCATATCCAGAAAGCGATCATGGCCGTGCTGATGGGCAACGAGTCGCTGGCTCCCTACATGCGCCCGAAGAAGATCGAGAAGAAGATCGCGAAGAAGGGTACGGCGATCGCGAAGGTTTCACGCCAGGCGGCCGCGCGAAAGCCCACGTCCAAGAAGCGAGCGCGCCGCAAGAAGGGCTGACGGCTCGGCACCTCCACCACGTTGACCAGGTTAGTCGCAGCTCACGTCGCACGTCACGAGGTACACATGCTCTTCCCCGACTTCACGCTACAGACCGACATGGGAGCGTCGCTCTCGCTGTCGTCGCTGCGCGGCCGCACGGTCGTGCTGTATTTCTACCCGAAGGACGACACCACCGGCTGCACGGTCGAGTCGTGCGCTTTCCGCGATCTCTTCCCGCGATTCATGACCTCCGACGCCGTCATCCTC
Source organism: Gemmatimonadota bacterium (assembly GCA_023249305.1). GTDB lineage: Bacteria > Gemmatimonadota > Gemmatimonadetes > Gemmatimonadales > Gemmatimonadaceae > PNKL01. The sequence goes on from JAHFCU010000029.1 coordinate 26,636, forward strand.
GGCATTTCGCCCGATGGCGTAGAGTCGCATCAGAAGTTCAAGGCGAAGTACCACCTGCCGTTCACGCTGCTCGTAGACGAGGATCACGCTCTCGCCGAGTCGCTGGGCATCTGGGTGGAGAAGCAATTCATGGGGAACAGGTACATGGGCGTGCAGCGCACAACGTACATCATCGGGCCGGACGGCGACGTGCCGCACGTGTTCGAGAAGGTGAACCCTGCGGGCCATGCGGATGAAGTGATGGCGTTCCTGCAGGGCGGGCTTTCGGCGGCGCAGACGGCGCGCGCGGCGTTCGACGCGGCGACGAAGCCGGAGGTGACGACACCGAGAACGCCCAAAGCGACCACGAAGGGACCGGCCAGGCCCGTCGCGAAGAAGAAGCCGAAGTCGGCGCGCAAGAAGCCAGCCAAGAAGCCAGCCAAGAAGCCAGCCAAGAAGCCAGCCAAGAAGCCAGCCAAGAAGCCGGCCAAGAAGCCGGCCAGGAAACCGGCGAAGAAGCCGGCCAAGCGAACAGGGACCAAGCAGCGCGCCCAGAAGCGCGCCAGAAAACCCGCCGGCAAGAAGTAGCGGCGCCCCTCAGGGCGCCATCTTCCCTGCCATCATCACGTGCGCCTTCGGGGTGCCCGGGAACATGATCCACGGCGCGTTCTCCTGCGGCGTCGCGGTGATTCCGATGGACTCGGCCGTCGCCCCCGGGATGTAGAGAACGGTCAGGAGTCCGGCCTCCTTCACCTTGTTCGTCGCGGCGTCGTAATTCTCCTTCTTCGTCGTGATCGTGTGCAGCGACGCCTGCTTCGACATCTTGAGCTTGCCGCTCTTGATCTCGGCAAAGCGAACGGTGTCCACCTTGGCGCCAGTCACGCCCTGCGCACGCAGTTCACGACCGCGCGCCATGAACGGCTCGAGCGACTTCTGGTAGCACGCCACGTGGAAGTCGGGGCGCATCACGTACAGCGCCAGGCAGTGCATGCCGTTCCTGCCTTCGCGCAGCACGACGAGCTTGCCGGGCTCCTTGTAGCCCATCACCGTAGCGCCGTCACGCATCTCGGCGGTGAGCGGTAGGACGGCGGCCGCTATCTGCTGCGCCGCGGGGGGAATGGAGATCGGCGCGGCCGGGGCCTGCGCGGTCAGTAAGCCGGCGACAACGGCGAGGAGAAGCAGGGGGCGCATGCGTGCGTTCCGGATGGGGGAAACGAACACGATATCACCCCGCATACTCCGCGCGCCAGCGCCGCATCCGCTTCCACAACCGGCCCGCGGCAAAGCCTGCAATTGTCGCGATCTCCGCCACGCTCGGTGTCGGCGTCTCGCCGAGCGAGCGCAGGATGCGCGAGCGCATGCGCAGCACGATGGGTGACGCCACGGGGATCGCCTGGAAGTACGGGTCGTAGCGCGTGCCGATCCCTTCGATGAGCGTTGCCGTGCGCGCGAAGTATACCATGTCGCGCGGCAGGACGATCGGGAAGTCGTACAGCGTGTGCATCACGCGGTCGGCGAGCATCATCTTGATGCGGTCCTGCGACGTGGTGTCTTGCCGGTACGCCGTGTCGAGCAGCAGCTGCACGAGGCGGCTGATCTCGTTCATGTCGGCTCCCGGAGCGATCAAGCCAAGATCACTGAAGCCTTCGACGATGCCCTCGCCTTCCTGCCGCACCGCGGCGAGCACGGTGCGAATTAGCGTGAGCCGCGTTTCGGGAGGAACCCGCACGACCATGCCAAAGTCGAGCAGCGCCATGCGGCCGTCGGACGTGACGAGCAGGTTGCCCGGATGCGGGTCGGCGTGGAACAGCCCGTCAATGAGCATCATCTGCACGTACATCTCGATGAGCACGGCGGTAATGCGCTTGGCCTCGTCCTCGGTCACGTCGAGCCGATCAATGCGGCGTCCCTCGACGTAGTCGAGCACGACCACCCGCGGCCGCGTGAGTTCGTGCACGATCGCCGGCACGATCACTTGCTCGTCATCGGCGAAGTTGCCCCGGATCTCCGTGGCGTACTCGGCCTCGAGACAGAAGTCCATCTCCTCGTGAATGCGCGCCGAGAACTCCTCGATGACGGTGAGGATGCCGCGCGTGTGCGAGTTGTCCCACTGCCAGATCACCCAGCGCATGATGCGACGTGCGATGCGCAAGTCTTGCTCGACGATGTGCTCAACGCCAGGACGCAGCACCTTCACCGCGACGTCGCGTCCGTCGTACGACGCGCGATGCACCTGCCCGAGCGACGCGGCGGCCACCGGTGTTCGGTCAAAGCGCTCGAACACCTCGTCAGCGCTCTTCCCGTACGCGGAGAGAATCTCTCGTTCGATCTCCTCGACCGGCACTGGCGGCACCTGGTCGTGCAGGGTGCCGAGGACGCTGATGTACGGTTCGCCGATGAGGTCGGCGCGCGCGCCGAACACCTGTGCGAGCTTGACGAAAGTCGGGCCGAGCGATGCGATGGCGGCGACGATGCCCTCAGCGCGCTGCCGATGAAACGTCGGCGTCCGGGCGATCGGCGCGCCCCACAGCACCCAGCGTCGGCGGTCGCGCAGGAGCGAGATCGTCCAGGGCAACAGGGTGAGGATGATACGGAGGGAGCGCATATCTGATTGCACAACGTGTGGGAACTGCCGCCGGTTGCACACCGCTGGGACGGTGGCCAGCGCGCCGAAAGGTGGCCGATTTGCCGGGCACTCTATAGTTTAGCGGCTTCCCCCCCACAGCAGAGCGCCCCCCCTGTCCACCGACACGCTCTCCAGGCTCTCGGCCGCCCTGTCCGATCGCTACTGCGTCGAGCGCGAACTCGGCGCAGGCGGCATGGCGACCGTCTACCTCGCGCACGACCTCAAGCACGACCGCAAGGTCGCCCTGAAAGTCCTCAAGCCCGAGCTGGCCGCGGTCCTCGGCGCCGAACGGTTCGTGATCGAGATCAAGACCACGGCGGCGCTGCAGCACCCGCACATCCTGCCGCTCTTTGATTCCGGCACCGCCGACGGCTTCCTGTACTACGTCATGCCGTTCATAGACGGCGAGACGTTGCGCAGCAAGCTCGACCGCGAAACTCAGCTCGGCGTGGACGAGGCCGTGAAGATCGCGAGCGACGTGGCGAGCGCGCTGCACTACGCGCACCAGCACGGCGTGATCCACCGCGACATCAAGCCTGAGAACATCTTGCTGCACGACGGGCGGCCGATGGTCGCCGACTTCGGCATCGCGCTGGCGGTGAGCGCGGCGGCGGGCGGGCGGATGACCGAGACAGGGCTCAGTCTCGGCACGCCGCACTACATGAGTCCCGAGCAGGCGACGGCGGAGAAGGAGATCAGCGCACGCAGCGATATCTACTCGCTGGCTAGCGTCTGCTTTGAGATGCTCGCCGGCCAGCCGCCGCACACGGGCGCGTCGGCGCAGCAGATCATTATGAAGATCATCACCGAGCCGGCCGCGGCGGTGACGCAATTCCGGAAGTCGGTGCCCTCGAACGTGACGGCGGCGCTCACGAAGGCGCTCGAGAAGCTGCCGGCCGACCGGTTCGAGAGCGCCAAGGCGTTTGCCGACGCATTGGCGAATCCGGCGTTCATGTCGTCCACGCTGCCGGGCGCGCCGTCGTCGATCGCATCGTCTGGGTGGAGGCAACGGGTCGCGCTGCCAGCGTTACTCGTGGCGGTCGCGCTGCTGGTGACGACCATTGCGCTCGTGCTACGCCGAGCGCCGCAGGGCGTGGTGGCGCGGTACGAGGTGAACCTGCCCGAAGGAAAACGGGTCGGCAACACGCAGTGGTCTCCTTTCTCGGTGTCGCCGGACGGCTCGAAGCTGGTGTATGTCGGCGAGTCGGGCCGCCTCCTCATAAAGTCGCGCGACCAGTTGGAGCCGGTGGAGCTACAGGGAACAGAAGGCGCCTTCAACCCGGTGTTCTCGCACGACGGCTCGCAGATCGGCTACATGAGCGGCGCGCCCGGCAGCGCTGAAATCAAGATCGTTGCCGTCACGGGCGGACCACCAACGACGGTGACCTCCACCGGAGTAGGTGGTCCGGGAATGACCTTCGGGTACGACGGGTTCATCTACTTCGATGCGAGCGGCGTCGGTCCACTGATGCGAGTGCGCGCGACTGGTGGCCCATCGGAAGCCGTCTCGGTGCGCGACTCTGCGAAGGGCGAGCTGCAGCACAATTGGCCGGACGCTCTGCCCAACGGGCGCGGCGTGTTGATGGTGATCGATCGCGGCGGCCCGGGAATGAACGTGGCGACGACGAACGACATTGCGGTGCTGGACCTCAAGACACACGCGCACAAAGCCATCGCACGCGGCGTCTTTGCGCGATACGTGTCGTCCGGCTACGTGCTGTTCGTCACGCCGACCGGCGTCCTGATGGCGGCGCCATTCGACCAGGACAAGCTGGAGATGACCGGGGCGCCCGTAGCCCTGCTGGAAGGCATCAGCATTCGTCGCGGCGGCGGTGGCGTGGATCTGGCGATCGCGGCGTCCGGCACGCTGTGGTACGGCGCCGGCGCGTCATTCACGGAACTGGACGCACTGTGGGTCACGCGGAGCGGTGTCTTCACACCGGTGGACGAGGGCTGGTCGGGCGCGTTCAACTCCGTTGCCATCTCGCCGGACGGCACGCGTCTCGCCGTGTCGATCATCGAGACCACGGGTGAGCAAGTCTGGATCAAGAACCTGAGGCCCAAGGGTGCACTGTCGAAGCTGACGTTCGACGGCGTAAACGGGGCGCCGGCGTGGAAGCCGGACGGCACGGAGCTGTTGTATGTGTCGCGCTTCACGCAGAAACACAACCTCCTTTCCGTCCGGGCTGACGGCGGCAGTCCGAAGCCGATGGACGTGATGCGTGGTAACCTGCGCGCGTACACCGCTTCATGGAGCAAGGACGGTCGCTGGATCCTGTTCGAGACGTTTGGCGTCCTCGACATGGCCAGCGGGCGCGACGTTGCGGCACTGAGAATCGGATCGGACTCGGCGGCGGTGACGGTGGTGAACTCACCGTTCGCTGACCGCGAGCCATCGCTTTCGCCCGACGGTCGCTGGCTGCTGTATGCGGGAAGCCAGACTGGCCGACTCGAGGTGTACGTCCGCCCATTCCCCGTTGTGTCGCAGGCACTCTACCAGGTTTCGGCTGACGGTGGCGCGAACCCCAAGTGGTCGCGCGATGGCCGCGAGATCTTCTACGTCAATGCGAAGCGGGAACTGGTGCGCGTTGCCGTGACCGGCGGCAACACCTTTGCGTTCACGGACCCGCGGGTGCTGTTCTCGATGCGTGACGTGGCGGACTGGGACGTGATGCCGGACGGCCAGCGATTTGTGGTGACGCGGGCGCGCGCCGCGCAGCAGCGGAGCAAGCTGGTGGTGGTCGAGAATTTCGCTGAGGAACTGCGGCGCCGGGTAGCGAGATGAGTACTGAGCGGTTGAATGCAGCCCTCGCCGACCGCTACCGCATCGAGCGCGAGCTTGGGCAGGGCGGCATGGCCACGGTCTACCTCGCGCACGACCTCAAGCACGAGCGCGATGTCGCCATCAAGGTGCTGCGTGCCGACGTCGCGCAGTCGCTCGGCGCCGAGCGCTTCCTTCGAGAGATCCGCTTTGCCGCGGCGTTGTCGCACCCGAACATCCTTCCGCTGTTCGACAGCGGCACCGCGGGCGACGCGTTGTTCTACGTGATGCCAAATGTGGCCGGGCAGTCGTTGCGAGACCGAATGAACCGCACCGGGCCGCTCGCGGTTGACGAAGCGGTGCGTCTCACGGTGGAAGTCGCCGAAGCACTTGACCATGCGCACCGCCACGGTGTCGTGCATCGCGACGTGAAGCCCGAGAACATCATGCTCCAGGAGGGGCATGCGCTGGTTGCGGACTTCGGCATCGGCAAGGCGATGGGCGAAGTCGAGGGCGACGCGTTCACGCAGACCGGCGCCAGCATCGGCACGCCGGCGTACATGAGCCCGGAGCAGGCGGCCGGTGAGACGATTGACGGACGCAGTGACATCTACAGCCTCGGCTGTGTGTTGTACGAGATGCTGGTCGGCGAGCAGCCGTTTACGGGGCCCACCGTGCAGGCGGTGATTGCGAAGCGATTCATCCAGACCCCGGCGGATGTGTCGGCGATGCGTGACGGCGTGACACGGAACGTCGCGCGCGCCGTGCAGCAGTCGATGGCCCGCACGCCGATCGACCGCTTTGAATCCGCCGCGGCGCTGGTTGCGGCGCTGCGCGCGCGGGAGGAGCCGGCCCCAAAGGTTGCTGCGCCAGAGAAATCGATCGCTGTGCTGCCATTCGCGAACATGAGTGCCGATCCGGAGAACGAGTATTTCGCCGACGGCATCACGGAGGAGATCCTGAGTGCGTTGGCACAGATCTCGGCGCTCCGGGTGGCGGGGCGCACGTCGTCGTTTTCGTACAAAGGGAAGCAGGTGGACCTCAAGACCGTCGCCGAGCAGTTGAACGTGCGTGCGGTGCTCGAGGGATCGGTGCGGCGCTCCGGCAACCGGGTGCGCATTACGGCGCAACTCACGGATGTGGCGGACGGTTTTCAGCTCTGGAGCGAGCGCTACGACCGCGACGTGGATGACGTCTTTGCGCTGCAGGATGAGATTGCCCGGACGATTGCGGAGCGGATGAAGGCATCGCTCGGCGGAGACACGTCACAGGTTCGCGCGGCGCTTGAGCAGCGCGCGCCAAGCAGCATCGAGGCGTATGAGGCGTACCTCAAGGGGCGCGCGTTGCTGTACAAGCGCGGCAACTCGATTACCGACGGGATGGCGCTAATGCGCCGCGCGCTCGAACTCGACCCGAACTACGGCCTCGCGTGGAGCGGACTTGCCGACGCGTACAGTCTGCTGGGCTACTACGCCGTGGCGTCACCCGAGGAGGCGGGGTCGCAGGCGCGTGACGCGGCGACGCGAGCGGTGCAGTGTGCGCCTGACCTCGCGGAGGCGCACACGTCGATGGGGTTGGTGAAGCTCCTCTTCGACTGGGACTGGGTCGCTTCGGAATCGGCGTTTCTTCGCGCGATGGCACTCAATCCGAACTACCTGCAGGGCGTCGCGTGGTATTGGTTGTTCTACCGTGGCTTCGCCTGCGGCGACTGGCAGGCGGCGATCGACGGCATGACGAAGGTCTACGAGACGGATACGCGCTCCTCGTACATGTGCTCTGTGATTTCGATCGGCTACAGCGCCGGGTTCGCTGATCCGCGGGCGATTGAATGGACCGAGCGCGCGATGGCGCTCGAGCCGACGGCGTATCTCTCGGTATGGGCGCGGCAAAT
>JAHFCU010000030.1 GCA_023249305.1 Gemmatimonadota bacterium
GGGTTGGTGAGCTGCCGCGCGTGTAGGTCGGCGGCGCGCAGCAGCGGCGACGGATTGTTCGGACGCTCCGCTGCCACCTGCAGCCACGCCTCCACCGCCTCGGCGAATTTGTCCTGCGCCTCGAGCGCCTGGATGTTCGAGTACTGCGGCGCGTAGCTGCCCTCCGCGTCCGGCAGGACGAACTGCTTGGCCATCGCCTCACTGCCCCGGAACACTCCGCGCATCAACGCACGACTCGCGAAGAACCCGATCGCACCGCCGACTGGCACGAGCAACCAGAGCGGCCCGCGGACCATGCCAGCGATGCGCAGCAGCACCGTAAAGCCCGCGGAGATGACCGCCACGTACGACGCTTGGATGTTGCCGCTATGAACAGTCCGCAGGCTGCGGTTCTCGTGCGTCATGGAGCAAAAGCTACGATGGCGCGCTACCTTTCGCGCCATGCGAGTGCTACTGCAGCGCGTATCGCGCGCCGAGGTGCGCGTGGAAGGTCGCGTCACTGGCGCGATCAACCGTGGCTTTCTCCTGCTGGTCGGACTCACGCATACCGACACCGAGGACACGCTGACCTGGATGGCGGAGAAGATCAGCGGCCTGCGTCTCTTTGCCGACGGCAAGGGCAAGATGAACCTCGCCCTTGACGAGGTCGCCGGCGCCGTGCTCGTCGTCAGCCAGTTCACGCTCTACGGCGACGCGCAGAAAGGGCGCCGGCCCAGCTTCATTGATGCGGCGCGCCCCGAGCAGGCAATCCCGGTCTACGAGCGATTCGTCGCGCTCCTGCGCGAACGCGGCCTGCAGGTCGAGACAGGGGAGTTCGGCGCGATGATGGACGTCGAACTCGTCAACGACGGCCCGGTAACGCTGTGGCTCGAGCGATGAGCGCCCCGTTGCGCGTGATCCTCGCATCGGCCTCACCTCGGCGGCGCGAGCTGCTGGCGCTGGTCGGCATCGCACACGAGGTGTGGCCGGCCGATGTAGACGAGTCAGTGCTGCCCGCCGAGGCGCCCGCGCCGCACACCGAACGCTTGGCGCGCGCGAAGGCGCATGCGCTGGCCGTGGCGCATCCGCACGCGGTGGTGATCGCCGCCGACACAATTGTCGTCGTGGATGACGACATCCTCGGCAAACCGCGCGACGAGGCGCACGCCGCGGAAATGCTGCGCCGTCTCGCGGGGCGGGAACATACCGTGTACACCGCCATCGCGGTGGCGCGCGATGCGCGCACGGAGAGCGCCGTGGAAGCGGTGCGTGTGACATTCCGCCGGCTGACTGACGGTGAGATCGCCGCGTATATCGCGACGCGCGAGCCCATGGATAAGGCCGGTGCGTACGGCATCCAGGGATACGGCGCCACAATTGTCGAGCGCGTGGACGGCGACTACTTCAGCGTGATGGGGCTTGGCCTGCGCCGGCTGGTCGAGCTGCTCGGGCGCGCCGGCGTGCGTTATGCGTTCGGCGCGGGCGTCACCGATGCCGTCAGGCAATAAGGAGCTTGACGAGCTTCTTCGGAGACTTGGTGAAGTCCTCGAGCGTGTAGCGGTCGAGCACCTCGAGGAACGCCTTGAGCGCCTCATCGAGCGCCGGCGCCAAACCGCACGATGGAGCGATCGGGCACGAGTTCAGCTCGGGGTCGAAGCATTCAACGAGGCGGAAGTTCTCCTCCGTCTTTCGGATCACCGCGCCGATGTTGACCTTCGACGGTTCGACGACAAGGCGCACGCCGCCGCCGCGCCCACGCATGGTCTCCACGTAGCCGAGGTGCGCGAGGCGCTGGACGACCTTCACCAGATGGTCCTCGGAGAGCGCCATACGCCGCGCGATCGTGCCGACCGTCTCGGTGTTCCCCGGATGGAGGGCGAGATACGTCAGGCAGCGAAGGGCGTTGTCGGTGAACCGTGTGAGATGCATACGGAAGCGGCCTCAGCGGGTCGGAAAGACGCGGGAAGGATACCGGAATGCGCGCAGGGCTTGGATCGGATTTCTTCCCGACAGTTGAGCGGGCGAATCCTCACAGAAATTGCGGACCTTGCCTGACTTCCAAGTGGAATATAACATACCACTTTACTGGCGGTGTAGGTTATTCCCCATCAAGGCGCCCTAAACGTCGCTGTGCGTCGGGCTCGTCTCCCCTCTCGTCCCTCGAGGCACCACATGGCCACCTTCCCCAAGTTCCGCAATTTCGTCGGCGCCGGCGTCCTCGCATCGGCGGTTCTGCTCGCCTTCGCCTGCGCCAGGCGCCCGTCCAGCGGTGGATTGCTGAGCGCCGACGCCGCACAGCGGGTCTACGTCGCTCCCGGGCAGTACGACGAGTTCTACGCCTTCATGTCTGGCGGCTTCAACGGCCAGATCGGCGTCTACGGTCTGCCCTCCGGCCGCCGCCTGAAGACCATCCCGGTTTTCTCGCAGTATCCCGAGAACGGCTACGGCTACAGCGAAGAGACGAAGCCGATGCTGAACACGAGCTACGGTTTCATCCCATGGGACGACACGCACCATCCGGCGCTGTCACAGACTAATGGCGAGGATGACGGCCGCTGGCTGTTCATCAACGCCAACAACACACCGCGCATCGCGCGGATTGACCTCACGCGCTTCGAGACCGACGAGATCCTCGAGATTCCGAACGCCGGCGGCAATCACGGCTCGCCGTTCATGACGTCGAACAGCGAGTATGTCGTGTCGGCTACGCGCTTCAGCGTGCCCGTGCCCAACACCGACGTGCCGATCTCGTCCTTCAAGAAGAACTTCCGCGGACAGATCTCCTTCATCCGCGCCGACCAACCGGGGAAGATGCGCGTCGAGTTCCAGATGCTCATGCCCGGCTTCAACTACGACCTCGCGCGCGCCGGCAAGGGAAAGAGCGAGGGCTGGTTCTTCTTCTCGATGTACAACACGGAGCAGGCCAACTCGCTGCTCGAGGTCAACGCCTCGCAGCACGACAAGGACTTCGTGGCCGCGGTAAACTGGAAGGCGATCGAGGGCTGCGCGAAGAGTGGCAAGGTCAAGAACACCACCGCGTCGTACTCACACAACTTCACTGACGAGTTCACCCGCCAGGCGAAGAGCGAGACCATCACCTCCGTGCCACAGTTCGAGGCCAAGGATTGCCCAGGGGCGGTCTATTTCATGCCGACGCCCAAGTCGCCCCACGGCGCCGACGTGGACCCGACGGGTGAGTACATCGCCGCGGGCGGCAAGCTGGCGTCTGTCATCCCCGTGCACTCGTTCACCAAGCTGCTCAAGGCCATCGAGGACAAGGCGTACGAAGGCGAGATCGAAGGCATCCCGGTCCTGAAGTATGAGGCGACGCTTGCCGGCGAGGTCAAGAACCCCGGCCTCGGCCCCCTGCACACCGAGTTCGACGGCAAAGGCTACGCGTACACGTCGTTCTTCATCTCGTCCGAAGTCGTGAAGTGGAAGCTGGGCACCTGGGAAGTGGTGGACCGCGTGCCGACGTACTACTCGATCGGCCACCTGATGATCCCGGGCGGCGGCACGATGAAGCCGACGCCGAAGTACCTCGTCGCGATGAACAAGATTACGAAGGACCGCTACTTGCCCACCGGCCCCGAGCTCACGCAGAGCGCGCAGCTCTACGACATCACCGGCGACAAGATGAAGCTTCTGCTCGACTTCCCCACCGAGGGCGAGCCGCACTACGCGCAGGCGATCCTCGCGTCGAAGATCAAGGACCGCCAAGTGAAGTTCTACAAGCTGGCGGACAGCAAGGCGCCGATGGTCACCCGCTCCGAAAAGGAGACGGGCCTCAGCCGCGAGGGAAAAAAAGTCCACGTCCGGATGACCGCGATTCGCTCGCACTTCTCGCCTGACAACATCGAAGGCGTGCAGGTAGGCGACACGGTGCTGTTCCACGTCACCAACCTCGAGCAGGACTGGGATGTGCCGCACGGCTTCGCGATCATGGGCGCGCAGAACGGCGAACTGCTGATCATGCCGGGTGAGACGCGCACGCTCTCATGGGTGCCGCGCAAGCCGGGTGTCTATCCGATGTACTGCACCGACTTCTGCTCGGCGCTGCACCAGGAGATGCAGGGGTACGTCCGCGTGTCGGCGCCCGGCAGCAACGTGGCGCTCAGCGGTGTCACGTCGAAGGGTCCGCAGCCGGCCGCCAAGGCGGAAGCGGCGTCAAAGAAGAAGCAGTAGCCGCAGCGACCGAGGGCGGCGGCGGTCCCGTCGCCGTCCCCCGCGGTCACCGCCGCGAACGCGTCACGCATCGCCGTCTCCCCACGAGAGAGTTCCGTGCCAAGGTCCGCCCGCCTACTTGTTGCTGTCGCCGCGCTCCTGATGTGCGCCGGCTTCGTGCTGCCGCTCTGGCGCGTGGACCTCGTTGCCCCGCAGTACCCGGAGGGACTCGGGATGCTCATCCGGGTCAACACCGTCGTCGGAGTGAAAGAGCAGGACCTCAACAGCATCAACAACCTGAACCATTACATCGGCATGAAGCGCATCGAGCCCGATTCGATTCCGGAGCTGCGCTACATGCCGGCAATCCTCGGCGTCCTTGTCGTCTCCGCGCTGGGTGTCGCGGCGATCGGCAAGCGTGGCGTGCTCTACGCATGGAGCGTAGTGTTGGCGGCCGTGCTGGGGGCAGGTCTCTACGACTACTGGAAGTGGGGATACGCGTACGGCCACGAGCTTGATGCGGAGACGGCCATCATCAAGATCGAGGGCATGACGTACCAGCCGCCGCTCATCGGTTCCAAGCAGTTGCTCAACTTCACCGCCACATCCTGGCCCGCCTCGGGGGGCTGGGCGCTTGTCATCGCCACGGTGCTCGTTGGTGTGGCCATCTGGCACTCCGCGCGACGAGCTTCCCCGACAGCCCACGCCGGCTAGCTCCTCTCCACCTCTCAGACCCATGCGACCCGTCCCCCCTCGTCGCTTCGTCCTTCTCGCGCTGGCGCTGCTGGCTGCCGCGTGCCGCGCACGCAAGCCCGAGCCGATCGCCCTCAACGAAGATCAGTGCGACTACTGTCGCATGACCATCGCCGACGCGCGCTTCGGCGGCGAAGCGGTGCTGCCGACCGGACGCGTGAAGAAGTTCGACTCCGCGGCATGCCTGCTGTCGTGGGTTCGCGCCACGCCGCCCAACAACCGCGGCGCGCTGTACGTGATCGACCTGCAGCATCCGGGCACGTTCGTGCCTGCCGAGACCGCGGGTTTCCTCAGAGATGCAGTCTTGAAGAGCCCGATGGGCGGCTCGCTCCTTGGCTTTGCTGACGTTGCGCGCGCCGAGGAACAGCGCACGATGCTCGGCGGCCGAGTGATGACGTGGACGGACGTGCTCGCGGACACGGCGGGGACGGCGCATCCATGACGCGACGCACCAACTGCGGACTCCTTGCGCTCATGGTGAGCGTCGCTGCGCCGGCGCGCGCCGCCGATCTCACCGTGGGTGCGGGCGGCCAGTTCGCGTCGATCAGCGCCGCGCTTGCGGCGGCGCGGCCGGGCGACCGCGTGATCGTGCGTGCGGGGATGTATCGCGAGCAGACGCTCGTGATTCGCACGCCGCGCCTCACCCTCGAAGGGCAGGGCTGGCCCGTGCTCGACGGTCAGGGCGAGCGCGAGGTGCTCGTTATCGCGGCTGACGATGTAACCGTCCGCGGGCTCGTCGCGATGAACACGGGTGTGTCGAACCTCGAGGATCGCGCGGGAATCCGGGCGCGCGACGTGCGCGGCTGCGTCATCGAGGGCAACCGGCTCCGCGACAACCTGTGGGGCATCTACCTGCAGCGTTCAGCCGGCTGCGTGGTGCGCGACAACGACATTGAGGCGCACGGTGCACGGCAGACCGAGAGCGGCAACGGCATTCACCTGTGGTACTCGTCGGGAGCGCGCGTCGAACGCAATCACGTACGCGGCCACCGCGACGGCATCTACTTCGAGTTCTCCCCGCACGGCATCACGCGCGACAACGTGAGCGAACGCAGCCAGCGCTACGGGCTGCACTTCATGTTCAGCGACTCCTGCCGATACGAGCACAACATGTTCCGCGACAACAACTCCGGCGTGGCGGTCATGTACAGCCGCGGCGTCGTGATCGCGGAGAACCGCTTCGAGCGGTCGTGGGGGAGCGCCGCGTACGGGCTGCTCCTGAAGGACATCATGGGCGGCGCGATCACGAACAACACGTTCCTGCGCAACTCGACGGGACTGTTTGTCGAAGGTTCGTCACGCCTCCAGGTGACCGGCAACGTCTTCACGCAGAACGGCTGGGCGGCCAAGGTGCTCGCCGACGCCGACGAAAACGTATTTAGCGGCAACGAGTTCTCGGGCAACGCGTTCGACGTCACCACCAACTCGCGTAGCGCCAACTCGACCTTCGACGGCAACTGGTGGGATGAGTACGCGGGCTTCGACCTGAATCGCGACGGTGTCGGTGACACCTCGTTCCATCCGGTGCGCCTGTTCGCGCTCGTCGTCGAACAGCACCCGGCGGCGCTGCTGCTCCTGCGCAGCCCGCTCGTTTCGATCCTCGATGCGGCCGAGCGGGTGCTTCCCGTGCTGACGCCGGAGGCGCTCGTGGACCACCATCCCCTCATGCGTCCCCCGCGATGATCACTCTCGGCACCATTCACAAGCGCTTCGGCGCGCTGGGAGTCCTCGAGGACGTCTCGCTCGCGGTGCGCTCGGGCGCCGTGACGGCGCTCGTGGGCCCGAATGCGTCCGGCAAGACGACGCTCATCAAGATCATCCTCGGCCTCACGCGCGCGGATGTGGGTACCCTGCACGTCGACGGCCGGTCGGCCGATGAAGCCGGCGCATACCGCCGCGCGATCGGCTACATGCCGCAGGCCGCGCATTTCCCGCCCAACCTGCGCGTCGGCGACGTGCTCGATCTCGTCGCCCAACTGCGGCCCGGCGAGACGAGGGACGACGATCTGGCGCAGGCGTTCGAGATGGACGCCATTCGCGACAAGTTCGTCGGGACGCTGTCGGGCGGCACCAAGCAGAAGGTGAATGCGGTCGTCGCGTTCATGTTCCGTCCGGCGCTGCTCATCCTCGACGAGCCGACCGCCGGCCTCGATCCGCTGGCCGCCAACGTGCTCAAGGAGAAGATCCGCGCGGTGCGGCGCGAAGGGCGGTCGGTGCTGGTGACGTCGCACATCCTCGCGGAGTTGGAGTCGCTGGCCGACGATGTCGCGTTCCTCTGCGATGGCCGCCTGCGCTTCACCGGGTCCGTAGCTGACTTGCTCAATCGCACGCGCGCGCGCTCGCTTGAGGACGCGATCGCAGCGCTGATGCGCACCGAGCGCGCAACACATCGTGACGCCGTCGGCACGGAAGGCGCCGTGGCGGTGCCGCCGTGGTTCGTGCCGCAGCCCAAGGGGGTTGCATGAACGTCGTTGCCCTCGTCCTGCAGGCCGGCCTGCGCGATCTCTCGCGCAACCGCTGGATCGTCGCCTACGCGCTCTGTTTCCTGGCGATCGCCGAAGGGCTCTTCTGGTTCGGCGGCACTGGTCCACAGGTGCTGCTCAGCCTACTCAACCTCGTCCTGCTCGTCGTGCCGCTTGTCTCGCTCGTCTTCGGCACGGTTCACGTATACGCATCGCGCGAGTTTGTCGAGTTACTGCTCGCGCAGCCCGTTCCACGCCGCCAGCTGTTCGCCGGGCTGTATCTCGGGCTCGCGCTGCCGCTCGCCGGCGCGTTCGTTCTCGGCGCGGGCATTCCGTTCGTCGCGCATGCGCGCGACGGTGCAACGGTCGGCGGCGTGGCCGCGCTGCTCTGCGCCGGCGTGGGTTTGTCGCTCGCCTTCTCGGCCATCGCCACGTGGATCGCGCTGTACACCGACGACCGGCTCAAGGGCGTCGGACTTGCGCTGGGCGCGTGGCTTGCGACCACGGTGGTGTACGACGGACTCGTGCTCGGCGCATCGGCCGCCTTCGGTGACTATCCACTCGAACGGCCTCTGCTCGCGCTCATGCTGACCAATCCGGTGGACGTCGCGCGCGTGCTCGTCATTACGCAACTTGATGTATCGGCCCTGATGGGCTACACCGGGGCCCTGTTCCAGCACACCTTTGGCACGCCCGTCGGCACCGGCATCGCCGCGGCCGCGCTGCTGGCTTGGTGTGTCATCCCGCTCGGCCTCGCCGGGCACCGTTTCCTTCGTCGCGACTTCTAGTCGCCTTCCCTGAAGCCTTCAGGAGTTCTGCATGCGTCATCACGTTTCCTTCGCCATCGCCGCCACTGTCCTCGCCGCCTGCGGGGGCGGCAAGTCCGCTGACACGATGGCCAACATGCCGGCAGCCGCTGCCACGGCAACGATCAACGGCCCGATGGAGCCCGCCGCCGGCGGCAAGGTCATCGAGATCACGATGACCTCCGACGACAAGGGCAACTACTTCACACCTAAGGACGTTGAGGCCAATCCCGGCGACGTGCTGCGCTACAAGCTCACGCTGGGTGTGCACAACGTGAACTTCCTCGCTGACTCCAACCCCGGGAAGACAGGGCTGCCGCCGGCAAGCGCGCTACTGCAGCTGCCCGGCCAGACGCACGACATCGCCGTCAGTTTGGCGGTCGGCACCTACTACTTCCAGTGCGATCCGCACGCCGCGCTCGGCATGCGCGGGCACCTGACCGTCGCCGCCAAGAAGTAACCGCCCACGGGCCGTGCGCGCGATGCGAACGGCTCGACGTTGCGTGACACGCTGGTAGTTGGCCGGCGTTCGCCGTCAGATCCGGGGGGACACCTGGCGACGGCGTCCGGTCAGCTGCCGGCGTTCGCGTACGCGCGCTTCCAGCGCTGCACGCGGTCGAGCACGTCGTTGACCGTGATGCGTTCCATCCGATCGCGCCGGTTCTGCATGGACACTGGGTAGTCCTCGCCTGTGTCGCCGTACGCGTCGATCATCAGGTCACGGAACTTCCGGTACGGTCCGACGCGCTTGGGGTTGGAGTAGCCGATGAGCGACACCACGGGCCGATTGAGCGCGACGCTGATGTGGAGCGGCCCCGTATCAGGCGACAGCACGAGCGCCGCGGCATCGAAGATGCCGACGAGGCCGCGCAGGCCGCCCTGGCCGAGTGCGCTGGCCGGCTTGATCCGCGCCCGCTCGAGAATCACGTGCTCGGCGTGCAGTTCGCGCGGGGAGCGACCGCCGACGAGCACGGGCTGAAGGCCAAAGTCCCCCGCGAGCGCGTCGCAGACTTCCGCCCACCGCTCGGGAAGCCAGTCCTTCTGCGCCTTGCTCGTGGCGACGACGATGGGGGCGAGCGGCCGGTCGAACCTCGCGCGGAACTCGCGCTGCCACGTGCGTTCCGCATCGTTCCACGGTCCGAGCCCCCACGTGACGGGCTCGTGGGGAATGCCGAGCCAGTCCGTGAACTCGAAGTACTGGTCCTGCACATGCTGCATCGTGCGGGCCTGCACGCGGTGCGTCGTGAAGAGCCAGTTGAAATCGCGGGCGCGGGCGAAATCGAAGCCGAGTTTTACCGGCGCGTTCGCGAAAGCGGTGATGGCCCCCGCCTTCAGGTACACCTGCAGGTTGAGGGCGACGTCGAAGCGACGCGCACGCATCTGATGCCGGATCTCCAGAAAGCCAGCCACGCCCTTCGTGCGATCGAAGAGCAGGATCTCGTCCACGAGTGGATGTCCGCGCACGAGCGCGGCGGGTCCCGGTTGCAGCACCCAGGTGATGTGCGCCGCGGGCCGATACCGCTTGATGGCGCTGACGACAGGGAGTACGTGCACGGCGTCGCCCACCGCGCTCATCATCACGATGCACACGCGATCGAGCGGTGCGACGGGCGGGCGCGTCACGAATCCACCCACGCGAGCGACGCGAGGCGCACCAGCGCGTCGTCGCCGACCCCAAGGCTGTGATTGTCGTTCCATTTGCGGATGGAGCGCGCGAGGCGCGCGAAGTTGCGCGCCGCCGCATCGGCCTCCGCCGCAAACGTCACGCGGTCCACGTCTAACACGTAGGCCGTGGCCGACGAACCCGCGCCTGCGACGTAGACGTTCTTCACGTTAAGGTCGGGATGGTGTGCGCCCACGGCGGAGAGCGCGCGCAGCAACACCGCCACCGCATTGATGATCACCGCGCGCGCGCCTGCCGACGCGTCAGCGCGCCAGGCGTCGGGGAAGTCGCTTCCCGTGGGCAGTCTGCGTGTCATCACGTCGCTGCGCGCGAACACACCGGCGACAGGATGCACCGTGTACGCGACCACCTCGGGCGTTGCGACGCCGCCCGTTGCGAGCCGAGCAGCAGTAGCGAGCTCGAGCGGCGCGCGCGTCGGGCGCACAAAGACATCGCCCGTCAGACCCGCAAGCAAGCCGCCGTGCCGTGAGTGCCGCACGACGACCGGTGTGCTCACCTGCAGTGCGCCACTGGCGCCGAGCGTCGTGGCCCATGCCACGTCGCGTCCGCGCAGCGGCTCGCGATCCGCCTGTGCTCCGGCCCAGCGGTGCAGGCTCCCGTGGGCGCGCAGGGCGTCGCGCAGCGCGTCGGCGGCCCAGTCACGCGCGACGAGTTCCACGACGCCCAGCGCGCTCCGGACGTACCCCGAAGGCAGTGCTTCGGCGCTCACCGCCGGACGCGGAACGCCGGCACGGGCTGGCTCTTGTTCTTGAGCACGAGTGGCTCGAGTTCCTCGAGCGCGGGCGGCTTCGCCAGCTCGCGGCGACAATCCTCGGAGATGATGATCTCACCGCCCTGCGCCTTGGAACAGAGACGGCTTGCCGTGTTCACGACGTCGCCGATGACGGTGTACTCAAGGCGGCGCTCCGACCCGATGTTGCCGGCGAAGGCGTCGCCGCAGTTGATGCCGATGCCGATCTTCAGCTCGGGACGCCCTTCGGCGCGCCAGCGCGCGTTGAGCACATCGAGCTCCTGCATCATGTCGAGGGCCGCAGCCATTGCGCGGTCGGCGTCGTCCGGCTCGGCGATCGGCGCGCCCCACTGCGCCATGACCGCGTCGCCGATGAACTTGTCCAGCGTGCCGCCGTGGCGGAACACGCAGTCCACCATCTCGGTGAAGTACTCGGTGAGGTGCTTCGCCATGACGTCGGGGTTCATCGTCTCCGACAGCGCGGTGAAGCCGCGGATATCACTGAACAGCACCGTCACCGACCGCTTCTCGCCGCCGAGGCGGATCGCCTCGCCCGCCTTGGCGATGCGCGCCGCCAGCTGCGGCGTGAAGAACCGCTCGAAGTTGCTGCGCGTCAGCGCCTCGCGCCGAATGCGCTCCGCGAAGCTCGCGTTCTCGAGCGCGACCGCGACGATGCCGGCGAAGGCGATAAGGAAGTCGAGGTCGTTCTCGCCGAAGCGCTTCGCGAGGCTGAAGTTGTCCACGTACAGCACGCCGAGCACCTGATCCTCGCTGCTGACGAGCGGGGCGCAGATCGCGCTCCGCACCTGCTGCATGAGGATGGACTGGCCGCCAAAGCGCGTGTCCTCGCCCGCGTTGTCCGAAAGCACGGCGACCTTGTCGCCCACGACAATCCCGACGATGGACTGCGGCACCTGGTACGCGACAGTCGCGCTGCGCTTGTCGCGCGCCACCTTCTGCACCATGTGGTCGCCCTCGTGCAGCAGGATCGCGCAGCGATCGGCCTCGAGGATCTGGAAAACGTAGTCGGCAACCTTGGTCAGCAGTGCATCAATGTCTGCGGCCTTCGTGAGCCCCTTCGACACCTCGAGCAGGATGGCAAGCTTCTGGCGGTCCTTCTCCGCGGGATCGGCGGCGGCCATCGCCGCTTGGAGTTTGCCGCTCTCCTCGAGGCCCGCGGCGGGCGTGCGCGGCACCTGGCGGACGATAGTTCCGCCGGGCACATGGGACGCGGCCGGGGCCGGCGGTGGCGCCGGCGCTTCCTCCACGGCTTCGAGACGGAACGCGACCTTGCCGAACGTGACGGTGTCGCCCGGCACCGCGAACGACTGGTCAATCTTGACGCCGTTCACGAACGTGCCGTTGCTCGAACCCACGTCGCGCACGGTGACGCCGCCGTCGCCGACGATCAGGTCCGCGTGGTGCCGCGAGACCGTTGGGTCAATGATCGCGAGATCGCTCGTGACCGCGCGTCCGCAGACGAGCGTCCCCGTGGAGGCGAGCTCGAAGCGGTAGGTGCTCTCGGTGCCGGTCAGCCGAAAGATCATGGGCAGAATATGGCGCGTTCCAACGGCCGCGCCTAGACGGGACGCCCACGAGGCCGCGCGGCCCTGATGCGCCCGATCGCGGTGAGCATGGCGCGGGCCTTGCTCTCAGTTTCCTCCCACTCCGTCGCGGGATCCGAGTCAGCCACGATGCCGCCCCCGGCCTGCACATTGGCTTCGCCTCCCGCGATCACGCAGGTCCGAATGGTGATCGCGAGGTCCATGCGGCGGTCGCCGGCGGCGATGTACCCCACAGCTCCAGCGTACGGCCCGCGCCGCTCGGGTTCGAGGTCGTCGATGATCTGCATGGCGCGCACTTTCGGCGCGCCCGTCATTGTCCCCGCCGGAAACGTCGCGCGCAGCACGTCGAGCGCGGAGGTGCCCGGCGGCAGCGCGCCTTCGACTTGGCTCACGATGTGCAGCACGTGCGAGTAGCGCTCGATCGTCATGAGGTCGGTCACCTGCACGCTGCCGTACGTGGACACACGACCCACGTCGTTGCGTCCGAGATCCACGAGCATGATGTGCTCGGCGCGCTCCTTCTCGTCCGCGAGCAGTTCGGCCGCGAGCCGGTCGTCCTCTTCCGGGCTTCCGGCGCGCCGACGCGTGCCCGCGATGGGGCGCACGACCACGCGGCCGTCCGCGACGCGCACGAGCAGTTCCGGCGAGCTGCCCACGAGCTCTACGCCGTCGAGGAGCAGGTGGTACATGTAGGGCGACGGGTTGAGCGCGCGGATGGCTCGGTAGAGATCCGTCCCATCGAAGTCATGCGGCACCGCGATGCGGCGGGCGAGCAGCGCCTGAAAGACGTCGCCCGCAACGATGTATTCCTTGATGCGCGCGACGCCGGCCATGAAGCGTTCACGGCTGATGGACGACCGGCCGACGGCTGGCGGTGCCTGCGGATCGAGGTCGAGCGGCGGAAGCGACGGGCCGCGCCGCAGGCGATCGAGCGTGCGTTCCACTTCGGCGAGACCGCTCTCGTACGCGGCGCGGCGCGCCACGGCGTCGGCGCCCGGCGGTACGGCCACGCCGCACACGACACGCGCCTGGGCACGCAGGTTGTCCATGATGACCACCGTGCGCGGGAACATCACGATGGCATCGGCGGCGGGAATCGCGCGAGGCGGGGGCGCGCTCAGCCGCTCGAAGTGCCGCACGATGTCGTACGCGAAGTACCCCACGGCGCCGCCCCAGAACACGCCCACTTCCGGCGCTTCCGCCGGCTGAATGCTCGCGAGCATCTCGCGCAAGTCGGAGGTTGGGTCGGCCGGCGTGCGCGCTCCGTGCCAACCACGCTCCGCGTTCCAATCTTCGACGACACCGTCGCGCAGACGCCACGCCGAGGCCGGCTCGCTCCCCATGAAGGTGTAGCGCGCCCACGTTTCGCCGCCGGCGGGAGCCGATTCAAGCAGGAACGCAAACGGTCCGCGCCGCAGGCGGTGAAACACCTGCACCGGCGTGTCCGCGTCGAGGAGCACGTCGCGCCAGACGGGAATCAGTCCGCCTGACCGCGCCCTCGCGTCAAACACCTCGAAGCTAGCCGGTGCCGCCTGTTCCATCGTGCGTTCCCCTCACTCGTTCCTGCGCTCGTCTCTCCGCCTCACACCGCTTCACCCCGCACCCTTCACTCCGCGTTCGCGCACCGCGAAGTTAGATACATGCGCCTGGCCCGTCTCTCGTTCGCGTGCTGCGCCGTTCCCCTTGTGCTCGCCGCCCAGCAGCGCGCGGACACGGCCGCGTGGAATGATGCGTCCACCCTGCGGCTCGTGGACCGCGCCATCGCCCGGCGCACCGCCCAGCTCGCCGATACCGGACTGGCCGACTACACCGCCCGCGCGCACGGCTACGTCACGTTCCTGGCGCAGGTGGGTGAGGGCTTTCCCGATCCCCCCCGCGTGATGAAGACCGACGAGCTGGCCGTCGAAGTCTATTGGCATGCGCCGGACCGGAGCAAGCAGCGCATCGTCGGCCGGCGTGACACGCTGCTGTTGCCAACCGACATCGAGTACCATCGCGATCACCTCGCGATCATCCAGAACAACTTCCCGGCCGTGATTCGCCTTGGCGAAGGCGACGAAGTGCGCGACGTCCCGCACCCGCTGTCGCCCGGCGGACGGGTGGCGTATGACTTTGCCATCGGCGATTCGCTGACGATTCGCACCAACGACCGAGACATCGCGGTGCTGATGGTGCGCGTCCGCCCGCGCGACGAACGCCAGCCGCGCGCGGTGGGCGCGGTCTACCTTGACCGCGCGAACGCCACCGTCGTGCGCATGGCCTTCTCGTTCACACGCGCCGCGCTGCTCGACAAGTACCTCGAGGACGTCTCGGTGGTACTCGAGAACGGGCTCGTGGACGGGCGTTTCTGGCTGCCGTACCGCCAGGAAATCGAGATCCGCCGCACCGGCGCCTGGATGGACTTCCCTTCTCGCGGCATCATCCGCGGGCGGTGGGAGATCTGCTGCATTCAGACCAACGTCCGGATGCCGTCCATCCTCGCCGCAGGACCCGAACTGTCGCAGGCTTCGTCGGCGGAGCTGCGCGCGTACCCATTCACGGGCACCATCCTGGCCGGACTTCCGCAGGACGTCACGCTGGCCACCAACGACGACGTGCGCGCGGTGCAGGACGCGGCGCGCGAACTGGTGCGCGCCGAGGCGCTCGGGCGCGTACGCGCCACGAATCCGTCGGCGCGTTCCCTAAGCGACCTGTTGCGAGTGAATCGCGTCGAAGGCCTCGCCCTCGGCGCGGGCGTGCGGCGCATGGTTGGCGCTGGCTTCATGGCGACAGTGCGCGGACGTTATGGCACCGCCAACCGGCGCCTCGCCGCGGCGCTCACTCTCGGGTGGCAACGCGCCGACGGCGCGCACGCGATGCTCAATGTGCGCGATGACTTCGCGGAGGCTGGCGACGAGCCCGAGGTGAGCGGAGTACGCAATTCGCTGGCGGCGCAGGAGTTCGGCGCGGATTACACCGATCCCTATCGCGAACGCGCCGTCGGGCTCACCGCCGGCTTTGCGCCGCTCGACGGCTGGCGATGGACGCTGAAGGTCGAGCGTCGGCAGGAGTCAGCGCTTGCGGTGCACGCCATGCCGGCGACAGGCCGCTACGAGCCGACGATTCCGGCCGCGGCGCTGCAGGCCTGGCGCGTTGGCGTCGAGGCACGGCGATTCGTGCGCGCCGCAGCACACGCCACGCTCGGTGTCCGCGCGACGATGTTTGGCGAACGTGAGCGTGTGGACGAAGGGGACCGCATCGGCGAGAACGGATGGCTCGGGCGCGGCACGGTGTCCATCGACGCCTCGATTCCTGCCGGATCCGGGACACTCGTGGTGCACACATTCGGTGCCAGTCTCGCGGGTGGCTTCTCGCCGCCGCCGCAACGCCTCGTGCGACTCGGCGGGCCCGTCAGCGGACCAGGCTTCGATTTCCACCAGTTCGCGGGGCGCACCGCACTCTCGCAGCGTGTCGAGTGGCAGCGATCGATTCCGTTCGTGGCGCTGCGGCTTGGACGCTTCGGTAAGGTGCCAAGCGTGGTCACGCTGGCGCCGTTCGTGAACGGCATTTGGGTGGATGCGAAGAGCCAGCCCGGGCGCGGTTGGCATGGCGCGGTGGGACTCGGCATTCTGACGTTATTTGACCAGCTGCGACTCGACGTGGCGCGCGGAGTACGACAGGGGCGGTGGACCTTCGGCGTGGACCTCTCGACAGCGCTCTGGCCCATCCTCTGACGCGTCTGACCCCGCACGAGCGGTGCTGGCGGGGCATAGCCGCGGTGGCGCACGGGGCTATAGTTTTCAACCCGTGGAAACCGCCGTTTTCTTCCTTAGAACGGGCGGGGAGGGTCGCTCGTGACCAACCCTGCCTTTGCCGCACGTGACGAGTGGCTCCTCGTCACGCTCGAGGGGCTGCTCACGCCCGAGCACATGACGGAGCTGCGCGGGCTGAAGGAAGAGTCGTACTGGGAGGCGGCGGTTCGTCGGAACTTCGTCACCGACGAGTACATCCTCGGCGCGCTCGCGGCGCGCTTCCACATGAAGGTGGCCAACACCCAACAGGTGTCGCAGCAGGCCAAGGAACTCGTGCCGGAGCAGCTGGCGCGCAAGTATCGCATCCTTCCGCTCGCGATCTCCGATACGCACCTCGACATCGCGACTGCCGACCCGCACGACCTCGATTGCGAGCGTACGCTCGCCTTCGCGCTCGGCCGGACGGTGCGCATGGCACTGGCTTCGCCCATAAAGATCGCGGATCGCATTGAGGAGCTGTACCGGCCCGAGAATGTCGTCGAGAAGATTCTCGAAGGTGTCTCGACCGACTACGACGTCGAAGCGATCAGCGAGGAGTTCGAAGACGCGGATATGGACATCGCCGGCGCCGATCGTGGGACCGACCGGCCGGTCATCCGCCTCGTGGACCACATCGTCGCCGAGGGCATCCAGAGCCGCGCGTCGGACATCCATATCGAGCCCGAAGAAGCCGGCGTCGCCGTGCGCTACCGCATTGACGGTGTGCTGCGCCAGGTGATGATCCTGCCGCGCGCCGCCGGCATCCCGCTGGTGAGCCGCATCAAGATCATGGCCTCGCTCGACATCGCCGACCGCCTGCGTCCGCAGGACGGCCGCGCTCGTGTGGCCGTCAACGGCAGCCGCGTGGATCTCCGCGTCTCGACGCTTCCGGCGTCGCAGGGCGAAAAGGTCGTCATCCGTATTCTCGACCAGCGCGCCACCGTGCTGTCGCTTGACTCGCTGGGGCTCAACCCCGACGAGATGGTCCGCATCAAGGGGCTGCTTGACGTGCGCGAGGGCGTGGTGCTGGTTACCGGACCCACCGGCTCGGGCAAGACGACGACGCTCTACTCGATGCTGCGCCTCGTGCAGGCGCGTGGCGTCAACATCATCACCGTCGAGGACCCGGTTGAGTATCGGTTGCAGGGCATCGTCCAGGTGCAGGTGAACGAGAAGGCGGGACTCACGTTCGTCGCGGCGCTGCGTTCGATCCTGCGCCAGGACCCGGACGTCATCCTCGTCGGCGAAATCCGCGACCGCGAGACGGCAAACATCGCCATCCAGGCGTCGCTGACCGGCCACTTGGTGTTGTCCACACTCCACACGATTGACGCGCCGAGTTCCATCGCGCGACTGGTGGACATCGGCATCGAGCCGTACAAGATCGCGGCCGCGATCAAGGGCATCATCGCCCAGCGCCTGATGCGGAGGCTGTGCCACTCGTGCCGCGAGCTGCACACTGGGCCGGTGCCTGATCGACTGAAGCGATGGTTCCCGGAGGGGATGACGACGCTGTATCGCGGCGTCGGCTGCCCCGACTGCTCGATGACCGGGTATCGTGGCCGCTTTTCGGTGACCGAGGTGTTGGTGACCTCGACCGAGTTCGAACGGCGTATCGCGGCCAAAGAACCGCTCGACAAGCTCGTCGAAGCGGCGCGCGAAGCGGGCATGCTCTCGCTGTGGGACAGCGGCATCCAGCACGTGCGCAACGGCGAAACGAGCATCGACGAGCTGTTGCGCGTGCTCGAAGCGCCGACTGCCGAGCCGGCGCGCCCGGGCACTCGCGGCGCGACGGATGCTTCGGGCGCTGTGGCCGAGCCGCCGGCCAAGGGATCCGCGGCCAAGCGCGCCGCCGCTTCGCTCGAGACCCTCGCGACGCAGGTGCTGCCCGCCGGATCCGACGTGCGGACGCATCTCCATGCGGTGCCGCCGTCGCCTGTCAGCAGCGAGTTCCAGCTGGTGGACGAGATCGCGGGCGACGGACGAGCCGCCCCCAAGAAGGTGCTGCTCGTCGAGGACGAGGACGCGCTGCGCCGCGTGATGAAGGACCTGCTCGAACGCGAAGGCTTCGTCTGCTTCGAGGCGGCCGATGGTGTGAAGGCGCTCGACGAGATTGACCGTGCGGCGCCCGACATCGTCGTGCTCGACCTGAACCTGCCCCGCCTCGACGGTTACGGTGTACTCAGCCACTTGCGCGCACGCCCCGCCACGCAGGAGCTGCCGGTCATCGTGCTGACGGCCAAGGGCGACGAGGACAGCGAAGTGCGCGTCTTCGAGTTTGGCGCGAGCGACTATCTCACGAAGCCGTTCCGCCCCCGCGCGCTCTCGGCACGCCTCCACTCGCTGCTCGCGCGCCGGCGCAGCTGATGGCGGCGCGCTCCGCGCGGCGCGGCGTACCGGCGCGCGACACCGTGGTTCGCGCCGGCGTGGTGGATGTCTTCGTCGTGCGTTCCGCGGCGCGCGGATGGAGCCACCTTGTCCTGCGCCGCGCCCAGGCGACGCGCTGCCCCGGCACGTGGGAAGCCGTGCACGGCCGCATCGAACGCGGCGAGACGCCGCCCGCCGCCGCGCGCCGTGAGGTGCGAGAAGAAACGGGGCTCGCGATGGAGCGCCTCTACGCGCTTACCGTCAATCCGTTCTTCATGAAGTCCACAGGGAGCGTCGAACTCGCGGTCGCGTTTGTCGCCGTCGTGGCGCCGGGGCCTGTCACGCTCAGCCCGGAACATGATGCCCATGCGTGGCTCACACGCGCCGCCGCCCGCCGGCGCTACCACTGGCCGCGCGAACGCGAGTCGCTCGACCACATCGCGGTGTTGTTCAGGGACGGGACCGCCGGAAATGCGGAGGACGCGCTGCTGATCGACGGCTGAAGACTACGGCTTCGCCTTCGCCCGGCTCCTGATGAGCGTCCGCTCGCGGTCCACTTTCTTCAGCAGCGTCTCCCACACCGCGCTGCTCTGCGTCTCGAACGTCACCGTCAGCGGCTGGTTCACGTCCACGGCGGGGTCGAACACGTAGAGCGCGGCCTGCACCTCGCGCTGGCGCAGCCGCTGCTCGCCGAAGCTAGGCGTCAGCGCAAAGAGCTCGACCGCGCGGAAGTCGCGTCCGGCCGAGGTGATCATGAGTTCCATCGGGCTGAAGCGTGCTTCGCCTTGTTCCAGGTTGAAAAACTGCACGTACCACAGGCTCGCGCCGGGCGTCCCCGTCCGACGCAGCACCGCGTCCACGGCCGAGCGTTTGCTGTCGCGCAGCTCATGCAGGGCGCGGTATGAATCGGGCGAGAGCGTGCGAATCACGCTCTCGTCGAGCGGGAGCACGCGCACCTGCAGCGCGTTGAACTGCACTTTCACGGCGATGTCATCCTGCCGGAGCGTGCCGAGCCCCGCGGGCAGCGACAGCGTGTCGGCGCCCGGCTCCTGGGCGCTGGCTGAAACGGCGCCTACCGTCAGAATCGCCATCAGGGCCAGTGCACCGCGGCGCATGGTCACTCGTGGGTCGGCGGAGAGTCAAGCAGCGCTGCTAGGGAGGCCGCGAGGTCGTCGCGTCCCTCACCGGTCGTCGCACTGCACGGAATCACCTGATCCTCTTCTACCCCACAGCGCGCCGCAAGGGTCGCCAACTGCACGGCGCGCTGCTTCGTGGAGAGTTTGTCCACCTTCGTCATCACCACGAGCGCCGGCACGCCAAGCTCACCGAGTAGATCGAACATCCGCAAGTCGTCCGCCGTCGGCTCGTGCCGCGCGTCGAGCAGTTGCACCACGCCGCGCAGGTTGGGATTATCGCGCAGGTATCCCTCGATGAGTTGTCCCCACGCGCCCTGCTTTTCCTTCGACACCCGCGCGTACCCGTAGCCCGGTAGGTCGACGAGCAGGAACGCGCGATTGACGCCGAAGAAGTTGATCTCGCGCGTGCGCCCCGGCGTCTTGCTGACGCGGGCGAACGCCTTGCGTCGCACGAGTTGGTTGAGCAGCGACGACTTGCCGACGTTCGACCGGCCGCTGAACGCCACTTCCGGGAGCCCCGCTTCCGGCCGCCACCCTTCGGCGCTGGCCATCCCGCCGAGGAACTCGAGGTGGCGAATGACCAGCGGATCGGCGGACGTGCTCATTAGTGCGCCACGTCGGGCGCAACGGCGCCGCGCGTGGGCGCCACTGCTTCGCGCCGCGCGGTGCGCGCCGCCACCGGCAGCGACCGGAGCGCGAGCGCGAGCACCTCGTCCATCGTCTTCACTGCGTGGAAGCGCACGCCCGTGCGCACTTCCTCCGGAAGTTCCTCGAGATCGCGCATGTTCGCCGCGGGGACGATGACATGCGACACATGGTGCCGGTGCGCCGCGACCGCCTTCTCTTTCAGCCCGCCGATAGGAAGCACGCGCCCGCGCAGCGTGATCTCGCCGGTCATCGCCACGTCGCCGCGCACCGGCGTGCCGGTGAGCGCACTCACGATCGCCGCCGCGAGCGCGATGCCCGCCGACGGCCCGTCCTTCGGCGTCGCGCCCGCGGGGAGGTGCACGTGGACGTCGCGCGTGCGCGCGAAATCAGCCGGCACGCCAAGCACGTCGGCCCGCGCCCGGATAAAGCTTAGTGCCGCTCTGGCCGACTCCTTCATGACGTCGCCGAGTGTTCCCGTGAGCATCACGCGGCCGCGGCCGGGCACAACGCTGACCTCAACCTCGAGCAGCTCGCCGCCGACCTGCGTGTACGCGAGTCCCTGCGCCACGCCGACCCGGTCTTCGAGCGTGAACTCGTCCGGATCGTACGGCGCCACGCCGAGCAGGGCGTGCAGGTTTGCGGCGGCGATCGTGTCGTGCGGATGCTGTTCCGTAGGCTGGCCAGCGCGGCGTCGCGCCAGCTTGCGCGCGAGCCGCGCGATGCGCCGCTCGAACTCGCGCACGCCCGCTTCGCGCGTGTACTGCCGCAGCATGGCGGGCAGCGCGTCGGCTTCCCACGTGACCGACGACGGATCAATGCCGTGCTGCACCAGCTGCCGCGGGATCAGGTGCCGCTGGGCGATGGCGAACTTCTCCTGGTCGAGATACCCGGGCAGGCGAATGATCTCCATCCGGTCGCGCAACGGCTCCGGAATGCCGCCAAGTGTGTTGGCGGTCGTGAGGAACAGGACCTGCGACAGGTCGTAGTCCGCCTCGAGGAAGTGATCGTTGAAGGCGTGGTTCTGCTCGGGGTCGAGCACCTCGAGCAAGGCCGCCGACGGGTCGCCGCGCCAGTCGCTGCCGAGCTTGTCCACTTCGTCGAGGAGGATCACCGGGTTGACGCTCTCGGCGCGGCGCATCGCCTGCAGGATACGTCCGGGCAACGCGCCGATGTACGTGCGACGATGGCCCCGAATCTCGGCCTCATCGCGCACGCCGCCGAGCGACATGCGCACGAACCGGCGGCCCAGGGCACGCGCTACGCTGCGTCCGAGCGAGGTCTTGCCCACGCCCGGCGGGCCGACCAGGCAGAGGATCGGCCCTTCGAGCTTGCCGACGAGCGACAGCACCGCGATGTAGTCCACGATGCGCTCCTTCACTTCGTCGAGGCCGTAGTGGTCCTCGTCGAGAATGACCCGCGCGCGCGCGACGTCGAGCATATCGTCGGTGCGCTCGCCCCATGGCAGCGCGGCGATCCACTCGACATAATTGCGCGCCACCGTTGCTTCGGGGGACATCGGTGACATGCGCCGCAGCCGCCGCAGCTCGCGGTCGGCGCGCGCGCGGGCCAGCTCGGGAAGCGCTCGCGCGTTGAGTTGCGCCTCGAGATCGGCGAGGTCGTCGCCTTCCTCGTCGCCAAGCTCGCGGTGGATGGCCCGGAGCTGCTCCTGCAGGTAGAACTCGCGCTGGTTCTGGAACAGCGACCCACGCACATCGTCCTCGATCTTCCGCTCGAGGCGCAGCAATTCCGTCTCGCCGGCGGTCAGTTCGCTCAGCGCGCGAAACAAGTCCACGAGGCGCGGAGCCTCCAGCAAAGTCTGCCTCGTCTCGTGCCGCACGGCGAGGTGCGCGGCAACGCCGCACCCCTGCCGCTCGAGACTGCGGGCTGCCTGAACCACCGACGTGACCTCGGGCGGAAGGCGCCGATGCTGTGTCACGTACTCCTCGAACAGCGCGAGCGCCTTGCGTGCCTCGTCCGGCACGCCGTCGCCCGGCACCACAATGAACGGATGCGCCCGCGCCTCGGCGCGCAGCAGCTTCGCGCCCGCGACGTACCTCACCACGCGGGCGCGTGCGAGCCCTTCCACCAGCACGCGCGCGGCACCGTTGGGGAGCCGTGTGAACTGCAGGACGCGTCCCAGCGTGCCGACGCGGAACAGGTCTGCGGCCGAGGGGTCCTGCACGCTGCTGTCCCGCTGTGACACGAGCAGCACGAGCTTGTCGGCTGCGTCCGCGGCCTCGAGGGCGGCCAGCGATCCGCCGCGCCCGACGAGCAGCGGCATGGCGACGTGCGGAAAGAGCACGACGTCGCGCAGCGGCAGCACCGGCAGGCGGTCGGCGGTTTCAATGACGTCGGCGTCGCGGAGATAGCGCTGGGTCATCAGACAAAGATACAGGATTGTGAATCCGGATTGCGATTCAGGAGCGCGATTCACGATCCCGATAAACGATAGGGCGGGGGACTCGCCCCCGCCCTCATCTACCATCTGCCATCTACCATCTGTCCTTATGCTTCCTTCTTCTGCCGCTTCGTCGAAAGCTCGAGCAGCGGCGGCTGCTTGTTCGTCACGGTCGCCTCGGTCACGGTGACGCCCACCACGTCGTCGCGCCCGGGCAGCTCGAACATCGTGTCGAGCAGCAGCTCCTCGACAATCGCGCGGAGGCCGCGCGCGCCGGTGCCGCGGTCGAGCGCCTTCTTGGCGATCGCCTTGAGCGACGGCTCGTCGAACGTCAGCGCCACGTCCTCGAGCTCGAACAGCTTGGCGAACTGCTTGGTGATGGCGTTCTTCGGTTCCTTGAGGATCCGCACCAGCGCCGTTTCATCGAGCGATTCGAGCGGCACGGCCACCGGCAGGCGCCCGACCAGCTCGGGAATCAGCCCAAAGCGCAGCAGGTCGTCCGGCTCGACGTGCTTGAAGATGTGCGCCGTCTCGCCACCCGCGCCGGCCAGCGCGTCCTCGGTGCTGAATCCAATCTGGCGCTTGCCGAGCCGCGCCTCGATAATCTTCTCGAGACCGTCGAATGCGCCGCCGCAGACGAACAGAATGTCCTTGGTGTTGATCTGGATGTATTCCTGCTGCGGGTGCTTGCGGCCGCCCTGTGGCGGCACGCTCGCCACTGTCCCCTCGAGGATCTTGAGCAGCGCCTGCTGCACGCCCTCGCCCGACACGTCGCGCGTGATGCTCGGGTTCTCGCTCTTGCGCGCGATCTTGTCGAGCTCGTCAATGTACACGATGCCGCGTTCGCACTCGGCGACGTTGAAGTCGCCCGCCTGCAGCAGCCGCACGAGGATGTTCTCGACGTCCTCGCCGACGTAGCCCGCCTCGGTCAGCGTCGTCGCGTCCGCGATCGTGAACGGCACGTCGAGGATGCGCGCCAGCGTCTGCGCCAACAGCGTCTTGCCGACGCCCGTTGGGCCGATCAGCAGGATGTTCGATTTGTCGAGCTCGACATCGCCCTCGCGCTTGGGGCTGTTGATTCGCTTGTAGTGGTTGTACACCGCCACGGCGAGCGCCTTCTTGGCCGCTTCCTGCCCGATCACGTACTGGTCTAGGACGTCCTTGATTTCCTGCGGCGCCGGCACACGCGTCACCGCCTCGCCGACCTCGCGCTCTTCGTCTTCCGCGAGAATCTCGTTGCACAGGGCGATGCACTCGTTGCAGATGTACACGGACGGCCCGGAAATGAACTTCCGGACGGCGTCCTTGGACTTTCCGCAGAACGAACAGCGCAGGTGACGATCGTGGGACATCGAGTTCATCGGACCTCAACCGTTCAGGTACCGCCGGGGTGCCGCCCCTTCGACGCGCGACCCTTCTTCTAGTAACACCCGGTGCGGGCCGGGGGCAAGCAGAAGCCTGCCGGAGTGGCGCGCGGTGATCCGCGCGCCACTCCGGGCCTCGCTACTTAGTGGCCGTCACCGCAGCCACGGCGGCCACGACCGTCTCGTCCAGCTCGCGCGGCGTCACCACGTGGTCAATGATGCCGTACGCCTTCGCCTCCTCGGCGGACATATAGAAGTCGCGATCGAAGTCGCGCTCGATCTGCTCCACCGGACGCCCCGTGTGCCGCGACATCAGCTCGTTCATCTGTGAGCGGAGGTAGAGGATTTCCTTCGCTTGGATCTCGATGTCCGCCGCCGAGCCCTGCGAGCCGCCTGAAGGCTGGTGCATCATGATGCGCGCATGCGGCAGCGCCGACCGCTTGCCCTTCCGTCCGCCGGCCAGCAGGAAGCAGCCCATCGAGGCCGCCATCCCCATGCAGATGGTGTTCACCGGCGACTTGAGCCACTGCATCGTGTCGTACATGGCCAGCCCCGCCGACACGCTGCCGCCTGGCGAGTTGACGTACAGGTGAATGTCGCGTCCCGGGTTGTCCGCCTCGAGGAAGAGCAGCTGCGCGATCACCATGTTCGCGACGTCATCGTTGATCGGCGTGCCGAGGAAGATGATCCGGTCCATGAGCAGCCGCGAATACACGTCGTAGCTGCGCTCCCCGCGGCTCGACCGCTCGATCACGTAGGGATTGGGGATGATAGGCATGCGTTCCTCGTCTTCGTCGTAAGAGTCTTGCCGCGAGGGCTCGCGCTCAAACCCGCCGGGCGTTGGATCCGTCATCGTCCGCGCCTACACCTGCTCCACGGTATTGCGCTCGAGGATCCACGCGAAGACGTGGTCTTCCGTGATCCCGCGCTCGATCTCGCGCAGCCGCCCCGCCTTCTGGAGTTGCGCGTACACCTGGCCCGGGTTCACGCCGCGCTTCTCCGCCATCTCTTGGATCTTGGCGTCCACGTCTGCCTCGCCCGCCGTCAATTTCTCGCGATCGGCCAGCGTCTCGATCACCAAATCACGACGTACCTGCCGCTCCGCCGTCGCCCGGAATTCGGTGGTGAACCTCTCCAGTTCTGCGTCCGGCACGCTGTAGGCCTTCGCGTACGACTGCACGAGGTGCGACACCCACGACGGCGGCACGTCGAAGGTGTTTGCGCCGATGATCTCGTCAAGCAGCAGACCGCGCACCGCCGCGTCGGCGTCGCGTACGGCGCTCGCCTCGAGGTCGCTGCGCACGGCAGTTGTGAGTGCGTCGATCGAGTCGAAGTCGCCCATCTCGCGCGCGAACGCGTCGTCGAGCGCCGGCACCTGCTTACGCTTCACTTCCTTCAGCTCGGCACGCACCGTCTTCGACTTGCCGCGCTGCGTCTCGTCCGGGAAGTCATCGGGCCAGCGCACCGCGCGCTCCACCGTCTCGCCCGGCGTGAGCTCCATGAGCAGCTCCTCGATGGCGGGAATCGCTTGGCCGGCACCCAGCACCACGCGGTACTCCTTCCCCTCGGGGAGGTCGCCCCGCTCGTCGGCCATCGCGAGCATCACCACCACCATGTCGCCCTCGCCCGGCTTCCCCTCCACGGGCGTCCACGTGGCCCGCTGGTCGCGCACCTGATCGATCTGCGCTTTCACCTGATCGTTGGTGACCGACGCCGCCGGGCGCTTCACTTGGAAGCCCGAGACATGAGCGAGCGTGACGTCGGGCTGCACTTCGCAATGCAGCTCAAACGAGAGCGCGTCGTCCTCAGCGAACTTGACATCGTGCGCGTGCGGCTGCGTAACCAGCTTCAGCTGCTCCTTCTCGACCACCGCCTGATACGCATCGCGCATCACCGCCTCGAGCGCTTCCTGCCGGATGACGTCGGCGAACTTCTTCTCCACCATCGCGGCCGGCGCCCTGCCCATGCGGAAACCCGGCACGCGCACCTGCTGCGCCACACGGCGCGCGGCGCGCTTCTTGGCGTCCTTGACGGTGGCGCCAGGCACGGCGACCTGAATTCGGCGCTCGGCGCCCTCTGACTTCGTGCTGGTAATCTCGATTTCCATTGCGTGCAGCCGGGGAAGCGGCGATAAGTCGAACAGGGAAGAATCCCCCGCTGTCCGGACCCGGGCAGCGGGGGCAACTATGAATGTGAATTTAGACCGACGACTGGGGAATTGGAATGAGGATCAGCGATTTCGATCGCTGATGGTGGATGAAGAACTCGAGAGTCTAACAAGTTGTGCGGCAGTCACTTCGCAACTGACCGGAATCCACAATCTATAGTCTACCTTCTACCGTCTGCAGCTCAATGCGAGAGGCGGGATTCGAACCCGCAAGGGTTGCCCCACTGGATCCTAAGTCCAGCGCGTCTGCCAGTTTCGCCACTCCCGCGTTCCCGCAAACTAGAACAGTCAGCCGTCCGCCGTCAAAGGCGAAGGCGCGGGGCCATCCGGCCCCGCGCCTTCTACCGCCTACCATCTGCCATCTACCATCGACCATCAGCCGTCCACCGTCACTCGCTCATTCACCAATTCGGATGTTCACTACCCGCGTCCCACCACTGGTCTGCGCCTGCGCGTACACAAGCAGGCTGATGTAGTCGCCGTCCTTCAAGCGCGACAACACCTTCTGCAAGTCGGCCATCGTCCGGATCGTCGTCGCCGGTTCCGGGCGAATCACCTTCACGATGATGTCGTTCCGGCCGAGCTTCTGCGCCGCTGGTCCCGCCGCGTCCACTGTCAGCACCCGAAGGCCGCGATACTGCTCGGCGATGTCGTTGGCCTTCGCCACTTCGGCGCTGATCGCCTCGAGGCTGACGCCGAGTTTCGCCGCGGCGATGCCCTCGCCCTCGGTCGGCTTCTCCACGTTGCCCGCCACCTGATCGGCCTCGGCCGGCGCCTCACCCAGCCTGATGCGGAAGGACTTCCGGTCGCCGTAGCGCATGACGTCCACGTCAATCGTCTCGCCCGGCTGGTGCGATCGTACCAGCCGCTGGAGCGTCGAGACGCGATCCACGTCCTTGCCGTCCGCGCGCACGATGATGTCGCCCGGTTCGAGCCCCGCCTTGCGGGCCGGTGAATCCTCGGGGCTGAAGCCGCCCACCTTGGCGCCGACGATCTGCTTGAGTCCGGCGACGGCGGCGTCTTCCGCGTTCACGTCGTTGATGTTGATCCCCAGGATCGCACGCCGCACGCGGCCATGCGTCACGATGTCGTCCATCACCGTCTTCGCCAGCGTAATCGGAATGGCGAACCCATAGCCCGAGTAGAACCCGGTCTGGCTCGCGATTGCCGAGTTGATGCCGATCACCTCGCCGCGCGTGTTCATCAGCGGCCCGCCCGAGTTGCCCGGGTTGATTGCCGCGTCCGTCTGGATGAAGTCCGTGATCGCGTACTGGTCGCCGTTCAGCCCGCGCAACTCGTTGGCGCGCCCCTTGGCGCTGACGATCCCCGCCGTCACGGTGAAGTTGAGCCCCAGTGGGTTGCCGATGGCCACCACCCACTCACCAATGCGCAGCTTCTGGTCGTCGCCCAATCCCACGGTGGGCAGGTTGCTGCCCTCAATCTTCACCACCGCGACGTCGGTCTGCGGATCACGGCCAACGATCTTGGCCTTGAACTCGCGCCGGTCGCTCATCAGCACCTTCACGCGGTCGGCGCCTTCGACCACGTGGTTGTTCGTGAGGATGTAGCCATCCTTGCTCACAATGAAGCCCGATCCGCTCGATTCGGACGGCCCTTGCTGGCGCGGGTCGAGCTGGTTGAAAAAATCTTCGAACCCCGGAGGCAGGTTGCGGCGCTGCTGCTGCTGACCGGTGCGCGGACGCCGCGCGTCGCGCTCAGCCTGGATCGACACCACGGCGGGCGTCACACGCTCGGCGATCGTCGCGAATCCCTCCGAGGGAGCGCTCGCGGGCAGCGGCGCCATCGTCTCGGTCTTGACCTTGCCGCCCCCCTGCGCGAAGACGCCTTGCGTCCAGTCGAGCGAGGAGGCGAAGAAGACACCGCCGATGAAAGCGGACGCGGCAATCGCCGCAATCTTGGAACGGGAGAATTGGAAGTTCATACTCGTACGGTAACGGTTTGAGGGGACGATTGCTTAGACAACTGTGGGGGCTGAAGGTTCCCGAACGGCTGTCGTCTAGCTCTTCTTCTCGTCAACAATCTCGTAATCAGCGTCCGCCACACCGTCGTCCTTCTTCTCGGCTGGCGGCGCGTCGGCCTCCGCGGCCGGCGGCGGCTCACTCGCCGACTGCTGCTGCTCGTAGAATGAGCGCCCCGCCGCCTGGAACGCGGCGTTGAGTTCCTCGAGCGCGGCCTTCACCTCGTTGAAGTCCTCGCCGCGGTGCGCCTTGCGGGCGCGCTCCACGGCCTGGTCGAGGCGCGTCTTGAGGTCGGCTGGCAGCTTCTCGCCCCACTCCTTGGCGTTCTTTTCCACCTCGTAGGACATCGAGTCGAGGCGGTTGCGCGTGTCAATCTCCTCGCGCCGCTTCTTGTCCTCGGCTGCGTTCTTCTCCGCGTCCTTCACCATCCGGTCAATCTCGGCGTCCGACAGCCCGCTCGACGCCTCGATGCGGATCTTCTGTTCCTTACCCGTCGCCTTGTCGCGCGCCGTCACGTGCAAGATGCCGTTCGCGTCAATGTCGAACGTCACCTCCACCTGCGGCGTGCCGCGCGGTGCCGGCGGAATGCCCGTGAGCTGGAACTTGCCGATCGTCTTGTTGTGCAACGCCAGTTCGCGCTCGCCCTGCAGCACGTGGATCTCCACCGTCGTCTGATTGTCATCGGCGGTGGAGAAAATCTCCGACTTCTTGGTCGGGATCGTCGTGTTGCGCGGAATGAGCACCGTGGTCACGCCGCCGAGCGTCTCGATGCCCAGCGACAGCGGCGTCACGTCGAGCAGGAGCACGTCCTTCTGCTCACCGGTCAGCACCGCGCCTTGAATGGCCGCGCCAACGGCGACGACTTCGTCGGGATTCACACCCTTGTTCGGCTCCTTACCGAAGAAGTCCTTCACGATCTGCTGGACCTTCGGGATGCGCGTAGAGCCACCGACGAGGAGCACTTCGTCGATGTCGCCCGGCTGCATGCCGGCGTCCTTGAGGGCCAGCTTCATCGGCTCGAGCGTGCGGGCGATGAGGTCGTCCACCAACTGCTCGAACTTGGCGCGCGTCATCTGGTAGTTGAGATGCTTCGGCCCCGACTGGTCGGCCGTAATAAACGGCAGGTTGATGTCGGTGCTCTGCGTCCCCGACAGCTCGATCTTGGCCTTCTCCGAGGCCTCCTTCAGCCGCTGCAGCGCCATCGGATCCTTGGAGAGGTCAATCGCCTGGTCCTTCCGGAACTCGGCCACCAGCCACTCAATGACGCGCTGGTCGAAGTCGTCGCCGCCGAGGTGCGTGTCGCCGTTGGTGGACTTCACCTCGAACTGCTTGGAGCCGTCCACTTCGTAGAGCTCGAGCACCGAGATGTCGTAGGTGCCGCCGCCCAAATCGAAGACGGCGACCTTCTCATCCTTCTTCCCTTTCTTGTCGAGGCCGTACGCAAGCGCGGCGGCCGTCGGCTCGTTGATGATGCGCAGCACGTCGAGGCCGGCAATCTTGCCGGCGTCCTTGGTCGCTTGGCGCTGCGAGTCGTTGAAGTAGGCGGGCACCGTGACGACGGCGCGCGACACGCCCTGGCCCAGATAGTCTTCGGCGGTCTGCTTCATTTTCTGCAGGATCATCGCCGAGATTTCGGGAGGCGAGTACGTCTTGCCCTGCACCTCGACCATCACGACGTCGTTGGTGCCGCGCGTCACCTTGTATGGCACGCGCTTCTGCTCCTCTGTGGCCTCGGACGTCTTGCGGCCCATGAACCGCTTGATCGAGAAGACGGTGTTCGTCGGGTTCGTCACCGCCTGCCGCTTGGCGATCTGCCCCACGAGGCGCTCGCCGTCCTTCGTGAAGCCAACGACCGATGGCGTGGTGCGACCGCCCTCGGCGTTCGGGATGACGACAGGATCGCCACCCTCCATTACGGCGACCACGGAGTTCGTGGTGCCCAAGTCGATGCCAATGACCTTGTCTGCCATCTCGTCCTCGTTTCGGTAAGAAGGTCGCACGGCAACCGCACCGCGGAGGTCCCCAACGGCACGTCGGGGGCGCTGGTTTCGCCGGTCAACCGCAACTATCTGGCAAGGGTGGGGCCAAGAAACGCCTGCCGAATTGACCGAAATTGGCAGGTTTCGGGCGTTACTATTGGCAGGACAACGACTTGCGGGCTTCCTGCGCGCAGGAAAGGCAGGGTTTCGAAACCTTTTCAGGGTCGGGATTCGTCTAAGCTCGTAATCCCCGTTGAGGCAGCTTCTTCGCCGATGCGCGGGGGTGTTATCTACCGTTTACCATCCACCTTCTACCGTCACTCGCCAGCAAGCACTACCTAATGATTCCCCTCAGCGACGACAACCCAACGGTCCGAGTTCCCGTCGTCACGATCTTCGTGATCGTCACGATGTTCGCCGTTTGGGTGCTCGTGCAGGGCGCCGGGTTCGACGAGACATTGCTCGCGACGAGCGTGTGCAATCTCGGAATGGTGCCCGGCGAGCTGACGCGGATGGTGCGGCTCGGTGTCGGCGTGCCGATTGGTCACAATCTCGCCTGTGTCGTGGACAACCAGCGCATCAACGTGCTCACGCCTGTGCTCTCGATGTTCTTGCACGGCGGGTGGATGCACATCATCGGCAACTCGCTCTTTCTGTGGGTCTTTGGTAACAACGTCGAGGACGTCGTCGGGCGCTGGCGCTTTCTGGCGTTCTACCTCATCTGCGGTTTGGCGGCGGCCGCGGCGCACATCGCGGTGGATCCGCGCTCCGCGGTTCCGGTGGTCGGTGCATCGGGTGCAGTATCAGGTATCATGGGGGCGTACCTCGTGCTCTACCCGAAGGTGCGCGTGCGAATGCTCTTCTGGTTCTTGATCATCGTGAAGGTCATTCCACTCCCCGCGTGGCTGGTGCTCCTCTACTGGTTTGCGTTGCAACTGCTCAACGGCCTGCCACAGCTCCTCTCTCCCAACCCTGAGATTGCGGGCGGCGTGGCGGTGTGGGCACATGTGGGCGGATTCGTGGCGGGAGTGCTGCTCATCCGCCTGTTCAGCGATCCCGTGCTCGTGCAACGCCGGCGCGATATCCTCTTGTCGCGCCGAGAGTTCGACGCCTTGAGATAGCGCCTGGCCCGGCGCCTCGGTGACGCGGCCCCCGATGTGTAATGGTCCTGCCACGATGCTCCCGCCGTTGGGGGGCTTTTGGCGCATCTCCTTGGTGTGTCGTAACTTTCTTGTTGTGACGGCGCCACTTATGCCGTGACTTTGACACGCACTCCTTTACAGATGCGGAGTGCGCCACTCTGACCACCATCCCGTTGGAGCGATGTCCGTGCGGCTGATCCCCAAGGACGAAGGATTCTTCGAGTTGTTCGATGCGATCGGCACCAAGATCGCCAAGTCCGCGGTCGTGCTCGACCAGCTGTTCAACGAGCCGACTCGCATGGACTATTACGCCACACAGATCAAGCTGATCGAACGCGAGGCGGACGCCATCACGCACGAGGTAATGAACCGGATCGATCGCAGCTTCGTGACGCCGCTCGACCGCGAGGACATCCACATGCTGGCGACCTCGCTCGATACGGTTGTGGACCTGATTGACGGCACAGCGCGGCGTGCGCAGATGTTCAACGTGACCGACCGCAAGGAGCCGGCGAAGGCATTGTCCGGGCTGATCGTGCGGTCCGCCGAGCGGATTGCGCAGGCCGTGAAGCAGGTGCGCGATTCCAAGGCGGTGGCGATCGCCGCGGGCGACATCAAGCTCATAGAGGAAGAGGGCGACGCCATCTACTCCGACGCGGTCGGGGCGCTGTTCCGGCAGCCGAACGCCGACGCCCTCGAGGTGCTGAAGTGGAAGGAGCTGTATGACAACCTCGAGCATGCGCTTGACGAGTGCGAGGATGTCATGAACGTGCTCGAAAGCATCTCCCTCAAGAACGGCTGACCGTGATTGCGTTCGTCCTCGCGATCGTCGGCATCGCGTTCATTTTCGATTTCATCAACGGGTTCCACGACTCGGCGAACTCGATCGCCACCATCGTCGGCACCCGCGTGCTGAGTCCGTTCGCGGCGGTGCTGTGGGCGGCCACGTTCAACTTCGCGGCGGCCTTCTTTGGCAGCACGGCGGTGGCGAAGGCGGTGAGCGGCGGGTTCGTCGTACAGAGCTTTGTGGATCCGTGGGTGATCTGCGCGGGCCTGCTTGGCGCGATCCTCTGGAACCTCTTCACGTGGTGGTACGGCATTCCGTCCAGTTCGTCGCATGCGCTGATCGGCGGCTTCGCCGGCGCGGCGGTGGCGAAGGGAGGCCTGCCGGCGCTGCTGTGGGGGAAGAAGTGGATCGAGACGCTCTCCGCGATTGCACTCTCGCCCCTCTTCGGCATGGTGGTCGCCTTCGTCCTCATGGTGCTGGTCTTCAACCTCTTCCAGCGGGCGACGCCGAATCGGGTCGAGAAGGTGTTTCGGCCGGGGCAATTGGTCAGTTCGGCGATGCTGTCGTTCGCGCACGGCAGCAACGACGCGCAGAAGACGATGGGCATCATCGTCGGCCTGCTCGTGGCATCGAAGGATCATTTCGCCGGGCGCACGGGCTTCCTGTCGCTCTTCCATCTCGAGGACGCGTCGCACATTCCCTACTGGGTACAGATGTGCGCCTATTCGGCGATCTCACTTGGCACGCTGCTTGGCGGGTGGCGCATTGTGCACACGATGGGCTCGCGCATTACTCGCCTGCGGCCCGTTGGCGGCTTTTGCGCCGAAAGCGCCGGGGCGATCGTGATCTTGACCGCGTCGAAGTTTGGCATCCCGGTGTCGACGACGCACACCATCACGGGCGCGATCGTCGGCGTGGGCGCGACGAACCGGTTGAACGCCGTGCGTTGGGGCCTCGCCGGGCGCATCCTGTGGGCGTGGGTGCTGACCATCCCCGCCGCGGCGACGGTGGCGGCGATCTCGTACGCGCTGATGCTGCCGTTCACCAGCTAAGGAATCAGCCGTGTCCTCGGGGATTGGAACACTGAACCGCGAGCTGTCGTGGCTCGCGTTCAACGCGCGCGTGCTGCACGAGGCCGCCGACACGCGCACGCCGCTGCTCGAGCGGCTGAAGTTCCTCGCCATCGTCAGCACGAACCTTGACGAGTTCTACATGGTGCGGGTTGCCGGCGTGCGGCGGCAGGTGGCGGCGGGCTTCCACAAGGTGGGCCGCGACGGCGTGGCACCGACGGAACTGCTCGACCGCATTGACGAGCGGGTCCGCGAGATGCTGGGCGAGCAGACGCGCATTCTCGAGGAAGAGGTGCTGCCTGAGCTGGCGTCACACGGCGCGCGGCTGCTGCGCATCGCCGACCTCGACGCCAGCGAGCGGCTGGCGGTGGACGCGTTCTTCGACGCGCAGGTCTTCCCGGTGCTGACGCCGCTCGCCGTGGACCCCGGGCATCCGTTCCCGTACATCTCGAACCTCTCGCTCTCGCTGGCCGTCGAGCTGCGCGAACCCGAGACCGGCATCGAGCATTTCGCGCGCGTGAAGGTCCCCAAGTCGCTTCAGCGCTGGGTGCCGGTGCGGTCTCTGCAGTTCCTGCCTCTCGAGGACTTGATCGGCGCGCACCTCGGACGGCTGTTCCCGGGGATGGAGATCAAGGGCTATCACGCGTTTCGCATCACGCG
>JAHFCU010000064.1 GCA_023249305.1 Gemmatimonadota bacterium
CTGGCGCGGCGGGATCTCGCCGAGCACATGGCCGTTATCAAGGAACACGGCGTCGCGCCCATTGATGTGGTGGTCGTCAACCTCTACCCGTTCCGCGAGACCGCGGCCAAGCCGCGAGTTACACCGGAAGAGGTGATCGAGCAGATCGACATCGGCGGGCCATCCATGCTGCGCTCGGCCGCCAAGAACTTCGCGGCGGTCACGGTGGTGGTGGATCCGGCCGACTACGGCCGCGTGCTCGATGCGCTCACGGCCGGCGGCGACCAGCTGCCCCTGCGCCGCGAACTCGCGGGCAAGGTGTACGCGCACACCGCGGCGTACGACAGCGCCATCGCCGCCTGGTTCGCGCAGCAGGCGGGCGACCGGTTCCCACCGCGCATGACGCTCGCCTTCGAGCGCGCTCAGACGCTGCGCTATGGCGAGAATCCGCATCAGAAGGCCGCGTTCTACGTCGATGCGCCGGGCGCTGGCCTCGCGGCGCTGGTGCAGAAGGGCGGCAAGGAGCTGAGCTTCAACAATTTCCTCGATCTTGAGGGCGCGCTGCTCGCCGTGGATCCGTTCGTCGGCGAGTGCGCCTGCGCCATCGTCAAGCACACGACGCCGTGCGGGCTTGCCACGGGCGCCACCGCGCTCGAGGCGTACCAGAAGGCGCTGGCCTGTGATCCCGTGTCGGCCTTTGGCTCAATCATCTCGTTCACAGTGCCGGTGGACGCCGCGGCGGCGCAGGCGATCGCGTCGCTGTTCGTCGAGTGCATTGTCGCCCCGGCCTTCGCGCCGGAGGCGATCAAGATCCTCGGCGCCAAGAAGAACTTGCGCGTGCTCGAGGGACGCGCCGCGGAGCGCCCCGGCGCACTCGACGTGAAGCGCGTGCGCGGCGGCGTGCTGGTGCAGGAGAAGGCGCCGACCGTTATTGACGACACGGCGTGGCAGGTGATGACGAAGCGCGCACCGACAGCAACCGAGCGCCGTGACTTGCTCTTCGCGTGGCGCGCGGTGGCGAGCGTCAAGTCCAATGCCATCGTGCTCGCTCGCGACGGCGCAACGATCGGCATCGGCGCGGGACAGATGTCGCGCGTGGACGCCGCGTTTCTCGCCGCGCACAAGGCGCAGGGCAGCGGGCACGCCACGGCTGGAGCGGCGCTCGGCTCCGACGCCTTCTTTCCCTTCCGCGACAGCATTGACCAAGCGGCCTCGGCGGGCGTCACGGCGATCGTGCAGCCGGGTGGTTCGGTGCGCGACGCCGAGGTGATCGCCGCAGCCGATGAGCACGGCATCGCGATGGTGTTCACCGGTCAGCGGCTCTTCCGGCACTAGCGCGGGGTATCG
Source organism: Gemmatimonadota bacterium (assembly GCA_023249305.1). Lineage (GTDB taxonomy): Bacteria > Gemmatimonadota > Gemmatimonadetes > Gemmatimonadales > Gemmatimonadaceae > PNKL01. The sequence goes on from JAHFCU010000064.1 coordinate 1,327, forward strand.
GGGAGCGGACGTCGGCGTGCATCCCGTCGTGCGTCAGGACTCGCTCCCCTTCCCGTTCGCCGCGCCTGCCTTCGATATTTCAAGGTTCCTCTGCTGCCTTCTTTCGCCCTGAATCACATGGCGTCGCCCGCGCTCTCGACCGATCTCGACACCCGCCCTTCGTACCTCGCGGCGGCCATCGCCGGGGTGCTGGTGTTCCTCCTGTACCTCGTCACGCTCTCGCCCGAGACCGCGATGTGGGACACCAGTGAGTACATCGCAGCCGCGTACACGCTTGGCATTCCGCATCCGCCCGGCAACCCGTTCTTCGTGCTGATCGGACGCGTCTTCTCGATTCTGCCGGTCGCCCCCACCGTGGCGATGCGCATCAACCTGCTGGCCGCCATCTCGAGTTCCATTGCCGCCGCGATGTGGTTCCTCATCACCGAGCGCGTGCTCGTCGGCTGGTTCGAGCAGCGTTGGCAGCGCATCGCCGGCGGTTCGATCGCCGTGCTCATTGGTGCGACGGCGTTCACGGTGTGGGCGCAGAGCGTGGTGAACGAGAAGGTCTATACGATATCGCTGTGCGGCATGGCGATCACGGCGTGGCTCACCGTGCGCTGGTGCGACGACCCCGACGGCCCGTCCGCCGACCGCCTGCTTGTGCTCATCGCGTATGTCTGCGGCATCGGCTATGCGAATCATATGGCGGGGTTGCTCGCCGGTCCGGCCGCGGGACTTGCGGTGCTGATTCGCCGGCCTCGCACCATTCTGCGCGGGAAGCTGCTGCTCGCCTGCGCCGGCGCGCTCGTGCTCGGCGGCACGCCCTTCCTCACGCAGCCGATTCGCGCGGCGCACTTCCCCGCGGTCAACGAGGGCGAGCCCACGGCATGTCGCGACGGCCTGAAGGTATCGTGCACGTTCTCCAAGGGGACGTACGACGCCTTCATGTACAACTTCAATCGCGGGCAGTACGGCAAGCCCGCGCTCTCGGAGCGGCAGGCGCCGTTCAGCGCACAGATCGGCATGTGGTGGACGTACTTCCGCTGGCAGTGGCTGCGCGACCAGGACGGACGGCGCCCGGGCCTGCAGGGATCGCTCGCCGCGATCTTCCTCGTGCTCGGCATCCTCGGCGGCTGGGTGCACTACAAGCGCGACCCTCGAAGTTTCGCGTTCTTCGGGCCGTTGATGTTCACGGTCACGCTGCTCCTCATCTATTACATGAACTTCAAGTACGGGTATTCGCAGGACCTCGATCTTGGAGAGACGGTGCCGCGCGAAGTGCGCGACCGCGACTATTTCTACTTGTGGAGCTTCTCGGCGTGGAGCGTGTGGGCCGCGCTGGGACTCACGTTCGTGTGGGAGTCGTTTGCCGCGCTCATCGGCACGAAGGAGGTGTCGGTCGGCAGCGAAGAACTCGAACTGCCGACGAATCGCGGTTGGACGTATTCGTCGCCAATCCTCCTGCTCGCGTTCGTCCCGATGTGGGGCAACTGGACGGCCGCCTCGCGCCACGGCGAGACCGACACCTCCGACTTCGCGATTGACCTGCTCAACAGCGTCGAGCCGTACGGCGTGCTCGTGACGGTCGGCGACAACGACACCTTCCCGCTCTGGTACGCGCAGGAGGTGCTCGGCTTGCGCAAGGACGTGGTCGTCGCCAATACTTCACTGCTCAACACCGACTGGTACACGCGACAGCTGCTGCGCCGGCCTGTGTATCGCTACGATGCGGAGAAGGGACCGGCGATCTATCGCGGCGTCGCATGGCACGAGCCGTCGGGTGCGCCGTTCGACATGACCATGGACCAGGCGGACTCAGTGCCGCTGGGCAAGGATCTCGCGCAACCGCAGCTCTTCGTGGCTGGGAAGATCCGAGCGACGATTCAGCCGCGCTTTCTCGCGCGCGCCGACATCTTCGTGCTCAAGATGATCCTGGACGGCAAGCGCCCGATCTTCTTCAGCCGCACGTCCGGCGGCTATCCGTTCGAGCTCGGCCTCAGGAACTACGTGCTGACGCAGGGCCTCGCGCGCAAGCTGCTCACCGATTCGATCACGGGCGGCAAGGACACGGTGACCGTGCAGGGAGAGGGATGGGTGGACGTCAGCCGCACGAAGGCGCTCACCGCGGCCTTCCGCGCCCCCGCCGCGCTGCAGCGCAAGAACAAGTGGATAGACAAGGCCTCGGTGGGAATCCCGTACCTCTACGTGTCCACGCAGTTCGTGCTCGCCGAGGCGCTCAACTCGATGGGCGACAAGGCGGGTTCAGACAAGGCGCTCGATGAAGCGATCAAGGTGGCGAGGGCCACCGGGCTCGGAGACCTATTCAGCGGCCCCGCACCGCCACCGCCACCGCCGATCGTCTCGGGCGACTCGACGCGAAAGAGCGTCGTGCCGGTGAAGCCCTAGCGGCTACGCGGTCGCTGACCGCAGCCAGTTCACGGCCGTCGTGTACGTCTCATGCACGGCGGCCGCGAGCGTTCTTGCCGCTGCCGCGTCGCCCTGCTTGCTCGCCTGCTCCACCGCGAAGCAGGCCTCGGCCATCGCCGTCAACCCGAGCTGTCGCGCGCTGCCCTTAAGCGTGTGCGCGGCCCCGGCGGCGTCCGGCAGGTTGCCTGCGTCGAGCGCGCCCTGCAGCGCGTCGACGCGGCCGGCTGAGTATTCAATGAAGACCGCGGCCATTTGCTTCGCGAGCGCGTCGCCGCCGAGCGCGCGAAGTCCGGCGAGCGCCGTGTGCACGGTGTCAGGAATGTCGCTCAACGCCACCTCCACGCTCGTCGCCGCTGGGGACGCCGCAATGTAGCGACGCGGCGGCCGCGCCGCCCGCGGGGTCGCTATCCCCTGATTCGCCGTGGTGCGCGGCGAGTTAAGTTACAGCGTCCCTGCTTCCCGAGTTAATTCGTCTCATCCATGGAAACACACTTTACGCCAGCCATCGGGCTCGCCGACGACGGCGCCATCGCGACCTTTCGCGAACGGGTGCTCGAGAAGCTGACCTACTTCGTCGGTAAGGATGCCGCGCACGCGCTGGAGCATGACTGGTTCATGGCCACGGCGCTCGCTACGCGCGACTATGTGACCCGCCACTGGATGGACTCGACGCGGCGCACCTACCGCGAGGGAAGCAAGCGCGTCTGCTACTTCTCGCTCGAGTTCCTCATCGGCCGACAGCTTTTCGAGGCGCTCGGGAATCTCGGTCTCACCGACACCGCGCGCGAGGCGCTCGCCGACCTGGGCGTGGACCTTGACCGACTGCGCAAACGCGAAGCCGATCCCGGCCTCGGCAACGGCGGCCTCGGCCGCCTCGCCGCCTGCTACCTCGAAGCGATGTCCACGATGCGGATTCCGGCGTATGGCTACGGCATCCGCTACGATCACGGCATCTTCCGGCAGGCGCTGACCGACGGCTGGCAAGTAGAGCTGCCCGAGGAGTGGCTGTCGTCGGGCAACCCGTGGGAGTTCGAACGCCCCGAGGTCACATACACCATCGGGTTTGGCGGCATGGTCGAGACGGCGAGCGGCAGCGACGGCACGGCGCGCGCCATCTGGCGCCCGGCCGACAGCGTTCGCGCGGTGGCGTACGACACGCCGATCACGGGCTGGCGTGGCGCGCACGTCAACACGCTGCGCCTCTGGTCGGCGCGCGCGGCCGACCCGATCTCGCTCGCCGATTTCAACCGCGGTGACCACGTGGGCGCGCTCACGGAGCGTGTGCGGCTTGAGGCCGTGTCGCGCGTGCTCTACCCCGCCGACCACACCGCGGCCGGCCAAGAGCTGCGCCTGCGGCAGGAGATCTTCTTTGCGTCGGCTTCGTTGCAGGACATCCTGCGCCGCCATCAAGCCCAGCACGGCGACCTGCTGACGCTGCCAGATCACGTCGCCGTCCAGCTCAACGACACGCATCCGGTGATCGCCATTCCCGAGCTCATGCGTCTGCTCGTGGACGTGCACGGGATGAACTGGGACTTGGCGTGGGACATCACGCGGTCGGTGTTCAACTACACCAACCACACGCTGCTGCCCGAAGCGCTCGAGAAGTGGTCGGTGCCGCTGATGGAAGGGCTGCTGCCGCGCCACATGCAGATCATCTTCCTGATCAACGCGCTGCACCTCGACGAACTCCGCACGCGCGGCTGTAACGACCAGCAGGTGCTGTCGGCCGTGTCGCTGATTGAAGAGAACGGCGGGCGCAGCGTGCGCATGGGCAATCTCGCGTTCCTCGGCTCGCAGCACGTCAATGGCGTCTCCGCGCTGCACACGGCGTTGATGCGCAAGACGGTCTTTCGCGAATTCGAGACGCTGTATCCCGGACGCATCGTCAACAAGACCAACGGCATCACCTTCCGGCGCTGGCTGTACCAGGCGAACCCGACGCTGACCGACCTCATCATCCGCGCGATCGGGCCGACGGTGCTCGACGACGAGAGCCGGCTGCACGAGCTCGAGGCATTTGCGGCGGACGCGTCGTTCCGCGAGCGGTTCGCCGCCATCCGCCGCGCCAACAAGGTGGCGCTCGGCCGCCTCGTCGCCGAGCGATTGTCGCTCCCGCTCAACCCGGACGCGATCTTCGACGTCCATATCAAGCGGATCCACGAGTACAAGCGGCAGCTGCTCAACCTGCTCGAGACGATCGCGCTGTTCAACGAAATGAGAGCGCGCCCGACGGCGCAGTGGGTGCCGCGAGTGAAGATCTTCGCCGGCAAGGCGGCCGCGGGCTATCAACAGGCGAAGCTCATCATCAAGCTGGCCACCGACGTCGCGCGCATCGTGAACCGCGACCCGATCGTGCGCGACCGTCTCAAGGTCGTCTTCCTACCGAACTACAACGTGAGCCTCGGCGAGGCGATCATCCCGGCGGCCGACCTGTCGGAGCAGATCTCGACGGCCGGCATGGAGGCGTCGGGCACCGGCAACATGAAGCTCGCGCTCAACGGTGCGCTGACCATCGGGACGCTCGATGGCGCTAACATCGAGATTCGCGAGCGCGTCGGCGCGGAGAACATCTTCATTTTCGGCTTGCTGGCCGACGAGGTCGCCGCGCGCCGGCATGCGGGCCTCGACGCGTCCGCGACCATCGCCGCGTCGCCCGCGCTGGCGCAGGCGCTCGAGGACCTGGAGGCGGGCGTCTACTCGCCCGACGACCGCTCGCGCTACAAGGGGCTCGTGGACGGGTTGCGCCATCACGACTTCTTTATGGTGTGCGCGGACTTCGAATCGTACCGCACGACCCAACGGCAGATCGAAGCGACCTACCGTGACCCGGCGTCATGGTGGCGCATGGCGATCTTGAACACGGCGCACATGGGCTGGTTCTCGGCGGATCGCGCGATTCTCGAGTACGCGCACCAGATCTGGGATGCCGGGCCCGAGAAGACGTAAGTCGCCCGCCGACCCGGCGCTCTCACACGACGTCATCGAGGCGCTCGTGGCGGGACGCCACGCCGATCCGTTCGCGGCGCTCGGCATCCACGAAGACGCCCACGGCACGCACGTGCGGGCGTTCATACCCGGCGCCGAGCGTGTGGAGGTGGTCGCGCGCAACGGGCGCACGGTCGGCACGCTCTCCCGGCGGCATCCGGCCGGGCTGTTCTCGGGAAAGATCGCGCAGCGCATGCGCTACGTGCTGCGCGCGCGGCGTGGGAACGACCAGTGGATCGTGGACGACGCGTATGCGTACGGCCCGGTGCTCGGCCCGATGGACGACTGGCTGATGGGCGAGGGGACGCACAGCAACCTTTACGACCGGCTCGGCGCGCACGCGATGGTGCACGAGGGAACACGGGGCGTGCACTTCGCCGTCTGGGCGCCAAATGCGCGACGTGCGGCGGTGGTCGGTGACTTCAACGCGTGGGATGGTCGGCGCAACGTGATGCGCCTTCGCCTCGGCACGGGTGTGTGGGAGATCTTCGTGCCCGCGATCGGCGAAGGCACGCTGTACAAGTACGAGGTGATCGGAGAGCGCGGCGACCTGCTCCCGCTCAAGTCCGACCCGGTCGGATTCGGCGCGGAACTCCGTCCGTCCACGGCGTCCATCGTGCGCGACACGACCGCGTTCACCTGGAGCGACGCGGCGTGGATGGCGTCGCGCGCTTCGGGCGAGGCGCGAGCCAAACCGTTGTCCATCTATGAAGTGCACCTCGGTTCTTGGCGCCGCGGCTATCAGGGCGAATGGCTCAGCTTCGACGACCTCGCGAAGACGCTGGTGCCGTACGCCAGCGAGATGGGATTCACCCACCTCGAACTGCTGCCGGTGACCGAGCATCCGTTCGACGCGTCGTGGGGCTACCAGCCGATTGGGCTGTTCGCGCCGTCGTCGCGATTCGGCGATCCCGCGGGCTTCGCTCGCTTCGTGGATTGCTGCCACACGGCAGGGCTCGGCGTGATCGTGGACTGGGTGCCTGCTCACTTCCCGATTGATCCGCACGGTCTCGCGCGCTTCGACGGCACTGCGCTGTACGAACACGAGGATCCGCGGCTCGGTTTTCATCCTGACTGGAACACCGCGATCTACAACTTCGGGCGTCGCGAGGTGGTGAACTACCTCATCGCCAACGCGCTGTATTGGCTCGACCGCTATCACGTGGACGGCCTGCGCGTGGACGCCGTGGCGTCGATGCTCTATCTCGACTATTCGCGAAAGGCCGGCGAGTGGCTTCCGAACCGCCACGGCGGGCGCGAGAACCTCGAAGCCGTGGACTTCCTGCGCCGCCTCAACGAAACCGTCTACGCGCGGCATCCGGGCGTGATGACGCTCGCCGAGGAATCCACGGCGTGGCCGGGCGTGTCGCACCCCGCGTATGCGGGCGGCCTCGGCTTCGGCTTCAAGTGGAACATGGGATGGATGCACGACACGCTGCAGTACATGGGCGAGGATCCCGTGCATCGTCGCTGGCACCACGACAAGATGACGTTCGGCCTGCTCTACGCATTCTCCGAGAACTTCGTGCTCCCCCTTTCGCACGACGAGGTGGTGCACGGCAAGCGCTCGCTCATTGACAAGCTGCCCGGCGATCCGTGGCAACGCTTCGCCGCGCTGCGGGCGTACTACGCCTTCATGTGGGCGTATCCGGGCAAGAAGCTTCTCTTCATGGGGCAGGAATTCGCGCAGGAGCGCGAGTGGAATCACGACGTCTCGCTCGACTGGGACCTCCTCGGCCGTCCGCAGCATGAGGCGGTACGCTCGCTCGTGCGCGACTGCAACCGGCTGTATCGCGCCGAGCGCGCCCTGCACGAGCGTGATTGCGAGAGCGCGGGGTTCCGATGGATCGTCGTGGACGACGCCGCACACTCGGTTTTCGCGTGGGCGCGCTTCGCCGCGGAGGGCGCGTGCGCCGTGATAGCTGCGGCGAACTTCACGCCGGTACCGCGCACCAACTACCGGATGGGCCTCCCGCACGGCGGGCGGTGGCGCGAGATTCTCAACACCGACGCGTCGGCGTACGGCGGTTCAAACGTCGGCAACGCCGGCGGCGTGACCGCTGAGGCCGTGCCCTCGCACGGCTGCCCATACTCTGCCGTCGTCACGCTCCCGCCGCTCGGCACGCTGTGGCTGGCCCACGCCGGCGACTAGCCGGCGTACGCACTTTTCGTCGGGGGACCGCTTGATGCCCAACGTCACCTACTCCTCTCCGATCTCCCGCTCGACGATGGCGTACGTCCTCGCCGGTGGGCGCGGCGCGCGGCTGATGGAGCTGACCGACCGGCGCGCCAAGCCTGCGGTGTACTTCGGCGGCAAGTCGCGCATCATTGACTTCACACTGTCGAACGCGCTCAACAGCGGCATCCGGCGCATGGCGGTGGCCACGCAGTACAAGGCGCACAGCCTCATCCGGCACATGCAGCGTGGCTGGAACTTCCTGCGCCCCGAAAGAAATGAGAGCTTCGACATCCTGCCGGCGAGCCAGCGCGTGTCGGAAGACCAGTGGTATCGCGGCACGGCCGACGCCGTCTTCCAGAACATTGACATCATTGACGGCTACGCGCCCGAATATCTCATGATCCTCGCCGGTGATCATGTGTACAAGATGGATTACGAGAAGATGCTGGTGCAGCACGTGAACTCCGGAGCGGACGTCACCGTGGCGTGCGTCGAGATGCCCACTAAGTTCGCCAGCGGACTCGGCGTGATGCACGTGGACGCGGCCGACCGGATCATTGACTTCTTCGAGAAGCCGGCGCGCCCGCCCGAGATGCCCGACCGTCCCGGCTACGCGCTGGCGAGCATGGGCATCTACGTCTTCAAGCGGACGTTCCTGCACGAGCAGCTGCGGCG
>JAHFCU010000031.1 GCA_023249305.1 Gemmatimonadota bacterium
GGGAGGGCGAGCGGCTTGCGGAAAGAATTCCGGCGTCAGCCACCATTGTCTGTTGCGATCCGGGTGGGCAGCGCATGGAATCCGCGGAGTTCGCGACGTGGCTTCAGCGCCAGCGCGAGCGCGCGCGCGACGTCGTCTTCGTGATCGGCGGCGCCTATGGCCTGTCACCGGCGCTTCTCAAACGCGCGTCGCTGCGCCTCGAACTCGCGCCCTGGACCTTGCCGCACGAGTTGGCGCGCGTTGTTCTGGCGGAGCAGCTCTACAGGGCGGGTACGATCGTACGGCGGGAGCCCTACCACAAATGATGGCTGGCGCATTCCGGAGCCCCCCGTCAGGCGGTTAGCTTATGTCGCGACGCGGGCGAGGCGCACCGCGGCCCGGAGGCATGGAGCGCATGGACTGTAGTGGCCACATCAGGGACCGACACGAGCAGGGACGGCGCGGGTGACGCCCCCGCGCGTCGTCGCTGAACCGGTTGGCGGCGGGCCGCTGGCCCGTGCCGCCGTCGAGGGCCGCACGCCGTCGGGATGGTACACGCCGCGCCCCAAGGGCGCCGCCGCGTGGCGCGCTCACGCCGAGGCCGTTCGCGACCAGACGAAAGCGGCCTGGCTTAGCGCGTTGGCGCCGGCCTTCAACGCGAGCGGCGCGGCCGCGCGCCGCCTTGAATCGGTAGCGCAAGGACGTGGCGTGGTGATCACCACGGGCCAGCAGCCGGGACTCTTCGGCGGGCCCGGGTACACCTGGCTCAAAGCCCTCAGCGCGCGTGCGCTGGCCGATCGCATCGAGCAGGCAACGGGGATTCCCGCGGCCCCCGTCTTCTGGGCCGCGACCGATGACGCCGATTTTGTCGAGGCGAGTTGGACGGCGGTGGCGTTCGACGAAGAGGTGCGGCGCCTGCGTATCGAGCGCCAGGGGTTCGACGGGCAAGTGATGGCCGCGCAGCCGCTCGGCGACGTGAGCCGCCAGTTCGAGGATCTCAGCGCGGCGGCCGGCTCCGCGCCCCACCTCGACCTGCTCGAACACGCTCGTCGCGCGTATCACGCGGAGGCGACGGTCGGGGGGGCGTACGTCGAACTCCTGCGCGCGCTCTTCGAGCCGCTGGGCATCGCCGTGCTGGACGCGTGGCATCCCGCGGTTCGTGACGCGGCGCGCCCGACACTGGTCGAGGCGCTCCGTCGCGCCGCCGTCATCGATGAGGCCGTGTCGCTGCGCAGCGTCGCGATCGAACGGGCCGGCTTCCGCGCGCAGGTGGCACGCGTGCCCAAACTGTCGCTCGTGTTCCGCGTTTCGTCGAACGGCGTGAAAGAACGGGTCCCTCTTTCGCAGGCCGGCGACGTCGCCGTGCAGCCGCAGCTGGTGCTTTCGGCGAACGTGCTCCTGCGGCCGGTCGCCGAGCGCGCGATCCTCCCGACTCTCGGCTACTTCGGCGGACCAGGCGAGGTCTCGTACTTCGCGCAGGTCGGGGCGGTAGCCGAAGCGTTGGGTCATCCGGTTCCGCTGGTACTGCCGCGTTGGTCGGCGACGATCGTCGAGCCCGTAATTGACCGCATGCTCGGCCGGCTCGGCATGACGTTCGACGACATCAAGCCGCCGCATCAGGCCGAGCGCCGCGTGGGCGATCGTGCCATGCCGCCGTTCTTGCGTGACACGCTCGAAGCGTTGCGCCACGATGTGGACGTGCGGCTGAACGCGTTGCGCGATTCAGCGGAAGGGGCCGCGATGGTGCACGCGTCCACCATCGAAGGCGCAAGGCACCAACTCAAGTTCCGCATTGACCGCTTGGAGCGGCGCTTTCGCACGGCGGCCCTGGGGGCGGAGACGGCGGCGGTGCGCGACCTTGGAAGCGTGCGCGCGGCGTTGATGCCTGAAGGCCAGCGGCAGGAACGGATACTGAATCCGCTGCCGCTGATCGCGCGGCACGGGGAATCGCTCATGGACTTGCTGCGCGCGGGCGCGGCGACGCACGCCGCCCAACTACTCGGCGGCGCGTGAGCGCGATGCCGGCGGGCGACCCAAAGCGCACCGGCGGCGGCGCGATGCTTGTCGCCGCGGGAATCTTGCTGAGCCGCCTCTTCGGGCTGGTGCGCAACCGCCTGCTCGGACATTTCCTCGGGACCAGCGACGCGGGCGATGCATTCAACGCCGCGATCCGCATTCCGAACATCCTGCAGAATCTGTTCGGTGAGGGCGTGCTCTCCGCGTCGTTCATCCCGACGTACAGCCGCCTGCTGGCCGAAGGGAATGACGAAGAGGCTGGCCGCGTGGCGGGTGCCATCGGCTCCTTGCTGGCGCTCACGAGCGCCGTTCTCGTGCTCATCGGCATCCAGCTCACCCCGTACGCGGTGGCGATCATCGCGCCGGGATTTGCGGGCGAAAAGCGCGAACTGACGATCCTGCTCGTGCAGGTGATGTTCCCAGGCGTCGGGCTGCTCGTACTCTCGGCATGGGCGCTCGGCGTCCTGAACTCGCACCGGCGCTTCTTCCTGCCCTATGCGTCGCCGGTCGCTATGAACATCGTGATGATCAGCGCGCTGCTGTATTTCGGACCGCGCATAGGCGGCGACGGCGAAGGGCAGGCGCGACTGGTGGTGTGGCTGGCGTGGGCTTCAGTGCTCGGCAGCGCTGCGCAGTTGCTCGTGCAGACGCCCACCGTGTGGCGCGTGGACCGGCGCATCCGCATCGGGCTCGCCACGTCGAATCCCAACGTGCGCGCCGTGCTGGGTCAGTTTGCGCCGGTATTCGTGGGGCGTGGCGTCGTGCAGATCAGCGCGTACGTAGACAATGTGCTCGCGTCGCTGGTGAGCTCCGGCGCCGTGGCCGTGCTCTCGTACGCTCAGGTCGTCACGATGTTGCCCGTCTCGCTGTTCGGCATGTCCGTGTCGGCCGCCGAGCTTCCCGCGATGTCGGGAACGGTGGGAACTGAAGATGAAGTCGCGCGCGTGCTGCGTCGCCGGCTCTCGGACGGACTGCATCGGATCGCGTTCTATGTGGTGCCGTCCGCCATGGCGTTCCTGGCGATCGGCGACGTCATCGGCGCGACGCTATACCAGACTGGGCGATTCGGCCGCGAAGACGTCGTGTGGATGTGGGGCGTGCTGGCAGGCTCGGCGATCGGATTGCTGGCGGGTACGCTCGGGCGCCTCTACGCCTCCACGTGGTATGCGCTGCGCAATGCACGCACGCCGCTGGGCTTCGCACTGCTCCGTGTGTCGCTGACGCTTGGACTCGGCTGGGCGGCGGCGCTCTGGCTTCCCGACGCCGTCGGCATTGACCGGCGTTGGGGTGTGGCCGGCCTCACCGCGTCCGCGGGCGTGGCCGCGTGGGTCGAATACCTGCTGCTGCGACGGTCGCTCATTCCGCGTCTCGGCGACGTGGGCGTGGATCGACCGTATCAGGTGCGGTTGTGGGGTGCCGCGCTGGCCGCCGCCGTCGTCGCGTGGGGGGCGAAGCTCGTCCTCGGCGTGCAGCATCCGCTCCTGCTCGGGTGTGTCGCGATTCCGCTATATGGGCTCGCCTACCTTGGTGCGACCGCGTCGCTCTCTATTCCCGAGGCGACGGCAGTGGCGGGGCGGGTGAGGCGACTGCTCGGCGCTCGCTGACGCGCCGCTAGATTGCGGGCGAGGCCCCATGCGCACCGTCCCCGACGCCATTCGCCAGAAGCTGCCGCACTTGCCCGACACGCCCGGCGTGTACTTGTGGAAGGCGGCGGACGGCACGGTGCTGTACGTCGGCAAGGCGAAGCGCCTGCGGCAGCGCGTGCGCAGCTATGTAACGGGCGACCCCGCGGAGACGTCGAAGACTCGCGTGCTCATGGACCATGCCGCCGACCTGGCGACCATCGTCGTTTCCAGCGAAGAGCATGCGCTGATCCTCGAGCACAACCTCATCAAGGAGCATCACCCGCGCTTCAACGTGATGCTGCGCGACGACAAGACATACCCGTACGTCAAGGTCACGGTGCACGAGCCGTACCCCCGGGTGCTGGTGACCCGCCGTGTGCTCGACGACGGCGCGCGATACTACGGTCCGTTCACCGACGTCGGCGCGATGCGTCGGGCACTCAACGTGGTGAAGCGCGTCTTCACTGTGCGCTCTTGCCGCTGGAACATGCCGGCCGAGATGCCCGAGCGTGCGTGCCTCGATTTCCACATCAGGCGCTGCAAGGGGCCATGCATAGGCGCGCAATCGCTGGCCGACTATCGCGCGATGATTGACGAGGTGGTGGCCTTTCTCGACGGCAAACCCGATGAGGTGATGCGTCGCGTGCGGCTGCGCATGGAGGATGCGTCAACATATCTCGACTTCGAACGCGCCGCCGAACTGCGGGATGCGTTGCGGCACCTCGAGCGCTACGAGGAGCCGGCGATCATCGTGGACGTCGGGGGGCACGATCGGGACGTCTTGGGTTTCGCCCGCGACGGCGACGACGCATGCGTCACATTGCTCAAGGTGCGCCGCGGCAAGCTGCTCGCGCGCGATCAACGATTCCTCGAGCAGGCGGAAGGCGAGAGCGATGCCGCCGTGCTCGGCGCCTATCTCGCCGGAAGCTACCGGACCACGAGTGAACGACCCGCCGAGGTGCTGTTGCCGTTCGCGCCAGAGGACTTTGATGTGCTCGAGCCGGCGTTGCATCCGACGCGCGTGTTGCTCCCGCAGCGTGGACTCAAGCGCGAACTCCTCGACCTTGCCGAGAAGAATGCGCGCCATTTGCTGGAAGAGTTCAAGCTCGCCGAGGACGAAACGGAGGAGCGCGCCGGCGACCCGGTCTACGAACTTGGCCGCGCGCTCGGCCTCGCCAAGATCCCGCGCGCGCTCGTGTGCTTCGATAATTCAACGGCGCAAGGCAAGGATAACGTCGGCTCGATCGTCTGGTTCGAAAATGGGCGTCCGCGTCGTTCGGAATATCGCACGATGCGCGTGAAGGCGGTGGACGAGACGCACGGTCCCGATGACTTCGCCTCAATGCGTGAAGTGGTGGGTCGCTACTTCCGCCGCCGACTCGATGAAGCCAAGCCCCTGCCTGACTTGGTAGTGATTGATGGCGGGAAGGGGCAACTGAGCGCGGCGTACGAGGCGCTCGCCGCGCTCGCGCTCGACGCGCTGCCCTTGGTCTCGCTTGCCAAGCGCGAAGAGGAGGTGTTCGTCTTCGGTCGCGTCGAACCGTTGCGCCTTTCGCGCCGCTCGCCGGCGCTGCGGTTGCTGCAGCAGGCGAGAGACGAAGCCCACCGCACGGCTGTTGGGTACAACCGTAAGCGGCGAACGATCCGCACCATAACGTCTGCCCTGCTTGAGATTCCGGGCGTCGGTCCCGCCAAGAGGCGCGAACTGCTGCGCGCCTTCGGCAGCGTGGACGGCGTGCGGGCCGCCACAGTCGAACAGATTGCCTCGCTCAAGGGGTTCTCGGCAAAGTCCGCGGCGGCGCTGCGCGAGGCCCTCGCGGCGTCGGCGCCAGACCGACCGACGGACGAGCCGGTCGTTCCCGTGCCCGCGCAAGACACAGCATCGCCCGACACGCGCTTGCTGCAAGCGGAAGAGCGGGACACTCCGTAGTTTTCAACAGCGGCGATTCGCCCGGACGTCGGTCAACCGTCTACCGTCTACCGTCCACCATCTACCGTTTGCCGTCCATGTCCTGGACTCTCCATTGCACGACTGGATGCGGTTACACCGCGCCGGGTGACAAGCTGGCGTCGCTTTGCCCGACGTGCGCGCAGCCGCTCACGGTCCGATACGACGCGCCCGTGCCCCGCGCCGCGATCAGCGGCGAGTGGTCGCTGTGGCGCTATGCGCGCGCGATGCCGATCGCCAAAGGTGAGGCGCGTGTATCGCTCGGCGAAGGAATGACGCCGCTGCTCGAGCTGCCGCACCTCGCGCGCGAGGTGGGCGTGCGAAAGCTCTGGGTGAAGGATGAGGGACAGAACCCGACCGCGAGCTTCAAGGCGCGCGGTTTGATGATGGCGGTGACCCGCGCGAAGGCGCTGGGTCTGCCCGGCGTCTGCGTGCCGACCGCGGGCAATGCGGGCATCGCGCTGGCGGCATATGCCGCGGCGGCCGCGGTGCCCGCACGCATCTACGCGCCGCGCACGACGCCGCCCCCGATCCTCGGCAGCATTCGTGCGTACGGCGTGGAGCTCGAGTTGGTGGACGGCCACATTGGGGATGCCGGCAAGGCGACCATGCAGTTCGCGAAGGAGACGGGGTTCTTCAACGTGGCCACGGTGCGCGAGCCGTATCGCGTGGAGGGGATGAAGACAATGGGCTACGAGGTCGCCGAACAGCTCGCATGGGAACTGCCCGACGCGATCGTGTATCCCACGGGCGGTGGCGAAGGGACCATCGGCATCTGGAAGGCGATTGGCGAGATGATCGAGTGGGGTTGGCTGCCGAGCGATACCGTGAAGCCGCGAATCATCATCGCGCAGGCGGCAGGGTGCGCGCCGCTGGTGCGCGCGTTTCACGCGGGCGAAGAGAAGGCGACACCGTGGGAAAATCCCGAGACGCACGCAAGTGGACTGCGCGTGCCCGGTCCGTTTGGCGATCGCTGGACGCTGCGCACGATCCGCGAGAGCCACGGTGACGCGGAGGCGGTGGACGAGGAGGGCATCCGCGCGGGCACCTTTACGCTAGGCTCACGCGGCGGCATTGACGCGGCGCCAGAGGGCGGCTGCGCCTTGGCCGCCACGGCGCAGCTCGTGAAGACAGCCCGGCTCTCGCCCGACGCGAGTGTTGTGGTGTTCAATACGGGCTCGGGCGCAAGCTACCGCTGGTGATGTGATGGAGGACATGGACTCAGGATTGCGATACAAGATTGCGATCCGCGATCACGACCTGCGATGCCGCGATCGCCAATCAAGTTCCGTGATCGCGGTCCTTGATCGGGATCCGAGTTCCATATCCTGAATCACTCCATGCGCATCGCCATCCTCGACCCCGCCTTTGGCATCGCCGGCGACATGACGCTTGGCGCGCTGCTCGCGCTCGGCCTCGACGCCGATTGGCTTCGGGGGCTGCCGGCGGCGCTTGGCCTCGACGGCGTAACGGTGCGCATCAGCGACGTGAAGCGCGGCGAAATCGCGTGCAAGAAGGTGGACTTCGACATCCCGCCGCAACCGCACGGCCGTCACCTCAAGCACATCGCGGCGATCGTTGACGCATCGTCCGCGCCGGCGACGGTGAAGCGCACCGCCATGGAGGCGTTCACGCAACTCACGGACGTCGAGTCGACAATCCACGGCACGACCCGGGAAAAGGTCCACTTGCACGAAGTCGGGGCTGTGGACGCGATTCTCGACGTCGTCGGCGCCATCTGGGGACTCGAACGACTTGGGGTCGAGGCCGTTTACAACACGCCCGTGGCGCTCGGCGACGGGTTCGTTGACGCCGCGCACGGCCGTATGTCGGTGCCGGCACCCGCCACGTTGCGCCTGCTCGAGGGTATTCCGGTGCGAAGCGGTCCCGAGCGATCCGGGGAACTCACGACCCCGACGGGCGCGGTGCTCGTGCGCGTTCTGTCGAAAGGAACGCCGCCGGAAACGTACGCGCCCGTGTCGAGCGGCTACGGCGCGGGCACGCGTGACCCGCAGGGCCACGCCAACGCTCTGCGTATCATCCTTGCGGAAGAGACGTCTGCATTGTCGTCGGAGACGCTCGCGCTGCTCGCGTGCGACATTGACGATCTCGGCGGTGAATTCGTGGCCGGGGCTGCGGACGCCATGCGCGCGGCCGGTGCGCTCGACGTGACGCTCGTGCAGACCTTGATGAAAAAGGGACGCCCAGGTGTGCGCGTGGAGGTGCTGTGTTCCGTCGCCGACGCGGATCGTCTCGAGACGCTATTGCTCACGGAGAGTTCGTCCATCGGCGTGCGGCGCACGTTGGTCAGCCGGCGCGCACTGCCACGCCGCGAGATCAGCGTTGCGGTGGACGGCCAGACGATTCGCCTGAAGGTGGTCACCCTCCCGGACGGTTCGACGCGCTCGAAGCCTGAATGGGACGACGTACAGACGGCGGCCCGCGCGCTTGGACGGCCGGCTCCCGAAGTAGCCGAGCGCGCCCGCCGGGCGGTGGAAACGCGCGCCCTGTGACTGGTGTAGAAAGGTCATAGATTTCGTGCACTGGCTGCCGAGGCGGCAGCCCCGTACCGAGGATTCTCACGATGACTGGCGTTCGCATCGCCCTTGCGACTTTGGCCGCGGCCACGATGACCGCGCCGCTCATGGCGCAGGGCACCTGCGAGATCGAAGTGCGCAAGCCGTTCCAGCTCACCAGTGCGCAGTTGTACATCCAGAAGCACGACGCGCAGACGAACGACCAGGACCGGGCGAAGCTGCTCAAGCAGGCGCTGCGGGTGCTGACCGACAATCCCGAGCGGATCAAGAATGAGGCGGGACGCAACTTCCTCCTCGGCGGTCTTTACGCACGCTGGTTCCAGGATCAGGGGGCGCGGCCGGTCGTGCGTGCCAAGCGCGGCGACCTCGGCTTCAGCGAGAATCCGGAGGGAGAGTTCTTCCTGCCCGCCGCAATGGACGAGGCGATGAGCGCCGTGGAACGCGAGATGCCAATGTGTGCCGACAGCACGATGCGGTATCGCAACGCCGTCTTCAGCAAGGTGTTGAACACTTCTATCGCATACTACAACGCCAAGCAGTACGACCCGGCGATCGAGTACGCCAACTTCGCGTTGCAGCTGAATCCGCGGTCGCCGCAGGTGGGGGCCGCGTATCAAGTGCTGGCGAACTCGTCGCAGGCCAAGGGCGACCTCCCGGGGGCCATCGCCAGTCTGGAGAAGGCGATCGCGAAGATGGGCACCGATGCCGCGTCAGCACCGAACCGCGTGTCCGCAATGTTCAACCTCGCCATCCTCACGCGCGACCATGCCATGAAGCAAGAAGGGGCGGTGCGTTCGACGGCGCTGCGCCGCGCCGCGGAACTCTTCAAGATGGTTACCGACGCCGCCCCGGACGGACCCAATGCCGCGACGGCTCGCGCGGCCTACGCGCGCACGTTGCAGGATGCGGGCGACACCGTGGCCGTGGCGAATGTGTATGCGGACATGCTGGCCAGCCCCACGAAGTACACCGCGCTCCAGCTCTTCGAGGCGGGCGTGGTGCTCGCCAACGGCAAGAAGTTTGACGACGCGGCCAAGGTGTACGAAGCAGGGCTAGAAATGAATCCCTCGTATCGTGACGCGCTCTTCAACATCGCCAACGTCTACTTCGCGCTGCGCCAGCCCGAGAAGATGGCGCCGAAGGTGGAGAAGCTCCGCGCGGTGGACCCGATGAATCCCGATGTGCTCAAGCTGGTCGGCGCCGTCTGGCAGGAGCGTGGACGTCAGGCCACCGATCCGAAGGCCAAGAAGTTGGCGCAGGACTCGACCATCGCGTACGTGGAAAAAGCGGCGAAGGTGCCGGCCCGCGTGATTGTGAATCAGTTCACCGTCGCCCGCAACGGCACGGCCTCCATCAACGGAACGGTGGAGAACCTCGGCGCCGCCACGACGAACTTCACGGTGGTCTTCGAACTCTTGGACAAGGCAGGGAACGGCGTCGGCTCCGCGACGATCATTGTGGAAGCGGTCGGCGCCAAGACGGTCAGGGAGTTCAACGTGCAGGCGACCGGGGCTTCACCTGTCGCCTGGCGCTACACAATGCGCTGAGCAGTCGACGGAAGTCATTAGCTATTATTGACTTCCGGCCTCTCGCGTGCTAATTTAGTTGAGGCGTTCTAAGGGACGCGACCACGACGGGGAAAGGGGCTCGAAACCCTCTTTCCCCGTTGGCTTCCGAGGATCGCATGGTTCGTGTTGCGCGGGTTCACGTAGAGAGCATTGCCGCGGAGCTGGGCGTCGTTCCCGGAGCGGAACTGATCTCCGTCAACGGGCGCGAGCTCGGCGATTTCCTCGACTGGGAGTTCCTGACCGCTGAGGACACGCTGGAAGTTGAGGCGCGGCTCCCGAACGGCGATGAGGTTGTCTACGACATCGAGCGCCTGGAGGGAGTCCCCCTCGGCGTAGAGCTCGAACCCCCGAGCGTGCGGCGCTGCGCAAATAGCTGCGAGTTCTGCTTTATCGAGGGCTTGCCAAAGGGCCTCCGCAAGAATCTCTACATTCGCGATGACGATTACCGCCTGTCATTCGCCTACGGCAACTTCGCCACGCTCTCGAACCTGAAGGAGAAGGACGAACAGCGCATCGTCGAATACCGGTTGTCGCCGCTCTACGTCTCGGTGCACGCGACGCCGTGGGAAGCGCGCAAGCTGCTCCTCAACAATCCGCGCGTGCCCGACATCAAGGAGCAACTCTGGCGGCTGGTCGAGTGCGGCATCCAGTTCCACGGACAGATGGTGGTGGTGCCGGGCCTCAATGACGGCGACGTGCTTGAGCAGACGCTGAGGGACCTCTGGGAGTTTGGAGACGCATGCCTCTCGGTGGCGCTCGTGCCGGTGGGACTCACACAGTTCTCGCACCTTTTCACCGGGCGCTCGATGGATCGCGTGTCGGCATCGTCACTCGTAGACGTCACCGAGCGCTGGGCCTCGCAGGCCGAGCGCGAGCGTAGCTTCCCGTGGGTCTACGGTTCGGACGAACTGTATCTGCTCGCCGAGCGCGAGTTGCCCGCGTTCGAGCACTATGGCGACTTCCCCCAAATCGAGAACGGTGTCGGCGCACTGCCGATGCTCCGCCATCGAGTCGAGAGCGGTCTCGAGCGACTGCCGCGGCTCGACGGCAAGCGCGTCGTGGTCGTCACGGGGAAGTCGATGGCACCGCACATGCCGGCGATGCTCGAGCAGATCGCCCAGGTGACGGGGGCGTCATTCGACCTGCGGCCGACGACCAACTCGCTGTTTGGCCCGACCGTCACAACCGCCGGCTTGCTCGTCGGCGCCGATGTCGAGCGTGCGCTCTCTGACAGCGTCGGCGCGGATCTGGCGCTCATCCCCGCCGAGTGTATCAATGAAGACGGGATCTTCCTCGACGACGTGGAGTTTGCGGCCCTGCGCGACCGAATGCCGATTCCTGTCTTCCCCTCGTACGATTTCGTGGACGTGCTGGAGCGCCACGACGAACTCGCGTCGGCCATCGCCGGTGGCCGCGCGTGAACATCCCCGTTGTTGCGCTCGTCGGCCGTCCGAATGTCGGCAAGTCCGCACTGTTCAACCGGATCATCGGGCACGACCAGGCCATTGTGAGCGAAGAGGCGGGCACGACGCGTGACCGTCACTTCGCCTTGGCGGAGTGGGCGGGGCGGAAGTTCTGGCTCGTGGACACGGGCGGCCTCACCGAGGACTCGAAGCTTCCCATGGACCTCGAGATCCGCCGGCAGGTCGCACAGGCCATCGAGGAGGCAGATCTCCTGCTGTTTGTGGTGGACGCGAAAGTCGGCGTGCACCCCAGCGACGCTCGGGTCGGCGAACTGCTGCGCGCAGCGGGCAAGCCGTGGCTCGTCGTGGCTAACAAGGTGGACGACCCCCGCGAGACCGACTTCTACGAGTTCTATCGGCTGGGCGCCGGCGATCCGCAGCCAGTATCCGCAACCAACGGCAAGAATTCGGGCGACCTGCTCGACGTCATCGTCGAACGGATACCGCAGGCGTTGGGCGACGAGGACGCGTCGGCAATGCGTGTCGCCGTCATCGGCCGGCCGAACGTGGGCAAGTCATCGTTCGTCAACAAGCTCATCGGGGAAGAGCGACTCGTTGTGTCTGAGATTGCGGGCACGACGCGCGATTCGATTGACACGCCGTTCACTTATCACGGGCGCGATCTCATTTTCGTGGACACGGCCGGCCTCCGGCGGCAATCGAAGATGGAAGACGGCATTGAGTTCTACTCGTCGCTGCGCACGCGACGCGCGATTGACCGCGCCGACCTATGCCTGCTGCTCATTGACGCCGTCGAGGGACTGCACAACCAAGACTTGAAGATCGCGAACCTGGCGTGGGAAGCGGGGCGTTCGCTGATCATCGTCGTCAACAAATGGGACCTGAAGGACAAGGACGACAAGACGTCGGCCAAGTTCGAAAAGGAGGCGGCCGAGAAGGCGCCATTCCTTGGCTTCGTGCCGTTCCTGTTCACGTCGGCGCTCACTGGGCAGCGGGTCACGAAGGTGCTCGACCTCATCATGCACGTCGATGCGGAGCGGCAGAAGCGCGTGCCCACGTCGCAGGTGAACGACGTCCTGCAGCAGCTGCTGGCACGGCGCCAGCCGCCGCAGTCCGCGGGATTCGAGATCAAGCTCAGTTACGCAACGCAGGTGGAGACGGCGCCGCCGACGTTTGCCGTGTTCGGCAACAACCCGGACCAGCTGCAGGAGCATTACGTGCGATATTTGCACAACGGGTTCCGCGAGGCGTGGGGCTTCGACGGCAACCCGCTCCGCATCTTGCTGCGTCGAAAGAATCCCGGGCCCCGGACATGAACACTGCGGCCGCGCTGATTGTCGCTTACGCTGCGGGTTCCATTCCGTCCGCGTACATCGCGGGGCGGCTGGTGAAGGGCATTGACTTGCGTACGGTTGGCTCGGGGAACCTTGGTGCAACGAACGTCTACCGTGCGCTCGGCGCGAAAGTGGCGGCCGCGGTCTTTGCCGTGGATATGCTCAAGGGGGCGCTGCCCGCTGCGCTGCTGCCCGCACTCGTACTGCCCTCAGAGGCGATCGGTACCGACCGTGCAGCGTGGTGGGCGCTTGCCTTTGGCATTGCGGCGATCGTCGGCCATGCGAAACCGGTCTTTCTGCTATTGCGGGGCGGGGGCAAGGGCGTAGCGACCGCGGCGGGGATCTTCGCCGCGCTCGCGCCGGTGCCGCTGGTGATCGCGCTGCTCGTCTTCGCCGCGGTATTGTGGCGCACGGGCTATGTGTCGGCCGCTTCGCTCACCGCCGCGGCAGCGCTTCCGCTCCTGCTCGTGTGGAGGAATGGAATCACTTCACCGGTGACGATCGTGGCGGTGCTCATCTGCCTGTTCGTGTTCTGGTCGCATCGCACGAACATCCAGCGCCTGCGCGCCGGCACCGAACATCGCTTCCGACGCAAGCAGTCCGGGGAGGGTGCATGAAGTGCGCCGTAATCGGCGCGGGAGCCTGGGGCACCGCGCTCGCTAGCCTGCTTGCTGACAACGGGCACGACACCACGATCTGGTGCCTTGAGCCCGATGTGGCCGAGTCCATCATGCATTCCTCCGCGAACCCGCGCTTCTTGTCTGGTGCGACGTTGAACAAGACGCTGCGCGCCACCACGGACAAGGCCACAGCGCTCGAGGGTGCCCGCGTCGTGCTCCTTGCGGCGCCGTCGCACGTGCTGCGTGAGGTCGTGTCGCACGCGCGCGCGTGGGCGGAGCCGGGGGCCACCGCGGTGGTCGCGACCAAGGGCATCGAGCGACACACGTGCGCCCTGATGACCGAGGTGGTTGAGCAGGAACTGCACGGACACGCGGTGGTGGCGCTCTCGGGGCCGAGTTTCGCCGCCGAAGTCGCGAACCGTATGCCGACGGCGGTGGTGGCCGCGTCCGCGTACGCCGAGGCGGCGACGCTCGTTCAGCAGACGTTCAGCGCGCCGCACCTCCGCGTGTATTCGAGCGATGATGTGATTGGCGTCGAACTGGGCGGGGCGCTCAAGAACGTGATGGCAGTCGCCGCCGGCATGAGTGACGGACTGGGGCTCGGTCTCAACACGCGCGCGGCGCTCATCACGCGCGGCCTCGCGGAAATCATGCGGCTCGGACTCGCGATGGGCGCGCATCCACAGACATTCGCGGGACTCGCTGGCCTCGGCGATCTGGTGCTCACGTGCACGGGCATGCTGAGTCGCAATCGGCAGGTGGGTCTGGAAATCGGGAAGGGCGCGACGCTGCCCGAGGTGCTTGCCGGGCGAGAGACCGTGGCCGAAGGCGTGGTGACGGCGGAGAGCGCGCTTGAACTTGCCACCCAGCGCGGCGTGGAGATGCCGATCGTGGAGGCCGTGCATCGCGTGCTCTTCGAGCACCAGCCGGCGCGGACGGCGCTCGTCGAATTAATGTCGCGCGAACTGCGCGGGGAGCGTGACTGATGGCCGCCAGCCAGTCGGAACCCATCAAGGAATTCTTCAGCATTGGCGATGTGTGCGAGCTGACGGAACTCAAGCCGCACGTGCTGCGCTACTGGGAAAGCCAGTTCAAGGGACTGAGCCCGGTGAAGAACCGGTCGGGCAACCGCGTGTACTCGCGGCGAGAGGTGGAAACCGTCATGCTCGTGAAGCACTTGCTGTACACGGAGAAGTACACCATTGAAGGTGCGCGGCAGAAGCTTGATGAGTATCGCAAGGCCGGCGGTGTGCGGCCGGCGGCTCGCACAGGCCTCGACCTCCAGACCATCCTCGCGCTTGAGGCCGAGTTGCAAGCTCTGCTCGCCACGTTGCGCGACATGAAGGACCGCTGATGCGACTGCTACTGAGCAACGACGACGGCATCCTGGCGCGCGGGCTCGCCGCGCTGGAGCGCGCCGCCGCGCCCCTCGGCGAGGTGTACGTGGTGGCGCCGGATCGCGAGCAGAGCGCTACGAGCCACTCGCTGACCATGCATCATCCGCTCCGTCCGGTGCAGATCGCTGAGAACCGCTGGCAGGTGGACGGCACGCCGACGGACTGCGTGATGCTGGCGATAGAGGCGCTGCTTCCCGCGCGGCCCGACTTCGTGCTGAGCGGCGTGAACCACGGGCCGAATATGGGCGAGGATGTGCTGTACTCGGGCACTGTCGCCGCGGCGATGGAGGGACTCGCGCTCGGCGTGCCCGCGATCGCGTTCTCGTTTGCGGGACGCGAGCTTCGCGGCGATGCGATACTCGACGACCATGTGAGCACTATGGAGAAGATCCTGCGCCACCTCGCGACGCTGCCGTCGTTCCCAGAGCACACGCTATTCAACGTGAACATTCCGCCCGTCAAGGCGGCCGAGCTGAAGGGGTTCCGACTCACGCGGCTCGGCCGGCGCGCCTACTCGGACTCTTTGATGCGGATGAAGGATCCCTGGGGGCGCCCGATTTACTGGATCGGCGGCGGTTCGGTGGACTGGAAGGACTCGGCCGTTGACTCAGATTTTCAGGCGATCAGCGAGGGCTTCGTGTCCATCACGCCGCTGCATCTCGACCTCACGCATCGCGACATCCTCGACCGCGCGGAGCAGTGGTGGCGGCCCCTCTGACGCCGCAGTTTGGCGGCGCCCGCCGCCGGTTGATCGAGGAACTGCGCGGCAAGGGAATCAGCGACCTCGCGGTACTGCGCGCGCTCGACCTGACGCCGCGCCACCAGTTCGTGCCGAGCGGCGTACGACATCGCGCGTACGAAGACGCTCCGCTACCGATTGGTAGCGGACAGACCATCAGTCAGCCCTTCGTGCACGCCTTGTACCTGCAGACGCTTCGCCTGCAGGGCACTGAGAAGGTGCTCGAGATCGGAACGGGCTCAGGGTATCAAACCGCGTTGCTCGCGCAGTTGTGCCGGCATGTCTACTCGGTAGAGCGCATCAGGCCGCTGCTTGAGACCGCGCGTGACGCCATCACTGAGTGCGGCGTGACGAATGTCTCGCTGCTGTGCGGCGACGGGACTTACGGATGGCCCGAGTTCGCGCCCTACGATGCGATTCTCGTCGGGGCAGGGGCGCCCGAGATTCCGCAGCCGCTGGTGGAGCAGCTCGCCGTGGGGGGGCGATTGCTCGTGCCCATCGGTGGGCGAGACGATCAGCGGTTGGTGGAGATCGCCCGCACTGCCGACGGCACTGAACAACGTGAGATTTCAGACGTGCGCTTCGTACCGCTCGTCGGGCGGCACGGATGGGAGGCGACGTGAGCGGCGCGCTCCGCGTCGTCGAGGCACGCATTCGCGGGCGCGTGCAGGGTGTCGGCTTTCGTTGGTTCGTGGCCCGCAGTGCGCGCGCACTGGGCGTGACGGGCTGGGTGCGGAATGCGGATGACGGCGAAGTCGAGGTGCGGGCGGCCGGAGATGCAGCGCGCGTGGGCGAGTTGCTCCAGGTGTTGCGGCGCGGACCGCCGCACGCCATGGTGCGATCGGTCGAAGTGCAGGACCTGCCAGGTACGATGGTGGACGTGAACGCCGAATTCGAGATCATCCCATGATCACCAGACCGCCCCCGGAGGGCCGCGAGGCGCTCACGCGTGATGTGCGCGCGACCATTCGCGATGTCCCTGACTTCCCCAAGCCGGGCATCGTGTTCAAGGACATCACCCCAATCCTCTCCGCCCCCCTCCTCTTCACCAGGGTGACCGACAGCATCGCCGTGGCCGCGATGGCGCTTCAGGTGTCGCACGTGGTGGGCATCGAGAGCCGCGGGTTCATCTTCGCGGCGCCGGTGGCGCAGAAGCTGGGCGTGGGCCTGGTTCCCGTCCGCAAGCCAGGAAAGTTGCCGCACCGCGTTGTGCGCGAGGAATACGCGCTGGAATACGGCACCGATGCGCTCGAGATGCACGAGGACGCGCTGGGCGTGGGGGCGCGCGTGCTGGTGGTGGACGATGTGCTCGCCACCGGCGGCACCGCGGCCGCCACGCGACGGCTTGTGGAGCGCGCGGGCGGTGTTGTTGCGGCGTTCTCGTTCGTGGTGGACCTTACGTTCCTGCACGGACGCCAGCAGCTCGCCGGCTCGTCCATCGATACGATTGTCGAGTACTGACTACTTCCTCGGGAGCATCTCCGGCAGGTCCGCCACGATGTAGGCCATCACCGCCATCGCGGCCACGCACCGCTGCATCTCGGCGGGGCTCAGTTTGTCCGGTGTGTCCGCCTGCGTATGGTGGAACCAGAAGTACTTGCTGCCGTCCACGTCGAGCCCCATCCCCGGAACGCCGTCCCGCATGAGCGGACCGATGTCCGCGCCACCGCCGTTCGGTCCAATCGTGCCAGCCTTGATGCGATCGAGCAGCGCGCCGATCTGCTTGACAATGGCACGCGCGGAATCACTCCCCGTGAAGCCGAAGCCCGACGGAGCAAACACGCCGCCGTCCGACTCGATTAGCAGGGAATGCGGCTCCTTGACGTGCGCGTCACGGTACGCCGCGCCGCCGCGTCCGCCGTTCTCCTCGTTCACCCAGCCCACGACACGGATCGTGCGGCGCGGCACGAGGCCGAGTCGCCGGAGCAACTTCACCGCCTCCCACGCGACGACGATGCCGCCGCCGTCGTCCATGGCACCGAGTCCGACGTCCCACGAATCGATGTGGCCGCCCATCGCGACGATTTCAGCCGTCTTGTCGCGACCGGTCAGTTCGCCCATGACGTTGCGGGATGGCACGTCCGGGAGCGTCTGCGCGTCCATCTGGATCGTGAGCACGATCTTCTGTCCACGATCCTGCATGCGATGGAACATCATGGCGTCTTCCATCGGAATTGCGGCGGCGGGGATGCGCATGACCGTCGAGTTGTACCGCATGGCACCGGTGTGCGGCGTGCGCATGCCGTAGGGCCCGACGGCACGAATGAGCGACGCGACCGCGCCAACCTCGGCCGCTTCCACCGCACCATTGCTGCGGTACTGCACCGTGGCGCCGTAGTTCGTGAACGGTGCGTCGAAGAGCACGATTTTCCCCTTCGCCTCAGCCGCGCGCTTGGCCAGCTCGGCGAAGTCGTTTACAACAAGCACTTCCGCCGTGACGCCACCTGCGGGAGTGCCGACCGAGCCGCCGAGCCCGAGCATCGGCACGTCGGCTTCGCGCGGCTGACGCATCGTGATGGACTCATGGCCACGCACCCAGTGCGGCACCATCGCCCGTTCGCCGCGCACGTTCGCCAGGCCGTCCTTCCTCATCTCCGCCAACATCCAGTCAATGCCGCGCTCGAGATTCGCGCTGCCAGCGAGTCGGGGCCCGCTGTAGTCCACAAATGCCGCGAGCTTCGACCACGCGCCGTTCGAGTCGGCCAGCGCCGCGTCCATGATCTTGTTGGCGACGTCGCGGTAGCGATCGGCGAGCGGTTGCTGCTGGGCAGCGAGTGGCGCGGCGAACAGGGCGATGGGCAGAAGTCGGAGGAGTCGCATACCGATCGGAAGAGGGAAGTAGGAACGCTACGCGATGTGACGGCGCCACGCCATTGGCGCTAACTTCTCTGCGACGTTTCATCCGGAGTAAGTGATGACGCACGGGTCCATTCGACTGCTCGCAGTGGCCGGCCTTGTGGCCACTGGCATGGGCGCGACGGCGCGGACACCAGCGCCGGCGCGCGCCGGCTCCGCGGCACAGACTCCCGCGCCACCGCGCACCATCCTCGCCATCGGCGCGCACGCCGGCGACATGGAGTTGACCACGGGGGCCGTGCTCCTCGGCGCGCACCAGCGCGGCGACCGGGTGGTGATCCTCCATTTGACGCTGGGCGAGGGCGGGAATCCAAGACTGAGTCCCGCCGAATACGGCGCGCAGAAGAAGCGCGAGGCCGAGGAGGTGGCGAAGGCCCTCGGCGCAGAGGTGATCTTCGGACCGTTCAAGGACGGCGAGATACCGAACGACGAAGCGGCGCGACGCTATGTGGCCGACATCATGCGCCAGGTCAAACCGACGCACGTATTCACGCACTGGAAGGAGAGCTTCCACAAGGACCACAGCATCACGAGCGCCATCGTGCAGGATGCGGTGCTGCTCGCGTCGCTGCCTGGCGTGCAACTGGCGCATGCAGCGCATCGCGGCGTTCGGGCCGTCTGGTACGCCGACAACTGGGAGGACGCGACGAACTTCACGCCGTTCGTCTACGTAAAGGTGTCGGACCAACTTGAGGCCTGGCGCGCCGCGGTCACCAAGTACGAGTTCGCGCGCGGCGCCATCGCGGGCTTTCCGTATGTGGACTACTACACGGCGCTCGCTACCGTCCGCGGCGCCGTCGCTTACAAAGGCAAGGCAGTCGCATTCGGTGTCGAACCCGAAGCGCGGCGACGCGTACTCGATTCGTTGCCGTAACCCTACTTGATCACTTCCCACGCGATGGACGCAATTTCGCCGAGCGCCTGCCCGGCGAACGTCGCGGGATCCGGTACACCGGCGAAGTTGTTCACGTAGATCGCGAAGGCAATCTGACGCCCACTCTTCGACGTGAAGTAGCCGGCGAGCCCCTTCGCGTGCACGATCGACCGCCGGTTCAGTGGATCGAACGACGAGAAAGTCCCGGTCTTCGCGTGCACCTTGCCCACCGCCGGCGCCGAAGGCTGGATGGCGGCCAACGTGCCGTCGGTGCCGAGAATCGGGAGCGCCGCCTGGAACGCCTCCGCCCACGGCTGAGCCGCGACATACTCGAGATAGCGCGTCATGAACGCCGGCGAGAAGAACGCGTCGCCGCCAGCGCCGTCTCCCTGCACGGCGCCGTCGAGATTCAGCCCTGCGGACTGCAGCCAGTCATGGGCGACGTCGAAGCCTGTTTTGCCCGCATCGCGTGCTGCCGGCCGCGCGCCGAGCACCATTGGCATCGTGCTCGCATGCAGGTTCTGGCTCGTCTTCAGGATTACACGGGACGCGGCCGCGAACGGCAGCGACACATGCTCGGCCACCACCAGAGAATCGGCGTAGCTACGCGCGATCTGCGCATAGTCAGGAGTGCGCGAACCGAGCCGCGGAATCACGTGAATGCCGGCGTCGTTCAGCACTTCCGCGAGCACAACCTCGCCGAAGCGGCTGGGCACGGGGACGACCCAGCGCGGGTTCGTCGGAGGACCGACCGGCACTCGCCCCGAGACGACGATGGTGCGATGGTCCTTGTCGGTGCTGTCCTCCACGGTACGCACGGCGGGCGACGTTCCTGAATCAGCCGTCGTGAGATTGGCCTGCACCGTTAGGTACGAGGTGTGCGGCGAGACGGCGACGCCCACTGGGTCACCCGCGCGCGCTCCCGGTGTCACGATGACGTCAATCACGTTGTCGTTGAGGATGAGCGGCGAGATGACCACGCGCGTGCCGAGTTCGCGCGTGCCTTCACGGAACAGCGATGCGTCCACCAGCACCTGACCCGTGGCGCCGCGGATGCCGCGGCTCGCGACCTGCTGAGCCATATCGCGCAGCGATGTCAGCGGATCAATCGGAAGCGGTTGGCCGCCATACGAATGATCCTGGTCCACGAAGGCGTATGATCCGGCCGGGTGCTCCCACCGCGTCAGATTCGGATCGCCGGTTGCGACAAGCACGAGATCGCCCTGCACAATGCCGCTCCGCACCGGCCCGGTTCGATACACGCGCGTGCGGAACTGGTAGTCCGCCCCCAGGGTGGCAAACGCGGTGCCCGTGGTGACGATCTTCGTGGTGGAGCCCGGCACGAAGAGCCGATCACGATTGACCGCGTAGATCGTCTTCTTGGACTGGAGGTCGTAGAACTCCATGCCCCAGGTGGCGTGTGTGAACTCCGGGCGATCCATCACTTGCTGGATCCGCTTGTGCGGGGTGGGCTGGGCCGTGAGCAAGCTGGCGAACGCGAAGGCGGGGATGAGCTGGCAGAGGCGCGGCGTCATTGGGTGGCCGGGTCAGGAAGTAAACGGCGCGGGCGTAGGTAACATGGTTCGCGCGGTCGCCCGCGGTGAGAGGCGGGTCCGAACGCGGCGAAAGAGAGAAGCCAGAATGTGCAACGGCGCACACCCTGGCTCCCTCATATCAGATCCGCCGAAACGGGCGCGACGACGTCATGGCTTGACTCTCCCTCGTGTGGCCGACCAGACGTAGGCGGCGACGATGGGCACTTCGGACTTCGCAATGCCGCCGGGGTACGCAACCATCGCCGTCCCTGGCACGCCGTGCGAAACGACGCCGATGATCGCCTTGTAGTCGCCGTTCTTCGCGTCCCGCCACGCATGCGCGAGCAGCGTGGGGGCCACTGGTCCGCCTTCGAGTTTCATGCCGTGACAGGCGAAGCACGTGCCCCTCCCATGAAAGATCGCACGGCCGGCCTCGACCATCGCCGGCGTGATGGAGCCGGTGTCGGGTTCCGCCACAGGCTGCTGTGCCGCGGCCGAGCGCGCGCTCGCCAGCGGCGCTATCGCGAACAACGCGACCGCGAGCTGCGCGACCGCGACGCAGGTCAATGCGGCGTGCGGACGCTCTAGTAGGCGAGCCAAAGGAACAGGTACAGCGTGTTGTTGGCGCGGGCGTTGCGCCCGCTAACCTCGTCGTAGCTGGACGACGCACCGTTGAACCTGCTGTAGAGCGTGTACTGCGCGCCGAAGCGCGTATTCAGCCACGGGTTGTACGAGTACTCGAGCGTCGCCCCCCGCGACGTCGGGCTCCCGTTCGCACTGCCGGTCACCGACTCCGATGGATACAGCAGCGCATCCGACGACCCCGTCGTTCCGAACAAGCCGACCGTGAAGATGTGTGCCAGCGACGGGAGGTACGTGAGGTTGGCTTTGTACGCGTTCAACGAGTTGCTCAGGTTGCTCTCGGCCGGCGTGGCGGTGTGGAAAGCGGTCAAGCTCTGATTCTCCTTCACGTAGCTCGCGCGCCCGATGAGCATCCCCTTGGACGTACGCCGCTCGACCTGCGCGTCGAATCCGAGATCGCTGTAGTGATTCGTGAGGCCGCTGAAGCCGCCCGGATAGACATGCGCATCAAGGCCGAAGGAGCCCACCATCACATAGGTGTCGCCGAACGACCGTTGCAGCGCGAGACGCCAGTACGGTGAGAGTCCGCGTGGCGTGTTGGTGGAGGTCGAGTCAGCGGGAGCTGCTGCGCCCTGCGGTGCCGACGTGTACCCGCTGACCTCGCCATAGAGCAGGTTGTTGTACAGCGCGTAGGTGCCTACGCCGAGCACCGTCTGCGCGAGGCCGCCGTCAATCAGTGTGGACGCGACGGGATGAGGCGCCGTGCCCGCCGAGTTGAATGGGTAGCTCCAGGCCGGCAGTGTGTTCCAGACGTCCTGGACGGTCGGATTGTTATGCAGCGTCACGCCATAGAGAAGGTCCTTGTCGTGCACCATCACGTGGGAGGCATAGCGGACGTCAACATTGTCAATGCCCAATGCCTTGTCCTGTGCCGCGTACGTGAACTGGGTGAACGCGCCCATCTTGGGTGAGATCTGCGTCGCGGCAAAGAAACTGAGTTGCTGCGGGAACTCCGATGTGCCGTTGATGGTGCCCGGAATGCTCGTGGCGGTTCGCGTATGCGAAATGATCGCCATGACCGAGAGCGGGGCAATCGGCGATAACTCGAGATTCAACCGAATGCTGTCGCCCTGGCCGTTGATCGTTGCCAGCCCGGTCATGGTATACCCGTTCAACTTGAACAGGCGGCCGAATGCCGTGAGCTGGGGGAATCCGTTATGACAGACGCCGCAGGGAAGCTTCGTCTGGCGCGAGAAGCTGGGCACGAAGAGCTTCTTGGTCATCTTCGTGAATGCGGCGCCGGTGCGGCGCTCCGACGAGGGCGTTGGGCCCGGCTTGGCGCTGGGGACGGCATCCGCAGTGGCTGACAGCGACAGCGCGAACAGGACGGCGACGATCATGAGATGCTCCAGTTTTGGGGGGGCGAGCATCGAGCGTATGTGTACTATAGGTGGAAGGCGCGCGCTGGCGCCACTAAGAAGCCGAAAATTCGGCGGCCGCGTGGCATGTTGCAGTGGGGGCCGCTACCTTAAGTCATCGCCCCCGTAGCTCAGGTGGATAGAGCAAGCGTTTCCTAAACGCTAGGTCGCCTGTTCGAATCAGGCCGGGGGCATGACGATGGGCGGCACTCGATCCGAGCGCCGCCCATCGTGCATTCGAGCAACCTACGTTGCTGTCTTATGGAACTGCTTGGTCGCGAAGCCAAGCACGCTGAAGCCGATCGCCGCCAGCCAGAGCAACTGTGGCCAGACGATGCTCCATCCGGCGCCGCGCAGGAAGATGCCGCGTACCACGATCAGGTAATGTCGAATCGGGTCGAGGTACGACAGCACCTGTACCCAGTGCGGCATGTTGTCCACGGGAAACAGCAGCCCGCCCAGCATGATCGCAGGCATGAAAAACATGAACATGGACATGAACGCTTCCTGCTGCGTATTGCTGATCGTCGAGATCAGCAGGCCAACGCCCAGCCCGGTCAGCACGAACAGCAGGCTCGTGGCCGCGAGCACGAGATAGCTGCCCTCGAAGGGAATTCGGAACCAGAGCAGCGACACCGCGGTCACGAGCACCACGTCGAGCATGGCCACGAGCGCCGACGGAAGCGTCTTGCCAAGCATCAACTCCACCGGGCGCAGCGGGCTCACCATTAGCTGTTCTAGCGTACCGAGCTCGCGTTCGCGCACCACCGCGAGGCAGGTGAGAAGCAGCGACATCAGCATCACGATGTTGCCCATCACCGCCGGCACATTGTACGCGCGGCTCTCGAGGTTCGGGTTGTACCAGATCCGCACGGCAAAGTTCACGCCACCCGCCCGCGTCGGCACACCGGCCCGCGCTGCGATCTCTGCTCCGCGTTTGAGACCATAGCGCGCGATGATCTGCGTCGCATAGCCGAGCGCAACGTTTGCCGTGTTGGCGCTCGATCCGTCTACGAGCAGCTGCACGGACGTCGCTCGCCCGCGCGCCACGTCGGCGGCGAAACCGCGTGGAATGTGCACGCCAATCAGCACGTTGCCGGCATCGAGCGCGCGCATCAGCGCCGAGGGGCGGTCGCCCCGCATCGCGACATCGAAGTACCCGCTCGATGTCAGCGCGGTGGTCAGCGCCCGCGACTCGGCGCTGCCATCGGCATCGAGCAGGAACGTGCGCGCGTGTCGCACATCGGTGTTGACGGCGTAGCCGAACACCAGCAGCTGGATTATCGGCGCGCCGAACAACATGCGCCGCGACCGCGGATCCCGCAGCAGCTGCAACAGCTCCTTGCGCAGGAGTTGAACGAGCCGGAGGCCGGACGGGAGGCTCACTCGATCTCCTTGCGAAAAGCGCGAATCGCCAGCGAGAGACCGAGCACGGCGTACAGCACCATCGCCAGCCCCTGGCCGTACAGCACCGGGATTCCGACGTCCTTGAGGAAGATCCCACGCATCACCGTGATGAAGTACCTCGCCGGCACAAGTGCCGAAATGCCCTGCAACACCGCCGGCATCATCTTGAGGTCGAAGAGCAAGCCAGACAGCAGCAGCGACGGCAGGAAGGTGCCGATCATCGCCAACTGCGTGGCCAGCAGCTGCGACTTCATGGTGGCGCTGATGAAAATGCCGAGTCCCAGCGACCCGATGAGGAACATCGTCGCCATGATGGCGAGCAGTAGCGGGTTTCCCCGAAACGGCACGTCGAAGACGAACATCCCGATGAGAATCGCGGCCACGACATCCACGATGCCAATCCCGAGGTACGGCACGAGCTTGCCGAGGATCACCTCGGCGCGGTGCACCGGCGTCGCCGCCAGTTGCTCCATCGTGCCGCGCTCCCACTCGCGCGCCACGGTGAGGGCGGTGAGCATCGCGGAGATGATCATCATGATCACGGCAATCAGCCCCGGCACGATCATCGGCGGACTCTCGAGCGTCTCGTTGTACCAAACGCGCGCCTCCGGCGAAATCGGTGGCGCCAGGCGCGTGGTCCTCAGCGCGATGGCGGCGGAGTAGGACGTGACGATAGCGCTCGCGTAGTTGAGCGAGATCGCCGCGGTGTTGGCGTCCGCGCCGTCAATTAAGGCCTGCATGGGCGATTGCTGTCCCGACGAGAGCCGGCGGGCGAAGCCGGGCGGGATCACGAGCGCCATGCGCACCGCGCCGCGGTCGAGGAGCAGCGGTACCTGCGACGTACTCGACAGTCGCTCGGTGATGCGGAAGCGCCCCGCCGCGACGAAGCTCCCTACGAGCTCGCGACTCTGCCGCGTGTTGTCCTGGTCGAGCACCGCCAGCTTGATGTCCTTCACGTCGAAGCTGATGATGTACCCGAAGAAGACGATCAACGCCGCGGGCATGAGGAAGGCCATCATCAGACTCCGCGTGTCACGCCGCAGCTGCGTGATTTCCTTGCGGGCGATGGCGAACAGGCGTCCGGGTCGAATGGCCATGGCTTAGCCCAGCACCGCGCCGCCCTCGCGGCGTACGAGGGAAACGAACACGTCCTCGAGCGACGGACGCACAGTCTGCATCGCGCCCGTCGTGATGCCGCGCGCCGCAAGAAACTCCGGCAGATAGGCGCGCGCTGCCGCCACGTCGTCCACCACCACATGCAACGCGCGGCCGAACATCGCAGCCTCGATGATTCCGCGCTGGTGCTGCAGCGCCTGCGCGGCGGCGGACGCGTCGCTCGTCTCCACCTCGAGAATCGGCTCTGCCATCTTCGCGCGCAGCGCGGGCGGCCGGTCCATCGCGATGATCCGCCCGCGGTTCATCAATGCGAGGCGGTCGCAGTACTCGGCCTCTTCCATATAGTGCGTGCTGACAAACACGGTCGTCCCTTTCGCGGTGAGCTGATAGATCAGCTCCCAGAACGCGCGCCGTGACACGGGGTCAACGCCCGACGTCGGCTCATCGAGAAAGAGCAGCGGCGGCTCATGCAGCACCGCGCACCCCAGCGCGAGCCGCTGCTTCCATCCCAACGGGAGCTGGGCCGTCATCTGCCTCCGATGCTCGGTGAGCCCCGCCATCTCGAGCACCCAGTCGCGCCGCTCGGCGAATCGCGTGCCCGTCACCTCGTACAGTCCGGCGAAGAACGCGATGTTCTCCTCCGCCGTCAGGTCGCCATAGAGCGAGAAGAGCTGCGACATGTAGCCGATGTTGCGCTTGATCTCCTCCGACTCGGTGCGCACGTCGAAGCCGGCCACGCGTCCCTCGCCGAACGTCGGGGCGAGCAGGCCCGTGAGCATCTTGATCGTCGTCGTCTTGCCGGCGCCGTTCGGGCCGAGGAAGCCGAAGATTTCACCCTCTCGCACGCTGAAGGTCACGTGATCCACGGCCGTGAACTGGCCGAACGTACGCGTGAGTTCGCGGACCTCCACAGCAGGGCGGGGCGTACTCGCCGCCGCGGACGACTCCTCGTGAGGCATCGCGCCAACGGTCGGCGTGCTCATGCAGTCCCCCGTTCGGGAGTCTGGGCGACGCGCTCGATGAACACATCCTCTAGCGAGGCCTCCACTTCGTGCACCTCCGCGGCCGCCAGTCCCGCCGTGGATATCGCGCGTTCAATCACGCTTCGACTGCGTCCGTCTTCGGCGACCACTACGTGGATCGTGTCTCCGAACAGCGTCGCGCGTCGAACCAGAGGCACTGCCCGCAAGACCTCTACGGCGCGCCGCGCCTCTGGAGTGCTCACGGTCAGGATCTGCCCGCGCATCGAGTCTTGCAGCGCCTGCGGCGTGTCGAGCGCCATGATGCGGCCGCGCTCGATTAGTGCCACATGGTCGCATCGTTCGGCTTCGTCCATGTACGCCGTGGACACAAAGACCGTCACGCCCTGCGACACCATCTCCTCGAGTATCAGCCAGAGGTCGCGCCGCGAAATGGGATCCACGCCAAACGTGGGCTCGTCGAGCAGGAGAATCCGCGGCTGGTGGATCAGTGCGCAGCATAGGCCGAGCTTCTGCTTCATGCCGCCCGAGAGCTGGCCGGCGAGCCGGTCCTCGAATGGCGCGAGATTCGAGAACTGATAGAGGCGTGCCAGGCGCGCGGCGCGTTCCGTTGCCGGCACTTCGTAAAGGTCGGCGTAGAAGTCAATGTTCTCGCGCACGGTCAGGTCGGCGTACAGCCCGAAGCGCTGAGACATGTACGCGATGTGATGCTTGACTCCTTCCGGATCACGCGCGACGCTGATGCCGTCCACGAACGCGTCACCGGTCGTCGGGCGCAGCACGCCGGCGAGCATGCGCAAGGTCGTTGTCTTTCCCGCGCCGTCGGGGCCGACCAACCCGAACAGTTCGCCCGGGGCCACCTCGAACTCCAGTCCGTTGACTGCCGTCAGCGTGCCAAATGCGCGCGTAAGGCCGCGCGCCGCGATGGCGGCAGAAGCGTCGGCGGAGCGGGCGAGGCGCATCGGCTGGGCGGGTGCGGAGGGAAGGGTACGGGGGGTGCGGGGGTCGTGCTACCGCTTGGCCTGCAGCGTCACGTCCGCCGGCATCCCTGGCTTCAGCGCGATCTCCGTATCGCTGGTGATGCGCACTTTCACCGCGTACACGAGCTTCACTCGCTCCTCGGTGGTCTGCACGTTGCGCGGCGTAAACTCGGCCTCGCTGGCGATAAATGACACCGCGCCGGCGTAGGTGCGATCCCGATACGTGTCGGTGGTGATCGTCGCCGGCTCGCCAAGCGCGATCGCCCCGAGCCGATTCTCGGCAATGTAAATGCGCACCCAGCGGTCGCCGAAGTTCGCCACCGTCACGATGGGCGCTCCTGGCGCGACGATCTCACCGGGCTGCCGCTGACGCACCGTGACGACCCCATCGAACGGGGCGAGCACTACCGCGTTTGCAACTTGCGCGCCCACCTGACGCAGGAGCGCGTGCGACGCCTGCACCATCGCGCGCTGCGAGGCAATGCGTTCGGCGCGCGGCCCCGTCTCCACGAGCCGTAGCTGCTGCGCCGCCTGCTCGCGTTGACTGCGCACCACATCGGCGGCCAGCCGCGCCTTGTCGAACGCCTCCTGCGACGCGGCGCCGCCCCGGAACAGCTGCTGCGCGCGACCGAGATCGCGCTGGGCGTCCGCCAGGCGCGCCGCCGCTGCGCTGTCGGCCTCGCGAGCCTGCGCGAGTTCTTCCACGCGCGCGCCGCGTTCCAGTTCGCTGAGTCCGGCCTGCGCCGCGGCGAGCTGCGCCGCGGCTTGCGCGTGTCGTGCGAGGAGCTCGGTGCGGTCCATCACGGCGAGCGTGTCGCCGGCGCGCACCTTATCGCCTTCGTGCACGCGAATGCTCTCAATGCGCCCCGCGGCCTGGAATCCCAATGAGGCCTCGGTGGCCTCCACCGTGCCTGACGCGGCGAGCCCATCTCCCGCACTGCGCGAGCGGAGCACGATGTAGGCACCGACTGTTACTACGGCGATGATGACGACGACGACGATGCGGACACGCTTCATGGCTGCGACTCCAGCGCGGTGGTGATCCACGCGCGGTTCAGTTCGCCCAGCACGCGGGCAAGTTCCACGCGCGCGGCAATCACGGCGTGGCGGGCTTGCACGAGGCCGCTGCGAGCGCGGAAGAGACTGGCTTCGGCGAGGAGGTAATCGGTCTGCGTGCCGTCGCCGACGTCACGCGAGAGCGCGGTGATGCGGGCCACTTCGGCGGCCTGCTCGGCGGTGGCGGCGAGCGCGGCAAGCCGGGCGCGCGATGCGTCGAAGAGAGCGCGGGCGTCGTCTAGCTGCTGCTCGGCCGCCATCCGCGTGAGGCGCAGTTGCTCGCGCGCCGCGCGTGACGACGCCTCGGCTCGGCTTATTGCGCTCTCGCGCGCGCCACCTGTGAACAGTGGCCACGACATGCCAAGGCCGACCTGCCACTCCGAGAGCCAGCGCCCGGTGATGTTGCTGCGGTCAACGATCGCCGACGATGCCTGGAACTGCGGCATGCGGCTCGCCTTCGCTGCGCCCACCGAGGCGGCCGCCGCGTCGGCGCGCCGCTCCGCGACTTGGATGTCCGCGTTCGTGCCGCCGGCGCGCGCCACCGCCGCCGACTGGTCCGCGGGCGAATCGCCAGCGAGTCGCGTCAGCCCGACACCAGTCAACGCCGCGGAATGCACGGTTGCATAGTGCACGCCCATCAGTCGGGCGAGATCATGCTCCGCCACCTCGACGTTCGCTGCGCTGGCCACGCGATCGGCGGCGGCATTCGCGAACTCCGCCGCGGCGCGCAGTGTGTCGAGGCGCGCGGCCTTGCCCGCCGCCAGTCGCTCACGAGCGCGTTTCGACTCTGCCGCGAGTGCGGTTACGCGCTGATCCTCCGCCGTGAGGATGCCGCGTGTCGTGAGCACGCGCAGATACGCCGCGAGGGTGCGGGCCACCAGCTGCTGTTCGGTTGCGCCGAGGCCGGCGTCTGCCGCGTCACGTTGAGATTCGGCGGCCTTCACCCTCGATGAACGCGCGCCGAAATCGAACAGCGTATACGACGCGCCGAGCGCTGCCTGCGACACTTCGGTGTCGAAGAACGGTGGGTTGCGCAGGTCTAGCCCGTGCAGGGGCCAGACGATCATCGGCTTCTGGAACTTGCTGACGGAACCGTCGAGCGAGAGCGACGGGAGCCACGACGCGCGGGCTTGGCCCACGTCGGCGGCGGCGACATCCACGCTGGCGCGTGCAGCGGCGACCGCCGGATGGGACGCCAGCGCACGATCGATCGCCGCGGCGACGGTCAGCCGCGCAGTGTCTTGAGGCGGCGCCGTAAGAACGGCGGCGAGGAGCAGGATCGGAATCATGACCGATGCCCGGGTGAGGAGGCGAGACTGCGGGTGATGGTGGTGACGACGTGCTTCACGAGCTTGCGCTGGGTGTCGGGGTCGCTGCGGTCCACGCCGGCGATATCGCGCGGAATGCGGCTCGCCATGCGCAGCAGGAAGGGCTGCGCCATGACGCTCATGGCCAGCAAGGCCGGATCGCCGTCGCGAATCGAGCCGTCGCGCTGTCCTTCGCGAACCAGCCCGATCATGGTCGCCATGTTGCGCTGCATGAGGTGCACGAGCGGTGGCGGCAACGGACGATCGGTGGCGAGTTCGCGCAGGATCATGTTCGGGGCAGGGAGGTTCTCCTCCGTCAGGACCATGGTCACGATGCGGCCAATGCGCTGGAGGGGGGCGCCGCGCTGCGCGGCGATTTCGACGAAGCGATCAGCGAAGCGTGAACCGACGCGGTCAATGACGGCGTGGAAGAGCGCTTCCTTGGAGCCGAAGTGGTACGTCACGGCGCCAAGGTTCGCCTTGGCGCGGCTCGTGATCTGCCGAATGGAGACCGCGTCGAAGGCTTCGTGCGCGAAGAGCTCGGCGGCGACCGTGAGGAGGCGTTCAGGGACTGTCTGGCGTGTATTCATACGTATGTATGAATAATGCGCTGCACATCAACTGTCAATCGCGGCCCCGGCCCAGCGTCCCGCGCGACGCGCGGCGCCGTGCCGCGCGGCAACCCTCAGGGGTGCCTGAACGCGCTCTCTGCGATTACTATTTCTAAGTTGTGCGCCACGTCGGCGCCCTGAAAAACCCAAGCCTTCAGCCCGTACGATGACCAACCCCGGTGGGGCGGCTCGTCCGCCAATAGCAGCCGACCCCGATTCGTTGCTTGAGACGTTCCAGATCTACCGGAAGCAGATCACGGTCACGGCCATCGTCGTCGCGGTGGTCGTAGGCGGGACCTTCCTGTGGAAGGCCAACAAGGCGCGGCGTGAGACCCAAGCAGAGAAGGCGTTCTTCGACGCCATGACGCTGACCTCCCGTGGCGATCAAAGCGCGGCCGACGCCCTCGCGAAGGCGGCGCAGCGCTACGACGGCACCGCGGGCGGCATCCAGTCGGCGATGCTCTACGCCCAGAGCAAGTTTGATGCGGGCAAGTTCGCGGACGGCCAGAAGCTGCTCGACGGTGTCTCCTCGCCAGGCGCGTTTGCCTCGGGCATCGAGGCCCTCAAGGCGGCCGGTTATGAAAGCGAGCAGAAGTACGATCAGGCAGCGGCGCACTATCTGAAGGCGGTGGAGAAAGCGTCGCTTTCGGGCCAGAAGGACTACTTGAAGGGGGAGGCCGCCCGTGCACTGACGAACGCGGGCAAGCGTGCAGACGCAGTGAAGCTCTGGAAGGAACTGGCTGAACGGCCGGGTTCGCCGATGGCTAGCGAGGCCAAGATCCGACTCGGCGAGTTGACGGCGACGACGGGCAAGCCATAGAGTGCGCGCGCGCGGCTAGACTCAGCTCGCTGCATCACGGGGCGCGGGGCTTCGACTCCGCGCCTCTTTCTTTTGCCTTACAGACTCCGGGAAGAGCGGAGTGCCGAGCCGTGCTCTTCAGGCCTAGATTGATTGGAAAAGTACCCATAATATGTATTATGTAAACTAGATGAAGTGGAGAACTCCAGGAACAGTGGACAAGGCTATCCCCTGACGCTGGAGAATCTTGCATACGCGGTGTGTCGGTGCTGTCGCTTCTCTGCCGGCAGGCAAACGAGGGCGAGCCCTTGGATGGCCCGCCCTGTGAGACTCTGTGCCACCAGAACGACTAGAGTTCCGCTGTCTGACCCCGGTAGACGATGCGGGCTTCGCCGCGCAGCGATGGCCATACATGGCCGTCGTCTTTCTGGCGCAGCGTAACCGTGAGCGTTTGGGCGGACCTGGTTCTAAGCCGGACGACCTGCCCCGCCAGCCCCCACGCATTCAGGAGGGTTGCGCATGCAACCGCTCCCGTGCCACAGGCCAAGGTTTCGGCCTCGACTCCACGCT
The DNA here is from genome assembly GCA_023249305.1 of Gemmatimonadota bacterium. GTDB lineage: Bacteria > Gemmatimonadota > Gemmatimonadetes > Gemmatimonadales > Gemmatimonadaceae > PNKL01. The sequence continues at coordinate 31,279 of JAHFCU010000031.1, forward strand.
CGTACGTACGCATCCCGAACTCATCGGGGCCAAGGGGCGCGACGAAGTTCACATTGGCGCCCGCCTTGAGCCGCTTGTCGAGGCGCAGCGGCCGCCCTCGACCGACAACATCCGCCCTCGAGACGTCATCCATCAGGATGACGAGGTGTGGCACACCGGTATTGGCGAAGCCGATGCGGCGCTCTCCTTCCTGCAGCTCGAACTTCGTTTCGAGGGTGAGCTCATGGACCGCCTGGAGATCAATTTCCGGCAGGCCGTCCCGGAAGTGCCCGGTCATCGCGCCAGCGTCGGTCTCGAAGTGGCACGTCCCGTCGCCGATAACTCCGAGCTCTCTTGCCAGCCGAATACTGCACAGCGACGCGTTGCCGCAGAGCTCGCCTAGGCTACCATCGCGGTTGAAGTAACGTATCCTAAAGGCCTGATACGTATCACTTTGCAGGAATACTACACCGTCTGCACCAATCCCTGTGCCCGTCGCACACAAGTTCCGAACTGAATCGGCGTTATCGAGGGCGTGGGCTACGCCAGTGTCAGAGCGGGCATCGAAGACGATGAAGTCGTTCCCCGACCCCGACATCTTGTAGAATGGGTGTCCGTCCGGGATGCTCATAGTCGCCCTGTCAGATGCCACCATCGCAGGCGCCACACCATGAAGATGGCCTCGCGCACGATGTGGCCGCTCATTTTGCTGTCGCCCACCGTGCGATCAGTGAAGACGATCGGAATCTCCTGGCCGCGGAATCCCTTGTGGAACGCACGGAACGACATCTCGATTTGGAACGCGTACCCATTCGACCGAACCTGGTCGAGGTCAATGGCCGCCAGTACGCGCCGATGAAAGCACTTGAAGCCGCCGGTGCCGTCCCAGAGCTTCATCCCCGTGACGACCCGGGCGTAGATGTTGGCGAAGTAGCTCAGCAACAGACGCTTCATTGGCCAGTTGACGACCGTCACCCGCCCATTGAGATACCGCGAGCCGAGGACGAAATCCGACTGCTGCGCCGCGGCGAGGAACTCCGGAAGATGGCGCGGGTCGTGCGAGAAATCGGCGTCCATCTCGAAGATGTACTCGTAGTCACGCGCGAGTGCCCAGCGGAAGCCGTCACGGTACGCGGTCCCGAGTCCCATCTTCCCCGGGCGCCGCAGGAGATGCACGCGCGACTCATGTTGTCGGATTCCCTCGACGAGATCGCCAGTTCTGTCGGGCGAGTTGTCGTCCACCACGAGAATCTCGAGGCGTGCATCCTTCTCGAGCACCTGCGCAATGAGCGTTGCGATGTTCTCACGCTCATTGTACGTCGGGATGATGATCAATGCCTGGTCAGCCATTGGCTCCCTGCGCGGCGCGGCGGTCAATTGCCCAGCCGAAGGCGGCGAACAGTAGGCTGAGCAGGACGGCGGCGTACGTTATGGTACGCCCCGTGGGGTACGTAGCGTTGTGGAACGCGAACTCTACGCTCGTCGCTCCCGCGCTCAGCGGCACGCCCATGAGTACGTAGTCTGTTCGATACACAGGCGCGGGTTGGCCAGCCACCGTCGCCGTCCATCCGGGATAGTAATTC